>CAIWDB010000585.1 GCA_903911305.1 uncultured Methylococcaceae bacterium | reverse complement strand
TGTACAATAGGGATTAAACGTTTTGACAGCACTCCTTGGCGCATCGCGCAGAGCAGGAAGGCTGGGCAATACAATACTGTTGAATTGAGGATTGGGTCGACGTTCCTATGCCGACAATCGTTTTGCTCCTTTCCTTGGCTGAAAAGGGTTGCCGCCTTACGGCTTATTTTGTATGGCATTATTATGGATTTAGGTAATGAAAGACCAACGTTCAGAAAAAAACAATCGACGCGAAACTGACAAGTGGTTTCAAATTTTGGTCGAAACCATGAATGAAGGATTGGGTATTTTGGACGCAAAAGGTGTGGTCAAATACTTCAATCCCGCCCTGTGCAAAATGCTAGGCCACTCACTCGAAGAAGTGATAGGTAAACCGATCTTAGATTTTTTCGAAGATATGGAGAAAAGCCTATTGACTGAACATATAGGGGAACATATGATGGGAAATTTTGAGCAGTATGAACTCCGTTTCAAAACAAAAGACGGTGGGCATTTTATCGGGCATATTTCCCCTCGCCCACTGTTAAATCAGGCTGGTGAATTGACGCATACCTTTGCGGTCATCACTGATATTACTGAACACAAGCAAAAAAATATACAGATCAATAAACTATCTAAAGTCGTGGAGCAATCCCCAATAGGCGTAGTCATCACAGATAACCAAGGAACCATAGAATATGTGAATAATCGGTTCTGCACCATAACTGGTTATTCATCTGCCGAGCTCATCGGGAAAAACCCTCGCATCCTACAATCTGGCCTGACGGATGCCGAGTTCTATAAAATGTTGTGGAATGCATTGACGCAGGGCGAAGACTGTAAAAAATCAGTGCAAAATAAGAAAAAAAATGGCGAAGTATACTGGACCGACGAGACATTTTTTTCCATTAAAAACCCACAAGGTAACATTACCAATTTAGTCGCCCTCCACGAAGACGTGACTGCCAAAAAACAGGCCGAGATAGCTTTGGCGGAATCGGAAACCAAATATCACACGCTAGTGGAAAAGTCGCTAGTTGGGATTGTCATCATCCAAAACCACCGTTTAGTATATTTTAATCGAATATTTTCTCAAAAATTCGGTTATTCTCAAGGTGAACTGGAAAGCATGGAGTATATCCAGTTGATTCATCCAGACGACAGAGAACGGTTCAGCACATTGATCGGAAAGGTTTTACAAGGGAAAGAGAATTCAGATAATCTTATTATCATGGGTCTGACAAAAGATCAAAGAACCCTGACACTAAAAATAGCTTTCATCCCCATTACCTATTGTGGCAAACCCGCCATCTTGAAAAATGTCATTGACATTACCGTCGAAAAACAATTGGAAAATCAATTGTCGGCATATTCTAGGCAACTTGAATCCCATTCAAAGCAACTAATTGATATACAAGAACAAGAGAGAAAGCGCATCGCATCGGAGTTGCACGACGGTATTGGGCAATATTTGAACGCCCTGAAATTTGGATTACAACAGATGAAATCCGAAGAAGCAGAATTGCAGGAAGAGACAGTGGTGGTGTCTAACTTCCCCGGTTTAATAGATTTGGTTCAAGAGGCTATCGAAGAAGTCCGGCGAATATCGGCCGATTTGCGCCCGGCTATCCTTGATGATTTGGGCATTATATCCACCATCAATTGGTATTGCCGCAGATTTCAAGCCTCGTTCACTGGCATCCTGATTGAGAAAGAAGTGGAAGTCCAAGAACACGATATACCCGAACCTTTAAAGGTTACGATTTACCGTGTTTTGCAAGAGTCTTTAAATAACATCGCCAAACACGCCGAGGCATCGCTGGTTCATGTGCGCTTGTCCAAAAGTGCTGGACTCATACACCTAAGCGTGTCGGATAATGGATTGGGGTTTGCAATCGACCAAGCGGTGACCAATGAAGCGATTGACCGCGGGTTTGGCTTGGTCAGCATGAAAGAAAGGGTGCACCTTTCAGGTGGATACTTCGCCATCGAATCATCCCGTGGTCAGGGCACCACGGTTTCAGCCCAGTGGCCTGTGTCACTACACGCCGATGAAGACGGCTAAAACTTCATTTTCAGGTGATAAAGATTCCATGGCCCGTTTAGACAAGCAATCGAGCAGAACCATTGTTATTAACCAATCCTCTGTTATTAACCAATCCTCTGTTATTAACCAATCCTCTTTCCATGGCGTAAACGGTCAGTTCTGTTGCGCTGTGAGCGTCGAGCTTCTTCATTAAGTTGGTTCTATGGGTTTCCACCGTTTTCACGCTCATATGCAAAACATCCGCTATTTCTTTGTTTTTGCCGCCTTCCGCGATTAATTTCAGAATTTCCCGCTCGCGGTTAGTCAGCGTATCCCACGCGGTGTTGGTTTGATTTTTCTGTTGCTTGCCTTCTAGGTAGCCTTGAAGAACCTTTCCAGAAACATCCGGGCTCAGATAAGTCTTGCCCTTCAGCACGGTGCTAATTGCCAGCATGAGTTCTTCATGGGTGGAATCCTTTAAAATGTACCCCAAGGCACCGGCTTGGAGTGCGGCTTGAATGTACTCCTCGGTGTCATGCATGGTTAATACGAGTATCTTTATTTCAGGGTAACGCGCTTTGATTTGTTGAATTGCCTCCAATCCTCTCATCCGTGGCATGGAAATATCCATGATGACCAGATCGGGGCAGTGTTTTTTAACGGATTCAATCAACTCCAGCCCGTCACCCACTTGATCTACAACTTCTAAGAGCGCATTGGAGGCCAACAGCGAACAAATGCCAGCCCTTAGAATCGTGTGGTCTTCTGCGACGCAGATACGCGATTTGTTTGACATAATATTCTCTATTTTGTAAATGGTTTAATGTTGCCTGACGAACCTGTGAAAATGTATATCGACACCGTAGGTAAGAATACATACACTACATCTGAAAAGCTATCCCGTAAATAAGGTAATACAGTATACATTGTCTTAAATGTTGCATTCTCGGATTTTGCATTTTTGATGAAGCCATGTAAATTTAGTTGCAAACAATTGCAATATTTTATATAAGCAACTATAAGGCCAAAATAGCAAGACAAATACGTTTGATCGAAAATCAAAGCATCTAACATTTTTGCACAAGTGGAGGATTGCAATCGGGATATTTGATTAAATGTTAAAAATCAATCATATACATTTAAAAAGCGATGGAATGATGGTGGCCCTATAGCGTTAATTGGGTGGATGCTAAACTGTATCGACTAAGTTTGCAACTTGCCATTTGTTAGAGGCCACTCCTGAATAATCCAAACTGCATTTGCATTTTGCGAATTATTTGCATTTTGCAAAACCTTAAAGCTTGCAAAATAAAACAAAGGGCAAATTATTTCTTAATTAAATTTTAATGCTCCCTGCGCGGTGGCACTCATCTTGGATGTGTATAATCCATAGTGACCGTCGAAAAAAAATCGGCTAATAGGCATTTATAATGCTAATTAGAAATATTTCCGTTGATGTCACGTGTGACGGAATATAAATCAACCATTTCAATTTGACTGCACCATGATGCCCAACCTCACACCCAGAATCCTCATCGTCGAAGACAGCCTATTTTTTCGTGCGCTGTTTTCTAAAATGTTGCAGAAACTTTGGCCCGACATGTTGGTTGACGAAAATGTGGACGGTTGCAATGTCGTCGAATGGGTGAATTCATGCCCACCTGACATCATTTTCATGGACATTCATTTGCCCATGGCAAATGGCCTTGAACTTACCAAAGAAATCAAAACCGTTCATCCCAGCATTCCGGTTGTCGTGGTGACAGGACATGACTTTCTGGAATACTCCGAAACAGCCAAATCAGCCGGGGCTGATTTTTTCTTGAAAAAGGATGAGTTAAATGCCAGTACGTTGAAGGCGATCTTTGATGGTTTGGTTTTTGTGTAAAGGCAAAATACGCTCCTTTCCGATGCTGAATAGGGTCTTTACCCGAGTTTGATTGTTGCAAGCTTGCCTTATACTCCTCACCACTGAATCAAGCTCGCTCTCGCTGCGAAGCTACCCTATAACAATTAAATGACCTCGCCATGCTGAAAACTCTGATCGTCGAAGACAATGCTTTGTTCCGTTTGCTGTTTGGCAAGTGCCTCCAAAACTTGCGGCCCGACATGTTGATTGACGAAGCCTTGGATGGATGCCATGTTGTCGAGTTGGTGGGCATCTTGAAACCCGATATCGTTTTCATGGATATCAATCTACCCTGTGCAAATGGGCTTTGCCTTACCCGGAAGATCAAATCCATCCACCCGCAGATAACTATTGTCATTGTGACGAGCCACGACCAGCCTGAATACAAAGAAGCAGCCAAGGCTGCCGGAGCCGATCACTTCTTACAGAAGGATGCTTTGGATAGGGTCGAGATTAAGGCTATCCTCAGCGCTCTGCATGACCAAACATCCAACCCAGCCCAGCCTCTTCTGCCCAAGTCAACTAGCAAAGCCATTAACTTAAGCCGTTCGTGGTGAGCCTGTCGAACCATGAACGGCAAAAACGTCAATGTTTTGGATTTTTCCGTCCATCCTTCGACAGGGCGAACGGAAAATCGTTAAGTTAATGGCTTTGAAGCCAACCCGGCCAACCTTAGACCGAATCCGCCTTACCTGAAAAAGATACAGCCTCTTTAGCCCCTGAATCGGGTATACACCCGAGTTTAGTTGTCGGCATTGTCCCTTACGATAGTGTGCAAGTTCCGGTTGCCACCCAAGCTACGGACAATTCCTAATAATCGGGTTCAAGAGAGGCTAGGTTTGATGAAAAAAGTATTTCAATCCACAGGATTGGCGAAACGGGAGCGTGAGATTTCCAAATACATGGACGAAGTGACGGAGATTGGCAGGGCAGGACTGAGCCGTCGTGAATTACTGAAAATGGGCGTTGCCGCCGGGGCAGGGGGCCTCACCTTGGGCTTGAGCAAAAGCACGCAAGCCGCCATCATCGACCCTCAGGTGAACCCGTTTGTCAGTCCGCAAGTGCTCAATCCGTGGACGGAAAACCTTTACATCCCTCCGACGGTCCATCGCATAGACCCGAATAATGGGCTTTACCCCGCGCCGGTTCCAATACCCGGCGCAACGCCATCGAATTTTACCATTGCGGAACTTGCCGCCAGAAACCCCTCCTCTTGGGGCGGGCAGACCGTCACAGACCCTTCCGGTCAGCCCTTGATGCGTTATTCCGAGGCGCGCAAGGAAGAACACCAACGGTGGAGCGAGTCTTACCCTAGTGCCAAAGCTTACTCTAGCGCCCCAGTAGGCAGTACAGCCGGGCCGCTGAAGCCGTTGAAACCCGACAACGCCCATCATTATTTGCTGTTGGCCCGCGAAGTCCCGTATTGTTTTTATCCACATGCGGATGGCGTGGGTAACCATTGCCACGTCTGGACTTTTTGCGACGGTAGCGACCCCAAATCTTATGCTGGAGAATATAGCACTTATGAAGCAGGGGTGAGGGTTGCGCCGTTACGCCTAGTGGCCCGTTATGGGCAACCGACTTACATGCGTGTGGTCAACATGTTGCCTGCCGACAACAGGGGGTTTGGCATCAACAAAATCTCCACCCATCTTCACAATCATCATAATGCGCCACCGTCCGACGGGGGTCCTCTGCGCTGGTTTGAAGGCTGGAACACCACCAACAACACCGCCCAGTTCTGGGATTATCACTACCCTAATATCCGCGCTGGCTTCACCGGCAGCACCTACAAGACAAGCATTTATAAACCATACCCGAGTTACCCCACGGGGTATACAGACCCTAAAACGGGCATCGTTGACAATAGACCTTGGCAGACCTGTGCCGGCAATTTCGCTGAAACTCTAAGCACCTTGTGGTTTCACGATCACAAGATGGATTTCACCGCGCAGAATGTTTATAAGGGTTTGGCCTCGTTCTACACCCTCTACAGCGACGACATCAACCTCGACTATGGCGATGCCGACCCCGAAGACCCAACGGCTGGCGGTGATGAGACCAAAGGCTTGGGACTGCCCTGCGGCAAGAATTTCGAGTTCGACATTCCGTTAGTGTTTGCCGACAAGATGTTCAACCCCAGCGGCGGCGAATTGTTCATGGACATTTTGAACTTTGATGGCTTCTTGGGCGACATGACCACGGTCAATTTCCAAATCAAACCGAAACTGGAAGTCAAAAAGCGCAAATACCGTTTCCGCATGTTGGTGGGTGGCCCTTCCAGATTTTTCCAATTCCATCTGTCGGTAGACCGTGCCGGTACGATGGTCGATATTCCTTATGCCTTTTGGCGAATTTCCACCGACGGCAATTTATTGGTTAAACCGATTAACCAGACTTGCTTCCGCTTAGGGGTGGCAGAACGAGTGGATGTCATCATTGATTTTGCCAACCTGAAAGATGCCAATGGGTTTTCTGTCAACGAGGGTGACACGCTTTGGTTGGAAAACCGTCTGCATCAAATCAATGGTCGTGGACCTTCAGGCAAAGTTCTGCCCGCCAACGAAGCCACCAAGATATTGAAGATTAAGGTTAATCCCTTGCCAGTGGGCGAAGTGGACCGCAGCGTCATTCCACCGTTGCCCAGCGTGACTCGCCCGATACCCATGTTAGCCATGCCGGCCTTGCCTGCCCAGGAAGCCAAGAAAATTGCGGTCAGCCGGACTTGGGATTTCGGATCGTCGAATGGCGCTTGGTCGGTCAACGGCAAGTTGTTTGACCCGGCGGTCATTAGTGCGCAGATCAAACCCAACACGTGGGAGCAATGGACCATCACCTCGGGGGGCGGTTGGGCTCATCCCATCCACATCCACCATGAAGAGTTTCAAATCGTCAGTCGTGATAACACAAAATACCCCAGCGGTATCCCGACCGAGGAAATATCCCGCAAGGATGTGTTGCGTATTGGTGATGCGGCACTGATCAACCCGTCTCCCACCGCTTTGGAAGGTGCCAGCATCAATAGTGGCAAGGTGGTGATTCAGATGCAATTCAGAGATTGGTGGGGGGATTATCCCATGCACTGCCATAACGTCGTGCATGAAGACCACGGCATGATGATTCGCTTTGAAATTTTGAAGTGATGACCGACACCGTAGTCCACACGCCACCAACGTAAGAGATAAATGCCATGAATAAGAGAGAGTTTTTAAGAAAAGCCACAGGTGCGTCTATGGGCTTGGCGGCACTGACCGCTGCGCCTTCATTGCTTGCCGCCTCGCATAAAACGCATAGCAAACATGCACCCAACGCCACTGAGCGTCGCCGGAGTCGATTCTTGAACGTCCCGCTGGTGACTCATGAAGGGAAGATTGTCCACTTCTACGACGACTTGATGAAAGATAAGACTGTCTTAATCAATTTCATGTACGCCAGTTGCGCGGACAGTTGCCCGATGACAACATCAAATCTGAAAAAGGTATACACAGCACTGGGAGACCGCGTTGGAAAGGATGTGTTCATGTATTCGATCACCTTAGACCCGGAACATGACACCCCTCATTTATTGAAAAGTTATGCCGATTTGTTCAAAACCGGGCCGGGTTGGACGTTTCTGACGGGTACTAAAGATCGCATCGAACAATTGCGGGCCAACCTAGGGTACAAGAATTCCGATCCGGTTGCCGACAAAGACCGGACGCAACATATTGGCGTAGTCAAGTTTGGCATTGAACGCTTGGAGCGTTGGGGCATGGCCCCGGCCCTCGGTTCGCCCGTGGCGATTGCGGAATACATCGACTGGCTGGAGCCGGGCGCGAAGCAACCAAGCTTGGAGATTCTGCGGGGTCGGTACGAAGACCCCGGCAACATCACGATGGGATAAAGGCATTGTTTTAACTCACCCCCTTCGCAGGGCAATACTGTTGAAATAAGCGCCAAAAGCCCCTCTCCCTCAGGGAGAGGGGTTGGGGTGAGGGGTGTTGAATCAGTGGCTACGCATCATTTTACTCGCCCCCACCCTAACCCTCCCCCGTTGGGGGAGGGAACTGGTTTGATCGCATTCCCACGCTCCGGCGTGGGAATGCAGCTTGAACCGCTCCGGCGGTGTACGGACGCGGAGCGTCCGGGATGGGTTACCACGCCGGAGCGTGGGAACCATCTAAATAACGCCACCACGGCCTCTGCAAGCTTGCAACCCCGTCTAAGGTTTTCATCAGTCAATCTAAGGTGTTTAAACCCAAGATTACAGTGTTCACCCGATCCATCGTCAATGCCTAAAAGCGTAATCTGTTCACCATAGGGCGCTACCCCTTATCCCATACCACGACTAGGCAACTCAAGAATACCGGTGATTATTGCAATTAATGAACCCGTCAAGCTTCAACCCATCTCCAAGAGGAACACTGTGAACGCCAGAAGGATTTTATTCGCTGTTAGCCTGATGGGTCTCATTGGCTCCGCGCCCATTGCCATGGCAAATAATAACGGTTTAAAACCCACTATATTCGCGGCAGTGGCGACTGGTGAGCAACCCGTCGTGCCTAGTCAGTTTGACATTATCGGCCATATTCAGATGGCGACGCTGGACACTACCGGCAGGATTTGCACACCAAAAGACCCAAAACTGGCTGGCGGGCTTGTCACCGTCAATGGCATCACCATCACCGTGCCTTGCAACACGATTTTGCAAATGCCGGCCACCGCGTTGACATGGGCCGAACTGTTTGACCCAAGCTTACAACCCGCCAATGTCGCGGCTGTTGCAATGGGGAATTACAACACTATCAGCGGCTTGGCAATGACCGACCTTGCCTTCATGCAAGGGGCTTCCAGCAGCATGTCAAGTGTTCTGCAACCCGTGTCCGATCTTCCCGGAATTAGCAATTTCACCCCTAGTCTGACGGCCCCGCTCAGCGCAAACCTCAGCCAGCCTTACCTTCCAACGCCGACTTATCAGATTCGAGTACAGGGAAACATCATGCCTAACGGCCAATACATCGCCGGCCTGATCTTTATTTCCCAAGATTCCCTGAATGTCGGGCAAGGCTTTGTAAAATCCATCGACTATGCGACAGGCGAGTTGTGCATTTCCACTTCCCGACCCGCCGGAAGCTTTGCCGTCCAAACCGTCCCCAGCCCGGCCTGTGTGGCACCCGATGCGCGAGTTCGCCTGAATGATGGGCCCGCCACGGATGTTGGAGTCCCCGGCACGGGCAGGTTTGGCCTGAGTCACGGTAAACCAAACAGTAAAGCTCAAGTGTGGGAAGCCAATTACGACCCGCGTTTTACGGTGGATCAAGACAACCCTACAGTACATGCGGAGACGGGCTATCCGATGTGCATCCCCAGAAGCTTTCCGTTTGGGCCAAACGGGTCGAATGACCCTCTTTGCCCGCAGGAAAACCGCCCCATCCAAGTGGCTGGTGGCGGCACGGTTTCACTGGTATTTGATGATGCGGGTAATTTATTAGGCTCTAGGGGCGTCGGTTGTCAAAACCTCCCACCCGCCAACAATCGCCCGGCAGTCAACGGCATCAATTTCCCCAATTTTCCGTCACAGAAAGTTGGTAGCTATTGTCACAGCTTTGTCATGGATGAAACCCCCAATTATGGCTTTTGTGGTGCGGTCACCAGCCCGACGACGGGCGCCCTCATCCAGAACATACCCTGCACCACTCGCCCAGACCAACAAGCCCCGTTTGAAGTGGGCGATTATGTCACCTATTCCGGCACTGTGTCGGTGAGCAGTCCACTGGATTCTCCCGCCACCGCTGCAGGTTCAAACCCTTACTATATCTCTGCGCACACCGTCACAGCGGCTTTGGGTATTTACACCTACCCCAACACAGCACCGGTCTATGCTGCCATTGAATCGCTGTTGGCCGGCACCAATGCCAAGGCACTCACCAATATTCCGCAAGAAGCGACTTCACTGATAAAAGTCATCGGTTTTGTCACCGACCCAAGCGCGTTGGTGGACATTTACGCGATGGATGTCGATCAACTGACGGGGGTGACTAACGACCGCTTGCTGGCAACTGTCAACCCAAATACCCCGCCGGTCATTGGCCGGATCAAGTTTGTACCGGCAGCGGGCGCATTTGCCCCGCCAACGCGCAATCTCCGAATTGTCAGTCGCACTCTGTGTAACAGCAATTCCACGCCCTGCTATTACCCGCAAGCCGGCGGTTTGAATCCAATCACTTGGATGCCTTTTGATCCAGCTCAACAGGCTGCTAACGGGTTGAAATACGGGCAGTATAATGCGCCAAACTTCGACTACATTTTTCCTGAAAACGTTGGCATAGGTGACCAGATTGTCCCCAACAATTTCCAAGATCTGGCATTTTTGTCTTGCGGTTCTGGGCCGCTGAACACACCTTCAGCCATTGCTTCGGGTTCCTATCCGGTGGTTGGGCCGCTCAACCCTTCGCCATGGGCGGCACCCATGCCGGGACCGGTCAATCCGCTTAATCCGAATCAAGCGCTTTGCGCCAGTAACCTAGCCGTAGTGGCGGCAGCCGGCCCTACTGCTCCGATTGTGGCAAATCAACCGAAAGATACGGTGACAATTGTCAACGCCGTTTGGGACAACACCAAGGGTAGGGGAAAGCTTACCGTGACGGCGTATTCAAGTTTGCAAACAGGCAGCAAACCGGCAACCCCAGCCACTCCCAATAATTTGCAGTTATATGTGGAGGCGTTTGACTCGTTGGGTGTTCCGATGAGCAGCAGTCCGCTGGCGATGAGCATCATCAACCAGTCGCCGGCAGGAACCGCCGCGCCGGTCTGCGGGACTTTCGTGAGAGTAGGCGTTGCCGTCGGCGTACCCCCCGGCGGGCAATGCTTCCAGTACACCACCACAGGGACGATTGTCGATCCGGTGGCTGGCAATGTAGACCCGACGATGTATGCGAACAACCAATTTGCCTCCCCGGCCATTTCGCAAACTTACATTTTTGACCCGTACACCCAGACCAACATGATCCTTAATGGTGGCATCCGGGTGAGTTCTAGCCGTGGCGGCGTAGGTGTCACTGGCGACCCCAGCCAGCCAGTGACCGTCAGGTTGCGCTGCAACATTCTGAAGGGATTCACCTGTTAACGGATATTTAGATGGTTCCCACGCTCCGGCGTCAAAGCCATTAAGTTAAGGATTTGCAGTGCTGTTTGCCCCTCTCCCCAACCCCTCTCCCCGTTGGGGAGAGGGGCTTTGACTCCCCTCCCCCGCTTGCGGGGGAGGGGTTGGGGGAGCAATGCTGTTGAATTAGCGGCAGAAGTAGGCCGGAATAAGCCCGCCCCGACGGGCGTTTCCGGCAAAATGACAGGCCAAGTGCCGGAAACGGTCGTTGCACGACCTTATTCCGGCCTACAACCAACCCTTAATTCAACAGCATT
>CAIWDB010000584.1 GCA_903911305.1 uncultured Methylococcaceae bacterium | reverse complement strand
ATCCGTAGGAGCGGGCCATGCCCGCGATTGTTTGGGCCAAGTCTTCAAAAATAGGCTATTTATCGCGGGCGTGGCCCGCTCCTACATGTTGCATATATTCATTATTAAGTAACTATTTGGTATTGAAAACGCTGTAAGTTGATTTTTTATAATTCCGAATAATTTTGGATTTTCGAAACACATGAAATTAAACAGGATGAATCCATCTGTTTCAGTAATTATGGCAGCCTATAATTGCGCACCTTATATTAATCAAGCCATAAATTCTGTACTCAGCCAGACCTGGAGCGACTTGGAGATCATTGTAGTTGATGATGGTTCAACGGATGGATCTTCCGATATTCTTGAACAACTATCAAGGGAAGATAATCGTATTCGTGTTTTCCATCAAACCAATTCTGGCCGCCCTTCCATTGCCCGCAATTCAGCCCTAAAACATGCACGTGGGCGTTATATCTGCTTCCTAGACGCAGATGATTTTTATGAAAATGGAAGGATTGAATTGTTGCTTCATGAACTTATAAAGCATCAAGATTGGGTTGCTGTATTTCATGATATGAAACTGCTTGAAGAAGATGGATTAACATTAGTTAGAACTTATTTATCTGACTCAAACTTCGTAAATAATGCCGCACCATGGATATCTCATATTGGAGGTGTTTGGTTCGAATGCAGGGAAAACTTTTATCATTTTATGTCGTTGAAATATGCTGCTATCCATACCTCGACCATCCTAATAGATTCCGATAAGTTCTGTCTTAGTCAAATATTATTTAACGAAAACTTTTCCATTTGCGAAGACACTGACTTATGGATTCGACTTGGAATGGCTGGTAAGCTTGGGTATTGCGATATGACGCTGTCAAATTACCGACAACACCCAACTAGCATTACCCAAAGACAATCATTACTGCTTAGAGAAACGGCTAGATTTCATGAATTCAATTATACTAGATTGCAACAGCATCTTTCCAATGCAGAACTGTCTACCTATCGAATTAAAATATCCAATGCTTGGTTATACCTAGGATACGATTTATTTTGCCAACTTAACTCAATGAATGACGCACGAATAGCTTATTTGCAGGGATTCCTTTGGCATCCTAGTATCAAAATATTCACCGCATTCCTAAAAACCTTTATTCCAAAATTCGTAATCCGATATTATCAGGCAAATAATTGAATCCCCAGACAAATATTTGGATTTATATTTATCGAAAATAAGTGTGCGTATGAACCAAGGTTAATGACTTTCCTTTTGGATCAACAATCCTTTAGTTTCTTTTTTTTTACTCTCACGCAGAGAATTAGTTTCAATTATGACTAAATCTGCGCCGATTTCCTCGATTTGATCCGCTGTTTTAACTTCTTCCCTCAATGAGGGCTTCATATCTGATTCACTCAAGGGAATCGTTTCTGGGGCATCTGCCACCTTTGGGTTTGCTTCTAACAGACGACGTGAAATCTCATACTCCCTGTCCGAATAATTCAGAAAATAAACATTTTCGATTTTACCATTGGAATCCCTGCTGAGGAAATTGATCGCCGTTTCAAGCAAGGCGTTCACTTTCTCTTCAAAATCCCGGCTAGCAGAGCCAGTCCCCATCAATGGAAACAAAATAGATGTGAAACCTCGTTCAAAAAACTCCTCGTCAGCTTTTCTCAAGGCATTCTCAATACATTCGGTAATATCGGGGATTGGAAAATAACCTTTGCCAAATTGCCCTATGAAAGCAGCGACATGAAATAGTATCTTCACATTATTCGATTTAGCTAGGTTACCCGATGAAGTGACAATGACTTCCCCAGGATCGACTGTTGTCGCATGACGTTCCGAGAGTATGTTATGAAGTTCGATGGCAATCGTATCTTCCACAATTTTCCCTTCGCGGTTTGAGCCAAGATAACGAATAATGCCAGAGATTGAATTATCCAAAGGTCTTGCCATCAGCAACCCGTTGTTTTCAGGATTGACCCATACATCAATATCTTTGACATTATGCAGTTCGCCCGTCACAAGGCATACTGATTTCTTATTATTAGTTTTCAGTGGGAACTTAAGCTTCTTCGTCTCGCTTAATGGCTTTGGTTCTGTCCCTATATTTAGGCTAAGTACAGCATGAACCGGGCTGTCGTTTTTCTTGACATGTAAGCCATTCTTGATGATCTCTAGGAGCCTTTCTTTAGCCCTTTCGATACTTGCAAATTTTGCCTGATCATATTCAACCACTTGAAGTCCCTGTATGTTAAAAGGTATGCTGGTTCCCTTTCGCCTTATCAACACGGTCACTGATTTTTGCAAGGTATGGCGCACACCCAACTCATAAAACACATTGGCATTTAACGACGTGATGTCAACAACAACTACATCTGCTTTGTAGAGTTGCTCAAACATTTTTTCATGAATTGAACCCGCCTCGGCGATTTCATCACAACGTATGCAATCCAAGCCTAGGCTTTCAATGGCTTTTCTAAAGAAAAACCGGTAAATGTCATCAAAATCAATGTCTACTCCGTCGGCATCTTTTTTCTCGCCAAACGGCATGACAACAAAGCAGGTACGTTTTCTCTCATCGTTAGCCATTGCAACCTCTTTCCCATTCAGGATTTTGTTATGTGCGTTGATCACCGTTCAATAGTATAGTGGCACTTGACTGAAATTAGATGATGCCCTTATTCCTCTAAGGCAACCAATCCAGGGAACGTGCCCTTGCGGATATTAAAAAAGAATAATTCCGGCAGGCTTATCATAACCCCTTTGACACCTAAGCGCAGGTTTTCACCGCCGTCCAAAGCCATGGTCAATATGCCTGACACTCCTTGGGCCAGACCGGCCAAGAGGTTTACGCCACCCGCCAAAGGTCGCGCCAACATCAGGTCATCGGTGAAGAATACGAAGGCAGGATCATTGCCATGCCATTGATAAACTTCGGAACTGAACACATTAGATTCGCGCCAAGACAGCCAAAATGAAGCTTCCTGTTGCCTTGCCTGTTCCAACTTTTGCAAACGATAAGAAAGTACCTGTTCAGAAAATGCTATCCGCCACGTGTCTTCCACTCTAAGGGACGATACAAACGGTATAAACTCCCAACCCTTACCGGAAATATAACCTCCCAATCTAGCGGTTGATTCGACTTCAGCCGTTTGATCCGTAAACGTTTGGCCCGGTTGCGAGGTTTTATGCTTGGAAGCCTCTCTCATCGCTAGCCCGATTATGCGGAAAATCTCACTAGCGCAATTTCGGCCAAGCAAGTTGTACGAATAAAGTTGGGTCAAATTCTCCTCGTAGCCTGATCTGAAACCCTCCAATCTGTCAAGGGAAGTTTGCAATTCGTCAGATGTCAAAGCGCTTGGAATCAACACTATAGAAGCCGGACGCGATGGCAAGGATTTCATGCCGACCAAGTTGGCCGCCCTCCCCTCGCGTAAGGCATTGCCCAATTCAATGAACTGGTTTGTCGTTTTTTCCAGATGTAGATAATCCCACTCACTGGGGGTTGCCGCACCCATCAGTGCAGATTTGGCTTCAGAAAACCTGGCTCTGCTCGATGCATATTCTTTAAAAGTGGCATCGGTCAGATTAGATGGGTTTCCCTGTTTGGAACCCTCTGCATATTGCAAGTTAAGCATTACCCAATGACCGGATACTAAACTTTGCTCCAAAACGATGAGCCTAGCCATGCCTAGCAACAAGGCGAACCCCCAGTCAGGATGGTTTTGGCCAACAAGCCTCACTAGCTGACCTTCCAACCAGTTCCGGTAAGCGACAACAATTAGCCTCTCCTTCTCGCTCAAACTGAATTCTTCACGGTCAGACTGAACTAACAAGCCTTCACGCAGAGGCAAACCCTGTTGAAGCACAAATAAAGCCGTCAAAATGCCCATATAGTCGGAATATTGTTTGGAAAATGTATATTCCGACGATTGGAACCTATCCTCGGCCAAACTATTACCGAAAGATTCGTAAGCGACTGGCTTTAATGTCTGTAGATTGGAAAAAGTCTCTCTGATTTTGCTGCGGAGGAAGTTGTTGCCGTATTCCGCTATGACAAGACACCTCAATCGGTCGATGCTGGGTTCTGAAAATTCTGGTTGGGTGCTTAGAATTGAAGCGTTGAACTGCCAGTCATCTGGCAAGAAAAAACCCGCGCCCTTCAATTCCAGACGGTTTGTTTTGCCGTGATTAATAGCGTCATGCCTAGATAGCTGAAGCAAAGCTTTTAGCAATCGACCATCGTTTTCCAATGCTTCACGCCGATCAAACTGCTCGTCCTCAATCAGCAGCACCCGGTTGAAGTGTTCGCGTAACAGGATTTTGGTCTCCTCAGACACGGCTACGTGATGCATTTCCATAGTGCGATTTTCCCTTGCTAGGTATTGATCACGGAAATGAGCAAAATCATCGCGCTTTATTTTTAAAAGGCCGGGAGGGACATGCTCAAAATGAAACACTTCATCATCCATTTTGAGTGCAGCGTGGCCTCCGCCTGCCCCATCCTCGCTTGCATTCAAGTAAACAAATTGAATATGCGTGGCGGCGGATGATGGATCGCTCAGAAAAATCAGAGTCACCATCAAAACCGCCAAGCATGCTTTCAAACCCACTGACTTACCGGCCTACTAATTTGTCTCGGCAAAACGGCATTCCGGCACGACGAATAGTCTGCAACTTCATTTCAACCGGAAAGGCGGTTATTTATAACCTTCCTCAATGGACTCCATCTTCCAAGCCTGCGATTCGCCTAGGATGGATTTGAATGATTCATACTCCGCCTTGCTTAGGCCAGCTTTGCGTAAACCCTTGCCAATAGCGACATAAGTGGATTTATCTTGATCCCATTGGGTCACGCCATAGTTTGAGGCGATTTTGCCCAGTTTGCCACGGAATGATTCTATGCTTGTGTTGGAGGACTTGACGAATTCAGCAGTATAATCCCGTACATCGCTTGCATAACCAGACTTCTGTTTGTCCTTTGATGTTGGCACAGAAGAAGATGGACTCGATGCCGAGTCAGAAATGCTCCCCGAAGAGGTTGAGGAACTCTTTGAACTTTCTGAAAAAGAGCATGCGGCAAGCAGGGCCGCAGCCAACAGGAAAACAATCGAAACAAGAGGTTTGGTCATGTTCAGTCTCTATTAGAATGCACTTGTTATATAAAGTTAAAGAATGATACCATTTCCGATGATGAAAAAAAACGCACTCTAATGAAAAAGACATGAGAGGAAATCTTAGCCATTGATAACGACTACTTAATCTCAAATAACAGACATATGTGGACTTTTTCTTAACTTCAATATACTTCCGGTATTAATTAATGAAAGTAACTAAACACACCTTGGCAGCAACCATTTTCTCAGCAACTATCCTCCTAGTTCCAAATATTTGCAATGCAATTGCAAATATCGGTACATGGAGTTTTCTGCAAGGCACTCCAGCCGAAACATTTAATAAGCAGGATTGGTCAATATTCCAAAATGCCATCTTTGACACCCTCGACACTGCTCAAGATAATGATACTAAGTCTTGGGAGAATCCGGCAACCAAAACTTCAGGTGAAATTAAGGTATTGCGTTCGGTTAATAATAGCGCCCACAATTGCAGGCTGCTCAACATCGCCACTCACAATCCAGAATCAAGTAATGATATGGAATTGATTTTTTGCAAACAACCCAATGGGAAGTGGAAGATTGCCACACCAAAGCTAAAATGATTGACCATCCTCTGAAGCCCTTCTGTTTGTCAAGTGACAATTTGAACTTGTTTGAACTCCCTACTTCGGTTTTGAATCGGGGTTAAAACTTCCCTTGCGATATACCGTTTGAGGCAACGGAAGGTTTCGAGTTTGGAATGATCTCGGTGATGAGTTTCGCGACGAGGTTTGGGTGCGCGAATCGAACCTCACAGGTGGTCGATTGCGATGAATGGAAAAATCCAACTGTATCAAAATTAAGCCGTTCATGGTTCGATAAACTTACTACAAACGGCTTAATTCAACAGCATTGTCCTCCTAACCTTCCCCGTTGGGTTTCAACAGCATTGGCGGGCATATCCTTCGCGGATTGGGATCAGTCCACATGTTTCTCTCCCAAGAGACCCACAATTTTTCCCATGTGATCTGCGCGCCTTGGCTACCAGCGAACCTCGACGCCAGCTTGTCCGCCGAAGGTGGCGATAGCCGAACCGAACTGAGTGTTGAGGTCAGCAAATAGGCGAACGCCGGACGGTGTGCTGTACTGCACACCGGTACGCGCGAAGCCGGCATTGGCCACGCCGAAACCACCGTCAGTGGTAAGGCTAACGCTCTGCAAGGCATCAAAACTCCTCGTCATCGCCCGGTCTGTCGAAAAGTCGTGCCAGTAGCCTGCCCGCGCATCCAAGGCCAGCCTCCCGCCGTTGTCGAGCGTGAGGTCGGAATCGACTTGCAGGCCAAGCGACATCGGCAGCGACTGTGTCGCCTTGTTCGTGTAGTCGATCACCGTCATGCTGCCGTTGGCCAGCCTAACCGTTTCCCTTGTGTTGTCCTGCCAACGGCCGGTTGGCGCGAAGGCGGCGAAAGGTGTGAATGACAATTCCTTCTTGCCGGACGTGTAGCCAACCTCAAACTGCCCTCCAACCAGTGTCGACCCGAAATTGGCCCTGCCGCCACCATAATAGGAGTAGGCATTCGGCAACACCGACCGTGTAATGGGCGTCGAGTCTCCACCGAAGTAGCTCGACATCGACAAGTACGCCTGACCGAAGCGTGCGAGTCCGTAAACGCCGCCACCACCGCCCGACAACAGGCCCGAGAATCCGCCCGAGTTGACATCCAACGTCGTGCGTCCGCCGCTTACGCCAAGGCCAACCAGCAAGTTCTTTGAGAGTTCAAAGTCCATGCCCCCGGCAAGGCCCCAAGAGTTGGCCGTCAGCTTGCCGACATCGCCGTCGATACGCCCGGTCCCGCCATTGGCCGTGAGCCACACACGCGACGGCTTGTCGAGGATGGCATCCAATGTGCCGGCCCGCCAGCGATCCGCCCGCTGGGCATAGGTCGTCATGCTTTGCCTCGCCGTCATCAGGCTTGCTTGCGAAATCGCCGACAGCGAATCGCCGACCACACCCGAATAGGTGGCGTCGAGTTCGCCGACGGTCTGGACATTGACGAGGCGAGACATAAGACCGTCAAACAACGGCTTGCCGCCTGCCTTCTGCGAAATGCCAAAGAATTCGCCGATACGCGCCCCGCGCCCCGAAAGTCCCACCGGGCTGAAATTCACCGTCGTTGCCACATCTATCGAGTTGCCATTCACCTTCATCGCGTTGCTGACTATTGCCGACTGCGGCTGTGAAAGCGCAAGCCCGTTGTTGACGATCCCGCCGCTGGCGCTGACGATGCCGTTATTCGCAAAGCTGCCTTGGGT
>CAIWDB010000583.1 GCA_903911305.1 uncultured Methylococcaceae bacterium | reverse complement strand
TTGATCCGTAGGAGCGGGCCATGCCCGCGATTGTTTGGGCCAAGTCTTCAAAAATAGGCTATTTATCGCGGGCGTGGCCCGCTCCTACATGTTGCATATATTCATTATTAAGTAACTATTTGGTATTGAAAACGCTGTATTGTCAAAACTGTTATGGTGGATTGGCGATTAGAGGATGATACCCCATGAAAATGAGTTATGAACCCGAAGATGATATCCTTGTGATTGAATTTAACATTGTTCGTAGTTCCGGCTTTAACCGGTCTTCTGCGGCCCTTCCGCCTGAAGGCGGTACTACAAACGTGTCGAGATAGCCTCAATATGAAAATTGTTGGGTATCCTTGCACACTATCTTGCAACAAAATCAAACTTCACTTTGCCGTCCTCATCCATGTACAAGTTAGCCGAAAACGGTTTGCCAGCTTTCGAGGTCAGCCCGTCCACGTTGACCCGCTCGCCTGCCAGCAGGGCGAGGGCAGTGGGTTCGTCTATCGGTTTGCTGGCGACGGTGTTCCACACGATGGCTTTGCAGTCGGCGCAACTCCACGCTTTAGGGCTTTTGATAATCGACCCGCTGCAACGGCAATGGGCATCGGGCAAGGTCTCTTGCTTGAAATGGGGTTTGCCATAGATTGGCTCGATTTTGGAAACCGAGTCGGTCTTATCTGTGTGTTCTAAGGTTTCATTCGGTGTAGGCTGCTTGCCTCGGTATCCAGTGGAACCCATCCTTGCCAATTCCGTCTGCAACACCCCCCAAGCCTCGCCTAATAAAGCCTGATAGGTGTGCTTGCCCGCCGCAATTTGATCCAGCCCGGTTTCCAGATGCTTGGTGTAGTTATATTCGATAAACGAGAACTGCTTGCCGACCAGTTCGTCAATCAAGGCAAACCCCCGCTCGGTCGGTTCAAGTTGGCGTTTGGCGTTGAGTGTCACATAGTTGCGGACGGGCGACTTCAGGTTGCCGACGATGGTGGCATATGACGAAGGCCGGCCAATGCCCAATTCTTCCAGCTTTTTCACCAATGACGCTTCGGTGTATCGGGCAGGCGGGGTGGTTTGTTTGGTCAGGCACACACCCTTGCAATCGAACTCGTCCTTGGGCTTGAGTGGCGGCAGGGGTTGAGTGGATTCATCAGGTTGGCTTTCCTTGTCTTCGTGAGGCTCGGTCAACGCCATCCAGCCTTTGGCAACCACGGTTTCACCCTTGGCGATAAACACGGCAAGCTGGTTTTCGCGAAGCGGCACGGCAACATTGCCTTCCAGTCTGGCTTCGGTCACGTCGAATACTGCATTCGCCATTTGGCTGGCAACCGCCCGTTGCCAGATGAGTTGATATAGCGCTTGTTCCTCCCTGTTCTCGCCGCCTGAACGTTCCGCCGCATGGGTGGGGCGGATGGCTTCGTGCGCAGCTTGAACACTGTCTTTGGTTTTCCACGTATTGGGCTTGGTTGCCGCAGGTAGGTGGTTGGCTTCAAGATAGGCGGCGATGTCTTGCAGACCTTCCTCGGACAGGTTCGGGTTATCCGTCCGCATATAGGTGATCAAGCCCTGTTCATAGAGCTTTTGGGCAATCGCCATGGTTTTTTCGGGCGACAACCGCAAAGCCACACTGGCGGCTTGTTGTAATGTGGAGGTGATGAACGGCGGTGGCGGACGGCGTTCACGCTGGGATTTTTCGACTGACAGCAGCTTTAACCGGGTGACTTTGGCGACGGCTTCGGCAACGGTTTTGTCCAGCCAAAGGGTTTGGCCTTTTTCCCGGTACGGTGCATGATCCCATAGCGCCTTCCATGGAAACGGCTGATCCATATGCGCTTCCACGGTGTAATGGGTGACGGGCTGGAAGTTGCGGATTTCCAATTCCCGCTCCACCACCAAACGCACCGCCGGACTTTGCACCCGGCCTGCGGAGAATCCCTTGCCTAGGTGGCGGAGCTTCGGTGACACCATCCAGCCAACCAGTCGATCCAACACCCGGCGGCATTCTTGGGCGCTGACCAAGGGAATGTCGAGTGTGCCGAGGTTACCCATGGCTTTGCTGATCGCCTGTCGGGTGATGGCATTAAAGCGAACCCGATGGACGGGTTTGCCTAGGCGTTTCAGCCCCAAGGCGACATATAAATGCCAGGCGATGGACTCGCCTTCGCGGTCATCGTCGGTCGCCAGATAAATCGAATCGGCCTTGCCCGCTTGGGCCTTCAGTTCATTGATGATGCTGCGCTTGCTTTTGCCGGCCTTATTGTCGATGACAACGTAAGTCGGCTTGAAGCCATGGTCGATGTCCACACCCATGTCTTTGGGCGGCAAGTCGCGGACATGTCCGAACGACGCTTTGACCGTAAAGCCTGCGCCTAGGAAGCTGGCGATTTTTTTAGTTTTGCCGGGCGATTCGACGATGAAAAGATGGGGCATGCGTCAACCTAATTGAACTGGCCTTGATCTAAAGGTAATATGGCATTATATCGTTATAACCTAGATTGCTTGCCGCAAGTTTTCGCTACAATGGTGGCAATGACCTAATAGCCGGACCAGGTGACACTTATGCATTCCCAACTTAAAGAACTCCACCAGGACCACATCAATCTGGCCCATGTGCTTCACTTGCTGGAAAGCCTATTGGGGGAGGTCAGAGCCGGGGAACACATCGACCTCAACGCACTCAGCGAAATCGTCGATTACGTGCAAACCTATCCAGACCTCATCCATCACAAGCGTGAAGATGTCATCTTTTCGGTTTATTTGGAACATCGTGCCACTGACCGCAACGAATTGGTGAACCGGTTGATGGCAGAGCATGTGCTGCTAGTCAAAAAAACCCTAGAGATTAGAGAGCATATCGAGCAATGGTGCAATGACTCGCCGGTGCCTAGGGAAAGGGTCGTCGCCATCATCGCCGATTATCTGCAAATGCAATGGGATCACTTGAACCTTGAAGAAAGTTCGGTCTTTGATTTATTGGATCAAGAGCTTGAGCCTGAAGACTGGGCGCGCATTGAGGCATCCATGCCCGCCGCGACCGACCCCTTGTTTGGCAGGATGATGCGGCAGCGGTTCGAACACATTTTCGACAGGCTGCTTGCTGCTTAACTGATGTTATGCACGGATGCATAAATGCGTAATCTCACCCCCGCAGCGTTTATGTCATGTTACGAGTGCTGATTGTCGATGACTGCCCAGAAGACCGCGAGGCCATGCGGCGGTATTTGCTGTCAGAACCTAAGAGATACCAGATCATAGAGGCCGATACGGGTGCAACAGCCCTTCGCGCCTGCATGGACAGTGTTGAAGGCCCGCCTGATTGCGTCCTGCTGGATTACCACCTACCTGATTATGAAGCGCCGGAATGGCTGGCCGCAGTTGCGGTTGAGGGTATACCCCCTTGCCCGATAGTGGTGGTGACTGGGCGGACTAACGGGGTTGATGGCAAGGGGCTAATCAAGATGGGCGCCCAGGATTTTATCGGAAAATCTTGGATGAATGCTGAAAGCCTTTCCCATGCCATCGAGAATGCCGTTGAGCGGTTCGCCATGGTTAAAGCCTTGCGCGAGCGCGAAGAACGCTTGGATTTGGAAAGACTGGAACGAGGGCGAGCAAATATTCTGGAAGCCATCGCCACGGGCACGCCCTTGACAGAGGTGCTGAACTTAATCGTCAAACATATCGAGCAGGAATCGGAGGGTTTGTTTTGCTCAATTTTGTTGCTGGATAAGACAGGCCACCTTCGGCTCGGTGCCGCGCCTAGCTTGCCCGAAGCCTATAATCAAGCCATTGATGGGCTACGCATAGGGCATGGCGTGGGAAGTTGTGGCACGGCGGCCTTTGACAACTGCCGTGTTGTGGTCGAAGACATCCAATCCCATCCCTATTGGGCGGATTTTCGCGAAGCCGCCGCACCATGGGGCTTAGCTTCCTGTTGGTCGGAGCCAATTAGGGATCGGCAGGGCAAGGTCACTGGAACCTTCGCCATATACAGTCAACGCATCAGCCAACCGACCTTAGCGGACGAGGAAAACATCAGCAGCGCCGCAAAATTGGCGGGCATTGTCATCGAATTGGAGGCTTCGCAGCGAAACCTCCGTCACCAACAAGGCCAGTTGGAGGCAGCGATATGCGCAAGCCGAGCGGGCATGTGGGGTTGGGAGTTGGCGACCAATCGCGTCACCTGGTCGGAGACTATTTGGAACCTGTATGGATTGAGACCCGACGAAGTTGAGCCAAGTCTCGATGCTTGGCGCACTACAGTCGTCGAAGAAGACTTGCAACGCATTGAAAGCATTATGTTCAATGCGGTTAAAAGTGGCACTGATTATGAAATCGAATGGCTCGTTAACGGTAGGGCTGAAGATCAACCCCGTTGGCTGTTATCGCGTGGTGGACCGCAAAAGGATGCCGCAGGTAATGTGACCCACTATATTGGCCTAGTCACCGATATTACGGCAAGGAAGCTGCTCGAATTGGAATTGCAACAGCATCGCAATCAGCTTGAAAACCTCGTGTTGGAACGCACCACTGATTTGCAAGAAGCCCGTTCCGAAGCCGAGCAATCTCTAACGCGATTGAGGCAAATATTCGACGAAGCGCCTATCGGTGTCGCCTTGATTGATTCCTTGGATGGCAATATCCTTGAAGTGAACCAGCGTTTTGCCGATATTGCCGGACGCACCCGCGCCGAAATGGCGGTCATTGATTGGATGTCCATTACCCATCCCGACGACGTACAAGAAGACTTGGACAACATGGCAAGGCTGAACGCGGGAGAAATCACGGGCTTTCAGATGGACAAACGCTACCTCCGGCCCGACGGGTCGATGGTTTGGATTAGCATGACGGTCGCCAGCCTTCAGGTGCAGGCCGGTCAGCGACCCCTGCACTTGAGCATGATCGAAGACATCTCCGAACAGAGACGGCTGCTCAAGGAGTGGCAAGAAAGCGAGATACAAGCGCAACAAATCTTGTCGAGCAGTCCCGTCGCCATGCTGGTCGTCGATGAGTTTGGCGTTATCAAAAAGGCCAACACCAAATCTGGCGAGTTGTTGCGCTGCAACGCAGACACCCTAGCGGGGCGTTTGATCGATGATTTCGTGCCAATGGAACACCGCCAACACCATCCGCATAACCGGGCGGCATTTTTTAAAACTCAGAAGGCTAGGAACATGTCTTTACGGGAAGTCCACGCCTTGACCAGCGATGGCACGCTGATTCCGGTTGAAGTGGGCCTTAGCCCCATCAAAATCGGCGATGCTGGCTTTATTATAGCCAGCTTGGTTGATATCAACGACCGCAAGCGGGCCGAACAAGCACTCAGAGAAAGCCAAAAGCATTTGCAACACGCTCAAGCGATAGCCCATATCGGCAGTTGGCAACTGACCACTTTGCCCGACCGGTTTGAAGCTTCCGAAGAAACCCGCCGGATATTTGACTTTGAAATGAATGGCGAGGTTACTTTAAGGGATTGGTTTAGCCGCGTCCATCCCGAAGACCAGCCTTGGGTGGAAGCGGAATGGCGAGCCGCATTGCAAGGAAATTCTTATGAAAACCAGTATCGGATAGTCGTGCAGGGCCAAGTGAAATGGATACGGGTGCTGGCCGAACTGAGCTTTGGACCACAAGGCAAGTTTTCCGGCGGCATCGGCACGGTGCAGGACATCACCCCGATCAAACAGGCACAATTCAAATTGGAAGAACAGGAACGCCTGTTGCAAACCATCATGGCCCACATCCCCAGCGGCTTGGCCCTGTTTGACGAGAATCTCGCCCTGATCAAACACAACCAAGCCTATGTCGATTTGTTGGGCTTCCCGCCGGCATTGATGGCGCAGCCCGGACTGGTCTTTGAAGAACTTCTGCGATTTTCTTGGGAACGGGGCGATTATCCGGGGGAACCCTTTGATGAGGTGTGTGCGCGGATTGTCGGCTATTTCAAATCCCACCGGATTAAACATATCATACGCTCCGGTTTCGGCGGCAAGATTTTTGAAATCCACGGACTTCCCCTGTTCAATGACTGGACCTTGTTGGTTTACAACGACATCACCGAACTCAAGCAAACCGAGCAGCAGATTAAGTTAGCGATGCAGCGGCTCAAACTCGCCACCGAGGCGGCGGATATTGGGATATGGAGTTGGGATTTCGACAACGACAAACTCGAATGGGACGAGCGGCTTTGTGCTTGGTACGAAGTGCCAGAGGACGTGCTTGAAACCGGGCTATATTATGATTCCTGGCGTAGCCGCGTTCACCCAGACGACATTCAAGAGGTGGAAAAGGTTCTTCAAGAAACACTGCGCAGCAGCAGCAGCAGCAGCAGCAGCAGCAGCAGCAGCAGCAGCAGCAGCAGCAGCAATTTTCGCATAGTCTTGCCCGACGGTCAAATCCGCTTCATGCAATTGGCTTTTGTCGTCGAGAATAACCCCGTGGGCAAGCCGCTGCGGATGATTGGGGTCAATCGCAACATCACCGCGCAACACCAGTTGGAGGAAAGTTTGCGCACCGCGAAACAGGAGGCGGATCAGGCTAATCAAGCCAAGAGCGCCTTCCTCGCCAATATGAGCCATGAAATCCGCACCCCGATGAACGCCATCATTGGCCTGTCCACCTTGCTAATGGACACCGACCTGTCTCTGCACCAGCGCAATTATCTAAGCAGCGTTCTATCCGCCGCCAAATCCCTGTTAAGACTCATCAACGACATCTTGGACTTCTCCAAGATTGAGGCCGGGCATCTTTCCTTCGAGAAGGCGACATTCAGGTTGGAAGATGTGTTTTGCGATACGTTCGAGCTGTTTGCTAACAAGCTTGAACAGAAAGCATTGAAGCTGACCAAAGAGATGGGCCACGACCTGCCGGAGTTCCTAGTCGGAGATAGCCTGCGACTCGGCCAAGTCATCAACAACCTGATCGGCAACGCCATCAAATTCACTCACCAAGGCGAAATCCGCCTGACGGTGGACCGATTGCCCGAACAGGAGACTCAACAACCGGACGTGGTCACTTTGCGCTTTAGGGTCAGTGACACCGGCATCGGTATTAGCCCCGGATACACGCGGCAATTGTTCGCCCCCTTCACCCAGGCGGACACATCAATCAGCCGCCAGTATGGCGGCACGGGCTTGGGGCTTTCCATCGCCAAACGGCTGGTCGAACTGATGGGCGGCGAGTTAACCGTTGCCAGCACCCCAGGACTTGGTAGCACCTTTACGTTTACGGCGAAGTTTGGCCTTGCCAGACAGACCGAAGAAGGGGACAAAACCATACCTGTAGCCATGACATCGAAGGGCGATAAGCACTATATCCATCTGACCGCCACCATCCACGGCGCGGAAATCTTGTTAGTCGAAGATGATGCCACGAACCAAGTCGTCGCCCAGCGTTTTCTGGAAAACATGAGGCTAAACGTTACTTTGGCGGAAAACGGGTTTGAGGCTGTTGCTTTGGTGAAAAGCAAGCGCTTCGATGCCGTGTTGATGGATTTGCAGATGCTGGTCATGGGAGGCCTTGAGGCTACCCGCCTGATTAGGGAATTGCCGACAGGTGTCGATTTGCCTATCATTGCATTGACGGCTTCTGCCATGGAAGGCGACGAGCAGGCTTGCTTGGGTGCGGGCATGACCGCTTACCTGACCAAACCCATAGACCCGGAAGCATTGGCCTCATGTTTGCTAGAATGGGTCAAACCCCGCCATTCGATTGGTGAGGCAACCATGCCAGAAAACACAGATGCCGTTCCACTTGCCCCGATTGCAGAGGCAGCAGATTGGGGGCAATTAGCACCCTTGTTGAAAGAACTCAAACAATTACTGGGACGAAAAATGCTGAAAGCTAGACAGATTGCGAACCAGATCGAATCTTTGCTGGCAGGAACAGGCTATTCTGAAGAATTCAACAAGATAGGCGACCTAATCCGGCAAATGCGGTTTAACGATGCTTTGGATGCATTGGAAAATTTTAGTAAACAACACTATATAGACCCATAATCACGGATGTTACGCACGGATGAAAACGGAGCGTCCAAACCTAGTCCCTTGCGTAACATCAGTCAATCAGAAAACCAAATCATAAAGACAATGACTAAACCACACATATTGATTATTGACGACATCATCGACAATTTGATGGCGTTAGGAGGGGTTTTAGAGCATGAGTATGACATCCAATTTGCCTCATCAGGCCGGGAAGGCTTGGAACTGGCCCGCCAGTATCCCCCAGACCTGATCCTGCTGGATGTGATGATGCCGGAAATGGATGGTTATGCGGTGTTTTCCGAACTGTCGGGCGACCCAACAACCAAAGGAATCCCGGTGATCTTCGTCACCGCTTTTAACGATACCAGCAATGAAACGCGGGCGCTTACGGCAGGAGCGGTGGATTTCATTCACAAGCCCATCAATCCCCTGGTGGTGCTTTCCCGCGTGAAAACACAGCTCATGTTGAAGCGACGCGAGCTTGAACTTCAACGCTTGAACGAAGCACTCGAAAACCGCGTCAGACAACGCACCGCCGAACTCGAAGAACGGACCCTGCAAGTTGAAGCCTTGAACATTGCCTTGGAGCAACGCGCCCGGCAGGCAGAAACCGCCAACCTTGCCAAGCGGCAATTCCTCGGCAAAATGAGCCATGAACTGCGAACCCCGCTGAACGGCATCATTGGTCACACCGAGATACTGCAACGCAAAGTCACCGACACGACACACTTGCAAAAGCTTGCAGGCATCGGCAAATCCGCCAATAACTTGGCATCCGTCATTATTGACATCCTAAATTTTACTGACATCGACGCTGGCAAGTTGAACCTAGCGACAGTCGATTTTGATCTAAACGATGTCATCCAGCATATCAGCGACATGATTGCGCCTAGGGCCTGTGCGAAAAAACTGGCCTATAGCGTCGAAATCGATCCCGCCATTCCACCCGTATTATCGGGCGACCCCGGCAAGTTGGGGCAGGTCCTCATCAACTTTGTAGGCAATGCCGTCAAATTCACCCATCAGGGAAAAGTCAATGTGCGGGCGTGTATGGCGGCAACTGGTGAACAGGGCGACGTGACCATCCGCTTTGAGGTTCAAGACACTGGCATAGGTATTGATCCGTCCAAACTCAACACTATATTCGAGCCGTTCGAGCAGTCCGACAACACGCTGACCCGCCCATTTGGCGGCATTGGCCTTGGGCTGTCCATCAACAAGAAGTTGGTCGAAATGATGGGCGGTGAAACCGGGGTGGAAAGCGAAATCGGCCATGGCAGCACCTTCTGGGCCACGTTCAAACTGAAGCGGGGCAAGGGGCAACAACCGGCAAGGCCATCCGAATTGCCACCACTGGAAGCACTCAGGGCGCACCATGCTTCAGCCAAGCTATTGCTGGTGGAGGACGATTCCATCCTTCAGGAAATCCTCATGGAATTGCTCGAGGAGGCTGGCCTGAACGTGGACATGGCATGCAATGGCGAAGAGGCCGTCGCCATGGCGGCACGACAAGCTTACGAACTCATTTTAATGGATGTGCAAATGCCCGTCATGAATGGGCTGGATGCCACACGAGCCATTCGCAAAATTCCGGGCAGGGAAAGCACTCCCATCATAGCCGTCTCGGCCAACGCCTATGATGAGGATAAAGTTCTTTGCTTGGATGCGGGCATGAATGCCTTCCTTGCCAAGCCAGTGCAACCTGAAATACTCTTCAGGGAATTGCTCTACTGGTTGGGCAAACCAAAGTAATGCTTCAAGATTGTAAGTGACTGATGTTACCCACGGACGCAACAGTTGCTTATTTTCTAACGAAAAGGAAGCGTCAACAACAATTATCATTTTGGCTTAAAACCCCGCCATTCCGGGATGGTTGCCGGTATCCAAGCCATACCTGTCCTGAGCGACACCCTCCCCCGTTGGGGGCAATGCTGTTGAATTAAGGGTTGGTTGTAGGCCGGAATAAGGTCGTGCAACGACCGTTTCCGGCACTTGGCCTGTCATTTTGCCGGAAACGCCCGTCGGGGCGGGCTTATTCCGGCCTACTTCTGCCGCTAATTCAACAG
>CAIWDB010000582.1 GCA_903911305.1 uncultured Methylococcaceae bacterium | reverse complement strand
CTGTTGAATTAGCGGCAGAAGTAGGCCGGAATAAGCCCGCCCCGACGGGCGTTTCCGGCAAAATGACAGGCCAAGTGCCGGAAACGGTCGTTGCACGACCTTATTCCGGCCTACAACCAACCCTTAATTCAACAGCATTGCGGCTGAGGGGGCAGCCCTTGCGACCGGTAGTGATGCAGCCGCCCGGAAAAGGTGTTGGCGTTAAGCCCGTGCCGTCGACAGTACTCGGCTTGCGACAGGCCGCTGGCCTGCCAGTCCTCAATGTGGTTTTTCCAACGTACCGATAAAGCCATTATTCATCCTCGCGCAAAAGCCAGAGGATGCCAATTTGTTTTTTAAAATGACATATGGAAGCGTTGACCCCTTACGTTGCAGGCGCGAACCAAGGTTTTGAACGACGAACTGGACCAGACCTTCCGGCGATGGTATCCGGGCTTCCGAAAAACCAACGATTCCCAAATCAAGGAGGCAGCCTAATCTCCCCCGGATTTTTATGCTCTCCGTGATCATCCTGAAAGTGGCGATGTCGTCCTTGTCATGGATGAACACCGGCATGTTGCCGTTGAAGTAGGTGACGCGGCCGTCCTCCACGCGAAACGCCTGCAAGTAGCTGATCCGGGTGACGCCTTCTGGAAAAAAGGGAAGCTGGGTTTGGGGCATGGAAGCAAACCAATCGGTTGGACGGGGCAGGATGCCAATGGAGCATTGGCGCAAAAAGGTATATTCGCAGAATCAGCCCCGCGCACCAAGCCCATTCCCTCGTTTCAGTCTTAAATAGCTCGCCAGCCATTGATTCATAAGCGGTTCGTCCGATATGTCCGGCGTTGATGTCAAATTGTGACATCAGTTTCTCTGAGGTTTCACCCCACCGACCTATGGCTGGCCAGCAAGCTGTTTTGCAACTGGTTTTGGCCAGTCCACAGGTCTCCCGCCAAAAGCTGGGCGATTTCCGCTTTCATTTCGGGGTGATTGTCGGCCTCGAAAAACAGGTTATGCACCATGTCGGATTGGTAAAACCGTTCCACGAAACGGCGCATGGTGTTGAAACCTAGCATATATTCCCCGTCAACTTCGGCATGGAGTTGCGGGTCCGCCTCCCGGCCTTCCGCTAGTGCAAGGTGGACTTGGTCGGCGACGCGGGCAGCACTGGTAATGGCAATAAACACGCCAGAAGAAAACACTGGATCGAGGAAGCCGGCGGAGTCGCCACAGCAAACATAGCGCAAGCCGTAACGCTGCTGGTTGGTGTAGCTGAAATCCGCTTCGACCCGGACGGGGGCAAACTGCTTTGCGCCGGCCAGCAAGCGGCAGAGGATGGGTGATTGAGCCAGATAGCGGTGCAATAATTCTTCCACGTCGCAATCTTTCGGACGTTCCTTCTGCACAACCAAGCCCACGCTGAGGCGATGCCCGGATAAGGGGATGATCCATATCCAACCGATGTCCACCACCGGCACATAAATACAGCCGGTGCGAAATAATTCGTCCGCCTCGTCATTGGCGGGAATGTCCTCAAAATGTGTGTACACCGCAAATTTGCCTAAGTTCTCAATGCGGGTGATGCCTTGCTGCTTCCTGCCCATCAAGGCAGTGCGCCCGGTTGCATCGACTAAGTAGCGGCTGCGGTAGCTCCGTTTGTCAGTGGTGATGTCCACACCATGTTCATGACAGGAGACTTCCAAGACTTTTTCTTCTTCGTGGGTTTTCACGCCATGCGCGGCGGCGTTTTGGAACAACTTTTGATCGAAAGGGGCACGTTCCAACTGGTAGGTCTTGCGGTGGGCGCTCAACGGGAAAAACATGCGCCGACCGGATTTCTCGTCAATGAACACTGCCCCGCTTTTGAACTGGTTGCCTTCACTCCAATCAATGCCAAGACGTTGCACGACGGGTTCGCTGAAAGGGAGCATGGATTCCCCAATGTGAAAGCGTGGGTGCTTGTCCTGCTCCAACAGCAAAATGGTGTGTCCATGTTGCGCCAGCAAGGTCGCCGCCGTTGAGCCTGCCGGTCCGCCACCGACCACGACGACATCATAGTCAAAGCGATCATTCATCATTCATTACCTTGATTGAGAGTAAAGTTAGTTAGGCTGACCCGCCAGCCTCTGGTTCCAGTTGAAAGAGGTATTTGTTGTTCATCACCGCTCGAAGCCAAGCTTGAAAGCAATGGAAGGGAGGCAGTGGCCGGTTGATGGGCGATTAATTCCGCCAAATTCACGGGCAGTTTCGCTGTTTGAACCCCTGCCAAGCTCAATGCTGTTGAATTAGGCGAACCAGTTCGACCCCCTCGCAAGCTCTCCCCCAACGGGGGAGGGTTAGGGTGGGGGCGAGTAAAATCAGTGGCTTCGCTGCTTTCTGATCGCCCCCCTCCCAACCTCCCCCCGTGGGGGGGAGGAGTTAATTCAACAGCATTGCCTCCCAACCTCCCCCCGTGGGGGGGAGGAGTTAATTCAACAGCATTGCCTCCTAACCTCCCCCCGTTGGGG
>CAIWDB010000581.1 GCA_903911305.1 uncultured Methylococcaceae bacterium | reverse complement strand
GCGGTGAGCAGGAAGTCGATGGTCTGGCCGTCCTTGTCGACGGCACGGTATCGGTATTTCCACTGGCCTTTGACCTTGATGTAAGTCTCGTCCATCCGCCAGCTTTTTCCAACTTGGCGCTTCTTGCCTTTCCTAAATGCGATCTCCAACTGGGGAGTGAACTTCTGGATCCATCTGTGAGTATTGGAATGGTCAACCTCGACGCCTCGCTCCTTCATCATTTCCGCCAAATTCCGGTAGCTGAGCGAATAAGCCAGGTACCATCTGACACAGGTTAGGATGATTTCTTTTACGAAGCGGTGTCCTTTAAAGTCGATCATGCGGGCAATTCGGGTGGTGTTTGTCGGGCGGCATAGTTTACCGAAATCGCCCCATCCTTGCTAACGCAACGGAACCGCCATGACGGTGTGAAACCAACAGAACTTCTTGAGATGGTTCGTGGCTTTTTTAACGTTGGAACAGAGTTATAAATAGTTTTTAAGAACAATATTTTAGCCAAAATAACGCCGCTATAGCATGAATTATTCCGATTTCTGGGGTTTGGAAAATCCTGTCTTCGATTAAAAATCCCTCGCCAGTTTTGCCGAGCGAATTTAATATCCGCCGTGTGTATTTTCGCGCTCGGCTTGCATGTTTCTATGCCTTCGATCTGCAATTTTGTCTTTGTTTAAACCCACCCCAAAACCAGAAGCTTTTGAACCATACCTCGTTAAGGGCCTTCAGGGGAATGGTAACCTTCAAGTTTGGCTTTAGCAAGAATGTCCTGTTGATTGATCTGGTCTGCATATTCGCCCGTCGATTTAGCACTGACATCCTTATTTGAAATGGGCGGTATGGCCGATTCTTGCTCTGTCAACTGAGCTTGGTAGCCTTTTGATTCGGCTTTGTCAATAATATCCTGTTGATTGATCTGGTCTGCATATTCTCCTACCGCAGGAGCATTGAAATTATCATCTAAAACTGGCGTAATTGTGGTTTCGGGTTCTGTTGGACTAGGCCGGTCATTTTTTTCGGATAAAGCAAAATCCTTATCTTTAAGATCGGCCATTTGTTGTTTAAGTTTTTTATTATTAAGATTTAAAGATATTTCATTGTCTTTAGATCTGATGTCCGCATGATCTGAATTTTCATGTGAAAAAGATGCCGTAAACTCAAGGTAAGGAAAATAGATACCCGCTAATATTAATGATATAAATGCAAATCCAAGCAGCACTGCATTTTTATTGAAGTAGTTTTTCATTAGTTTCACCTCAAACTATAGTCAAGTTTATCACTAAGACACTAATTTGTAACTAGTGTCTTAGTGTCGCCATTCGGCTAGGCCAATTGCCCTAGCCTTTCGATTAATCTATAATAGTCAATCTACAACTAGCATTATATTGGTTCCAAGACAGCAAACCAAAATTCGAGTTATAATCGCCAAAATTAGAAAATCCAGAGTACTGACCATCGGTAAAATAGCAGGACCAAGCTTGCATGACATGTTCCGTTACTCCATTACCATTTAAGCCAGCCGTATCGCCCGCAGAGGCACGCCATGTTTTAGTAGAACTATTGTAGTAAAACAATGACTCGCGTGAAGCAGTCCGACCAGTTCCATCCCAATTGTACATACCCAATCTAAGCGTACAGCCATCAAAATCGCCACAAAGATAGATAATATCCTGTTCTGGTATGGCTACAGTGTAACCCCATGGGTTAACCCCATAGGATTGACGTTCATATGAAATTTCATAAGCGTATGAAAAGTTTGAAAAACTTAACATAGCTCCAAGAAGCAATGTTACAGAGATTGCTTGCAATATTCTCTTGTTCATCACAGTTTTCTCCAAATTTAAGCATTAATAAATAAGCTCACAGTTTACTTTTTTATTAAAGTTAAAAAGGAGCTTTTAAGCCGACTCCAATCATAGTCTCTTCTGGATTCCGGTTATATACATATTAATTATTTTAATAATAAAATTCTGTGATTTATTACCAAAATAAATGGTGAATACTACCTAAATCTATGCAAAGAAAGCTGTAACGCCGGACCTTGGAAGCCCAAGGAAGACCACCAAGGACTAGCGGGGGCATTTGAACAGAAACATACGGGAAATTGCCTATAATTGAACTGTTGCTATCCATTTAGAATTATATCTGCTGCTTTTTCGGCAATCATGATCGTCGGTGCATTGGTGTTGCCGCTGACGACAGTCGGCATAATGGATGCGTCCACAACGCGCAGCGCTTCGATGCCATGAACTCGCAGACTGGAGTCGACAACTGCCATATCATCGCTGCCCATCTTGCAGGTGCCTGCCGGATGCCAAGTGGTGGATGCCGTTCGCCTGACAAACGATTCAAGTTCAGCATTGCTGCGAAGGCTAATTCCAGGGGCAACTTCAGCACCGCGTATGTCATCGAAAGCCCGCGCATATAAAATATTGAGGTTCCATCGCACCCCGGTGACGGCACAGCGTAGGTCATTTGCCTTGTTCAAGTAATTGAAGTCAACAATGGGTCGATCTAGAGGGTCGGCAGATGCCAGCATGACAGTCCCCCTGCTGTCTGGTCGGTTAACATAGGCTGTGAAGGAAAGCCCGTGGCGATTGGAAGTCCCTGCCTCTGGGTAATCGGGCGAGAGCGTCATCAGGAAGAATAACTGCAAGCCCGGATATTCCTCTTGTGGATCGCTTTTGACAAATGCCCCGGCTTCAAGGAAATTAGAGGCCAATGCCCCGCCCAAACCCGCTTCATATTCCTTTATTTCTTCGGCTTTAAGTGCCGGGGACAATGCAGGGAAAGTCAGTGCTTGGTTGATTTCGCATCGCACACGCGTATGAATGTGATCTTGCAAATTCTTGCCCACACCGGGCAGGTCATGTCGGACGGCGATGCCTAAGCGTTCAAGTTCACGTTTAGGTCCGATGCCGGATAGCAGTAACAATTTTGGCGAGCGCAAAGCCCCGCTCGAAATAATCAATTCGGAATCCGCGTAGACTTGCTCAGTCACCCCGAAGCGCAGGCATTCCACGCCAATTGCACGGTTTCCCCTAAATAATAAACGAGTGGCGTGGCCGTGGGTCAATACAGTCAAGTTGGGCCGCGAACGCACAGGGTGTAGATAGGCTGTGGCGGAACTGCAACGGGTGTGGTTGGCCACCGTGGCCTGCATGGGTCCGCAGCCTTCTTGCTTTTCCCCATTGAAATCTGGATTGAATGGGATTCCCACTTCTTGTGCAGCGACAAAATATCGCTCAACAAGTGCATTGCCAAGCGGATGGCTGGCTACGGAGAGCGGGCCTGCCATGCCGTGGTAACGGTCTCGAATGGTTTGGTTATTCTCGGCTTTGACAAAATAAGGCAAGACTTCATCGTAGCCCCAGCCATCATTACCCAGTTGCTGCCAGTGGTCGTAGTCACCCCGGTTGCCGCGCATGTAAATCATGTAATTGATGGCGCTTGATCCTCCCAGTACTCGGCCTTGCGGCACAAAAATGCGCCGTCCTCCTAAATGTGTCTGGGGAACTGTCCGGTCAGCCCAATCGCATGGCCCGTCTTGCAGTTGTGAGTAATAAGCCGGCGTTCTAATCAGATGGGAATCGTCCTCTCCACCTGCTTCCAGTAACAATACCCGACAGGCCGGGTCTGCACTGAGCCGGTTTGCCAACACACAGCCTGCCGAACCCGCCCCGATGATGATGAAGTCATAAATGGAGTTCATGTTGACGATGCCTAGTCAGATGATTTTTCGACTCGTTCAGCCATTTCACATGGGTAGGCGTTCGTTTGGGACGATACACAGTCCACCATTTCCGCACAACAGCCAGTGCCGCGACTTAGCTCAAACAACTGTTCAATTTCGTCCATGCCGAGAACTGCAACAATCCTTGGTTCGGCCAATACCGCCTCTCGCAATGGCACAACTTGATCGGCAGCATCCATCGCAATTGAATACACAAGGGAATGGGCGCTTTGCTTGCCCAGTTTGGGTGCCAGTTTCAACATCAACGCCTCAGCCTGTACAAAACCCTTGGTAGCCAGTAGATTGTCCATCATGCGTTCTACTTTTACCTCAAGGTGGGACAGTAGATCGTACAAAAGCGCCAAGGATTTGCCGGTGGCAAGGCTGGCTCCGGGCAGGATGGCCCATTCCCCCTTCCAAGACCGTCCGTCGCGCTCATGGTCATGCACCAGATTTTCCATCATGTGTGCCGCCTGATGGCGTACTTGGCGGGCCAAAGTGCCTAGATGCTCGGAGATTTCCGGGTTGCGTTTTTGCGGCATGGTGATGCTGCCCACTGTCCCCAGCGTGAAGCCCTCGCTGAGTTCGCCGATTTCGGGCCGTTGCAGATTGTAGACCTCATGGCCGATGCGATCCGCCGTCGCTGTGATGAGTGCCAGCAAATTGAGCCATTCGGCCAAACGGTCACGGGAGGCAGTCCACGAAATGGCCGGGGTTGCCAATTTAAGTTTGTCAAAAAAATGCTTTTGCAATGCCAATCCTTGAAGCCCAAATGAGGAGAGGCTACCCACGCCGCCCGCGAGTTGCCCCACGTTCAAGCGTTTCCCCAGTTCTTCCAATCGCTGCTGATGGCGTTGCATTTCATCCAGCCAACCGGCGACCTTGAACCCGAAGGTGATCGGCAAGCCCGGCTGACCATGGGTGCGCCCGCACATCGGGACATCCCGATAATGGTTGGCAAGATCGCATAACATTTCGGTAATGTCCTTCAATTGAGTTTGAAAAACGCTGCGTACCTTCACCAATATTCGGGCTGTATGGGTGTCGGTGATGTCTTGCACCGTCGCTCCGTAGCATAGCCACTCGCCGCTGTCGCCGGGGCAGCGGCGTTGCACAGCGCGAATCAGGCCAAGCAGGGAATGGTTGGTACGCTCGAAATCCTCCCGCGCCTCTGTAAAAAATGCCTCGTCCAAGATTACGGTCTTGCAAGCCTGTGCCAATTGCCCGCCCACTTCTGCCGGGATCAGGCCAAACTCCGCTTGAGTTTCCGCCAAAGCGCCCATGACTTCAACCCAACCGGCGACTAGGGCGGTATCGTCAAACCATGCCCGTAGCTCGGGTGTGGCCCAAGAGTTTCCAAAAATGGCAGAGTCGCTGATGTGGACGGGCATGGCATAGTCTCGTTACGTTTAAAAACCTTGGAGTTTCTTAGCGGGAAGTCCGATTAATCACAAATCAAACCCATTGGCGGTGACATTTTGTCACCTTTTTGCTAAACTTTTAAGCCAGAGCATCCAACAAAGGTCTTCCCATGGCTATCCCCTCGCTTGACCGAGGCCGCATCACGGCCCGCGTCCCACTCCAAGTTCAAGAGACGCTGGAAATGGCGGCTTCCTTAGTTGGGGCGACCATCAACCAGTTTGTTGTACAGTCGGCCCTGCGCGAAGCCGAACGGATCATCGAACAAGATCGGGTCATCCGGCTCAGTGCCGCCGATGCCATTCAATTTCTGGACGCGCTCGATAATCCGCCCCCGTTCAACCATGCCTTGTTGTCAGCCCTGACCGACTACGCCGCCCGCCGCAATGATCAAACTGGAAGCCTTGACTGGACACCACGACCGCAGCGGGTTTGATTGCGGCGTCGATGCGCTCAATGTCTGGCTCAAGCAAACGGCGATGCAACACCAGAGCAAGGGCATCTCGCGCACCTTTGTTGGCGTACCTGAAGATGCCGCCGTTGCCAACGACTATCAAGCCATGGGTTATGCAGAAATTAACACCAACAGCATTCTTGGCTTTTATGCCCTAGCGTCAGCTTCAATTCTAATTGAAGATTTGCCGCCCGCGTGGGTCAAGCGATATCCACGCCAGATTCCGGTGACCCGTCTTGGCCGACTGGCAATCCGGGCAGACATGCAGCGGCAAGGCTTAGGCCGGTTACTGCTTGCCGATGCTGTTCATCGGGCCAAAACCGCTGCGCAGGCCGTCGGCAGCGCGGGACTCTTCGTCGATGCCAAAGACGACCAGGCAGCGAGGTTCTACCAACGCTACGGCTTCAAAGCCTGCGACAGCCAGCCGCTCAAACTCTATCTGCCTATTGGGTAGCCTTTGTTTTTCACTGGCTATCCATCGCTAAAATTCCAGTCCGTCATTCAACAAAATCTGCCCACGGCGAATAACGCCAGTTCAGCGCAAACACTCGAAAGTTAACCTCACCAGTGATTCCTCCGATCTTCGCAACTCGGTACGGCAATCGCTTGCCCAGTTTTCCGCTTCCCTCAAACCACGTTCACATTCGTCTAGCATTGCCGCCATCGGCTCTACTGCCGCGCCCCCCGGTGTGATTCGGGCTGCGAGGGCGGCATCCGGGTTTAGAGCATTCTGCAAGGCCGACGGGGAAATTTCTAGCCTTCGGCCTAGCAGTTGCTCCGCCGCCGCTGACAATTGCTCCGGTGTGATCCGAGCTAAGCCACCTTGAGTTAGCATCTGGCGGGCGAGATGGCCGACGAGCCTATGGGCCATACGGAAATCCAAGCCACATTCCAAAACCAAGGTCTCGGCAAGGTCGGTGGCTAGGGCTGTGCCATCATCCAGCCGCGCCCGTCCCCGTTGAGTGTTAAACGACAATAGGCAAACCACTTCGCCCATCAGTTCCACTGCACCTTGCGTGTCCTCAATGGCACGGGGAATCATGCCATATAGAGCCAAACGGTTGTCCGGTTGGCCCGAGGGTGTACGGCCCGATGCGGCACTGCTGGCGAGAATGCCAATCATACGGTTGGCGAGTCCGCGCACATGGGTCAGGGCAAAAGGGTTTTTCTTTTGCGGCATGATCTTGCTGGCACGGGCGTGACAGTCGTCGAGTTCGATTAGGCCGAATTCTTCGGATGAAAAGATTTGCAGGTCTTCGGCGAGGCGGTCGAGGTTGACAAGGATGGCCGTCAGCGTTGCCGCCGCCTCGATGGGCAAGTCTGCTTGCCACATGGCATCGCGGGCATGGGTCACCAGCCCATCGAAGCCCAATAATTGAGCCAGCCGCTGGCGGTCTTGTGGTAAGCGCGAACCATTGGTGCTACCACAACCAGCGGGGCTTAGATTGACTTTCCCGTATAACGCACGGATACGTTCCAAATCGCGCAGCATGGGGTAGACGAAGCCTAGCAGATAATGACCGAAGCTAGTCGGCTGCGCTGACAACAAATAGGTGTAGTCGGGCATCAAGGCATTGCACAATTCTCCCGTTTTGACGATGAAGGCCAGACCCGCTACCGCCAGCGCCTTAGCCAGATCGAGCAGACTCTCGCGCAGCTTCATCAAAAAAGCAGTCGTGGTGGCTTCCCGCCGCGCCCGACCGGCCCCTAGCCATGAGACTGCCGGGGTGTGTCCGGCCAGCCAAGCTTCACGGTTTGTGTAGAGATCGCCTAGGACGGGATCGAGGATGAAACTGGCGGGGCTTTCTTGGAGTTTTAACAGTGCGGCGAGCAATTCCCGACCGGATTCGGCGGGTACGATGCCTGCTTCCATCATACTCAAGGTATGGGCGATGTCCGCTAGGCCCATCGCGACGAATAAGTGCGCTTGGTCGTCAAGTTCCTGCTTAAATGCCGTATGGATGAGCTTGTCGGAAGGTCCGTGAGCCAGCCGTGCGCCCACTTCCAGCACGGAATCTTGCCGACTATCTCTTGACATGGATGGTGGCTACCACGTCGGCGGGTTTGGGTTCAACTTGGTTGGGGTTCCAAGCCCCGGAGCGCAGCATTTCTTCCGTAATGGTGTTCAGCGTGTCAAAGCGCAATCGGCAACGCAAGGCTTCCAGTGCCAGAATCTGGTCGGGCGGGATGTTGCCCAAGCCGACATTGGTGCCAAAGCGTTGGATCAAATAGGCTTGCTGGTCTTTGATCGGTGCTTCCCAAATCAGCTTATCTGTAGCTGAACCCATGATGCGAGTGATCTCCGCCACCGTTTCATCGTTGATTTTTCCTTGTGCATCGTAAATTCCCACCGACCGACCGGATTCCCGGCCTTCCATCACCACCCAATGTGCGCCATGCTGCAAATCATCCAAGGCTTGTTCGGCGATTTGATCCGCCGTTGGTTGTTGCGATGGGTCTTTCTTGCCGACTTCGGTAATGGGGATCAAACCAGCATCCGCAGCGCAATGAATGATATTGCGGCGGCGGAAAGCGGGCATGGGGATGGTGCCATCGGAAATTTCCACTGCACTAAAACCGAGAGTTTTGGCATGTTTCATGTAATCGCGACAATGGTGTTCGAGCAATGCGACTTCTAGCAATGTGCCACCCGGAAAAGTCAATACCTCATGTTCGGCCAATAGCGCCAGTTTATACTGCAACATTTGCTTGGTGAGAAATACGGAAGTGCCAAAGCCGAGCTTCCAATGGTCCACACAATGGTCTGCCATTTCGAGAATGTCGCGCAGTTGACCCAAACCCAACCCAATGTCAATGACCATGGTGACACCAGATGAGCGCGGCTTTTGGATGCGGTCACGGATCAAGTTACCAACAATGGCATCCCAAGCAAGCTCAGGCATCCCCATACTCCTTAGAGAGCAAACGCAAGGCTTGTTCGACCATGGGCAGGTCGGCCCCCCAAGGCACGATGACTGTCATTCCCTCCTGTTCGATGCCGTATTCCAATAGGCAACATTTAAGCAAAGTTGGGCATCCATTAGCAGGGGTAAGCTTGCGCGGGCACATCTCAACCCGCGACGGTTCGTCACCATAGTAGTGGCGATGGAATTGCAGGCTGCGTTCACACCCAATCAAGGTCCAAGCTTGGCGTTGCTGTGGGCGCTCATCAAGGAAATACACCGGCGCACCCAGATCATCCAACCCACCTGAACGGCAAGGCACCAGAAAAGCCTCGGGCTGAACTTGCTTGCACAATTCGCGTAATTCGATGCGCTCCAATTCCAAGTAGATTGGCGGGAGGTCGGCATAGCTTAGGACATGCCCGGCCATGGCATAGAGCTTCGGGGGTTCAGGCGGGGCGACTTCCACCACACGTACACGCAATGGGTCGGGACGGTGAATCAGATTGATGTGATCGAACATGCCTTGCACAATAGCGGTCTGTTCTCGGCTGATGTTGTTTTGATGCGCCAGCTTGGCTAGGGCCGAGCGATTGGCCGGGTCGGTGGCAGGAGAATTCAAGAAAACGCATTGTTCCGGTAAAGCCATAACTTCGACGGCATCGACACGGACGAACAATGCCTCAGATTCAACCCGCTGTACGGCAGCCACAGCATTTTCACCCCGCTCGTTGTGCAAGATAACGATGTCGGTGCGCCGGTAGGCTTCTCTCGCCAGTAAATGCGCGGTGATGGCTTCCTCACTCATATCGCCCGCATAAGGCTGGTAGCTGACCCGACGATAAGGCAGAGGCACGAAATTCTTTTGGTGTTTGAGATTGCCCACTGTCAACACTTCGCCGCCCATATGCGCCTCTTAATTTCAGACTAAGGGAAAGCTGCGCAGTCTTTCTTCGGGCTTAAACTCACGCTCGTGAATCTTAAGCGGGTCCAAAGCTCGGATAAATTCGACCATCTCTGCCGAGGGCATAGGTGTCACGCTCAAGCTTTCGCTCACAGGAAAGTCAAACCCGGTGTTTTCACGCACGGTGTCGATTTCGACATCAGGGTATAGGGCAGTGAGACGGGCTTGGCCGAAATCATCAAAGTCGAACACGCCCAATTCGGTGATGATTCTGTCAGGTCCTTCACCTCGATAACCCATCTCTTTGCGAGTTTTGCCATCGGTGGTGCGATGACCCACACTGGTGATGAAATCGCAATCCGCCACTAGCCGAAACCGGCGACGGCCTTTGGCATCGGGTGTTGTCCGGTGGGCGGCGGTCCAAATCGTGACATGAACCGCATCACAAGAAAGATTGCAGCCGCCACCGCCTCCCGGTAATTTGAGTTGCAAGCGATCACGCCCCAAACGGGTCACATTCAAATTGCCGAAGCGGTCGATTTGCAAGCCGGAGAGAAACATGCGCCCCATGCGCCCGCTGGCTGCTAAATCAAACAACTCCTCAATATCCAGATGGCACTCCGCCCCCCGATCCATCACCCAATCATTGCTGGTGGGCGTGAGGAAAGGCGGGTTGGGGTTCACGCCGTAAGTGGCCCCGGCCACCAGAACCATGCGGGGGGCGTGGGTGCGTTTGGCTAGATGCAGCGCGAGTTGCACTAAGGGCGAGCCAAAACCATGAAAAGCGAGGATGCCGTCTTCAATGGTGCGAGCGATTTGGTAAATCATCGTCTCGCCTAGGCTGCACTGGTTTAGCTTAGGCATATAAAGCCTGCCAAACTTCCGCGCCCTGTTGCCAGGAAGCCAGACGTTCCAGCGAATCCATGCCACCGATGGTTTCCAGATATTGCGCTTGTGAGTCGCAGCCGTAAATATAGGTTTGCAAATAAGCTTGGAAGGCTTCATCCCCCTCGCTTGCCAGACGGTGGTATTCCTTGGTATGCCTGCGGTCATAGGCATAAAACGGATAACAGGCTGTCGGGTGGGCGCCGTAGGGAACTTCTGACATGGCTGTTATATAAAAATAAGGGATGGTCACGCCTTTTTCGGTAATCTGTTCGGTAGGCAAGATTTGCTCCACAGTGGCAATGACCTTTTTTGACGCTTTGGCAAATAAGATGTCGGTCACGGGAGGGCCTTCGATATGCAGATTCCCCTGCGCATCGCCGAACTGGGCGTGGATAATGGCGACATCGGGCTTTAGCGCAGGCACTAACAACAATTCCTCTCCAGTGTAGGGGCAAATCATCGTTTTATATTCCGGGTGCATCGCCATGAAGCCCGTGCCTAGCACCGAGCGCATCGGCATGAACGGCAAACCGGCGATGGCAGCACGCAATTGTTGAACGAGCGTATAACAACAACCGTCACGTACCGCGACAATACCCGTTTCGCAGGCCCGCCGATAATTCGGTGCCATACCAAAATCCTGCTCGAAGCCTACATAGGATTCCGCGCTTTCTGCAACCAACCCTGCGCCACACAGCAAGTCCACATCAATGCCATGGGCCGAGCCAACCAACCTTAGATTGCCGATTGCCTGCCGAACCAACTCACGCAGGGCTGCCATGGGTTCACGACTTGACAGCCCTCCGCCTACGCCTAGGCAATCGCCGGGGTGGACATGGGCGATTAGGCTGGGGAGGTCACAACTTTTGTCAGTTTTGGTGTATACAGCCTGATTCATAGCGCAGTCATTCCGCCATCAATGCAGAGGGAAGTGCCTGATACGAAGCTAGATTCGTCGGAGGCAAGGAACAGCGCGGCATGGGCGATTTCTTCAGGTTGCCCGAAGCGGCCAATGGGGTACTTGGCCATCTTGGCTTGTGTTGCCTGATCGGAATCTCCCGCCATGATCCATCGGTCCAATTCCGTTCCCGCTATCCTTCCGGGGCAAAGGCAATTGACCCTAATCCCCAAGCCAGTGTAATCGACTGCCATCTGGCGGGTCATGCCAATGACCGCCGCCTTGGATGCACAATAAGCTGGCATTTTGGGGATGCCAATCTGCCCCGCGATGGATGCCATGTTTATGATGGACCCGCCTGCCGATTTCATATAGGGCAATGCGGCTTGCGAACAGAGAAATGTGCCGGTGACATTGACCGCCATGATCCGCTCCCAAGACTCCAAAGCGGCCTCTTCGACATCGGCAAATTCCGCAATACCGGCATTGTTGAATAGCACATGGATAATACCGCCATAGCGGACGACAATCTGTTTGAACGCATCGGCGATGCCATGCCTATTTGTCACATCGACGCAATAGGCCACTACGTCTATCCCTTCACTTCGCAACTCGGTTTCGGCCTGCTTACACCGCACCTCATCACAATCGAGAATCGACACCCTCGCGCCTTCAAGCCCGAACAGGCGAGCCGTCGCCAAGCCAATGCCAGCGCAGCCCCCGGTGATGATGGTGTTCTTGTCGACCAATCGTCCGGTCATGATGGTTGCTCCTCCCTACATTCCCCGCAAGACCTTGCTGCCAGCCCTTAAACGGCAAAGCTGGATGAAATACGATGGATTGATGAACAATTCATCCATTTCCCCGAGTTCATCGACGGTCAATCCTTTGCGCACCATCGGCGCCAAGTATTGGAATCCATCCTTGGCTCCATAGCCGACATGGAATGCGCCAACGATCCGCCGAGTATCCCCGTCGATAACCAGTTTTTGGAAACCCGACAGATGCGGCTTCATCATCACATAGAGCATCATCCTGTCGCCCGCCGGTAGGGCGACCGACTGGCCGTCGGGATTGTCGGGTGGCAGTTTGAGCACCACGACATTTCGATAACGTTCACGGGCTTGTTCTTCCCCCAAGCCTAACCAGCAGACTTCATAATGGGTATGCATGAAGTCAGGATATTCATTGAGATGGTAATGGGCTTCTTCGCCCATGATGTTGCGGGCCGCATACACCCCGCCCTTGCGGGCTTTGAACATCTCCATTGGCGAACCGACCAGATCGCCAACCGCATAGACATTTGGAACCGAAGTTTGCATGCGGGTATTAATTTTCACCGCACCATTGGCATCCACCTCCAAGCCAAGTGTCTGGTGTGCTTCTAGGGAATTGGGCTGTTCACCCAGTCCTAGGAACACGAAATCGGTATCGACTTTTTTGATTTCGCCGCCACCTTTGCGGATCGCCACGGCGCTAACCCTCCCATCGCCTTCGATGGCAGTCAATTCGGCGTTGGTCCAAAACTCCATGCCTTGTTCCGCCATGCGATCAAGCAGATAGGCACGGGTTTCTGCATCGTTAATCATAGGTAATGGTTGATGCCGTGAAACGACGATGGTCCGCCGGCCCGTGGCATTGAAAAAACAACCGTATTCAATGGCCGTTTTGCCACCGCCGACGACCACGGCAGTGGGTCCGGGTTCGTAGGCTAAAGTATCGACCAAGCTGGCGTAGTTGAACACGCCTTCCATCCCTTGGGTGTCAATTGTAAAGGGCTTTGGGTTGGCACCAGTCGATAGCACTAAATTTTTGGCATGAAAGTTTTGTCCGGCAACAGCAATGGTATGAGCATCCACGATTCGGCCCGGCGCACCCAAGACAAATTCCAAGTCAAGCTGCTCCTTGCTCTGGAAATTCATGAAGGCATGGGGGCCGGTCCGTCCTAACCGGAACATTTCGACGATGTCTTTGATGGAAACCACCTTGCCTTGCATATTCTGAAACCACAGCCGACCGGAGAATGTTCGCTCTAACATCAACTGTGCGGCGATATCAGAAAACAGATGATGTGGGACACAGGCATGGTGCGGACACGAACCGCCAAGGAAGGGCCAGAGATCAATGATGAGGGGGCGACCGCCCATCGCCCGCAAGTACGCCGCGCCAAAACGCCCCCCTGCGCCACCGCCTAAAAAAATCGCATCAAATTCCCTGGCGTCTTCGGAATTGATATTGACGAGAGGGGGTTGGCGGTCAGGTTCATCGCCGAGCCGAGCACGGATTTCCTGCTCCCAACGGCTTGTGGGCCAATGATCTTGGCTGATATTGTCCATCGTATTAACCGGGTCTCCCGCCACAGCACGGACAAGCCGCACCATGGGTGGATTCCAGTGGATGCGGTATTGGCAAACAATCTTCGCGTGGCTTTGCCCGCTCGCCGCCACACTGCGAGCAAACCCATTTCTCAGGCTCGCGTGTACCCACGAACACCATGCCGCTAAATTGATGACCGCAATCTGGGCATTGCAACTGATAAGTCGGCATGGTGTGCTCGAAATAGATTAAAGTTACGTCAGGCTTACTTGCCCAATTCCGCCCGTACTAACTCCGTGCCAGCTACCAAAGCCCGCAGCTTCTCGATGGCGATGTAGCGTTGCAGCAAGATCAAACCGCAGTCAGTGGTCACCCCCAAGCGATCCGCAGGGATCACCTGCAACAAACGCCGGATGCGTCCAGCCACTTGTTCGGCAGTCTCAGTGACAGTGCTTTTGACATCAATCACACCGGCCCAAAAGCAGACATTATCCGGCAGAGGGTTGGCTCGCAAGGTGTCTAGGCCGCTCATGTCATCGCTGCGCCGTCCGCAATTTTCGAGGTTCAGGACATCAATGCGGGCTTCGTAGGACTTTGGCACGACAGATGCCGTGGCTGCTGGCTCATCCCCTCGCCGTTGAGTAAGATCAAATATTTCCCCGGATTTTGCTGTATCATCCGGCAAATAGGCGGGTGTGCCGCCCCAATTACCCCAGCATACATGGACGATGATTTTGGCGTTCTTGATGCCTTCGACGGCCCGATTGAAAGCTTCGATGGCCCAATCCTCAAAACCATAGGGCCAAGTGAACTCGTCAAGCTGGATAAAATCCACACCCAAGGCATCCACTTCGAGCAAATCTTCGTTGATGGCCGCAGCGATTGCCATGGCACGTTCACGCGAGGAGGGATAATGCAGATCGTTGGTCGCCTGGGCCAAGACTTGGATGCCGGTGTATTGAATTTTGGTGGGTTTATTAGTCGCTCGCTTCAGCGCCCTAGCCTGCTCCAGCATGATGGAACCATGCCGTTTGACTGCTTGATCCAACGTGCCGGCATGAAGTCGGCTGTAAATGGGAAAGCCCAGATATCCGCCCTTGAGGTTGTAACCCAAGCGGCGGTAATAATAATAAAGTGCTTGGTCGGCATAATTGTCGCCGTGAACCCTGCCATCGGCGATGATGTCCAGCCCCGCGTTTTCTTGGTCTTTGGCAATCGCGGCGACAGCATCTTCCAAAGCTTCCCGAGCCAAGGCATCGGGCGGTTCTTGGTCACCAGTGAAAGCTCTGGCAAAGCTTGCATCCCACCACCTAGGGTTAGGATAGTTGCCGACCATGCTGGTCGGGATGAGTAACTCTTTACCGCGTATCTTCATGATTAATCCTCCCACACGGGCACATCAACCAAGCCCGGCAATTTTGATGATCTTTAGGATGCCCCGGGCTGCTTTAATATTCTAGGGTTACGCAGATCAAGGCCGCTAATCAAGTTGCATCGTTACGGAGGCGCTATTTGCACATGCCGCTCAGACGCTACTATTTGGCTCCTATTCAGATGTGTTTGTCAAGACAAATATCAGCGAGTATGATTCGCATTCTCGTGATGTTTACTTTTATGATAGGTTGGTAAATGATGGGGGGAAACCATGAGCACAGAAATATCGAATGTTGAGGCTGAAATCGGTCAGTTGGTTACAAGAGCCAGACAGGCCCAACGAGCTATTGAAGGCTACTCACAAACTCAAGTAAACGAATTGGTCACAGCTATTGCTTGGGCGGTGGTTCGACAAGACCATGCCGAGGCTTTGGCAAGGCTGGCGGTGGATGAAGGGGGATTTGGCAACTTTGCAGACAAATTGACCAAAATACGTAACCGTATCATGGGTACACTGGCTGATATAGAACAAATTAAAACAGTTGGGATTGTCGAGGAAATCCCAGAAAAAGGCTTGATCAAAATCGCCAAACCTGTCGGCGTTGTTGCCGCCCTTATTCCCACGACAGGGCCTGATGCCACCCCACCGCTTAAAACTTTGCTCGCGCTAAAAGGCCGCAATGCCATCATCATTGCCGCCCACCCACGCACACAGATGACTACAGCACTTGTCGTGCAATATATGCGAGAAGCTTGTGAACAGATCGGCGCATCGGCTGATCTTGTCCAACTTATCGATAAACCCTCGCTGCCCAAGACCCAAGAGCTGATGCGCCAAGCCGATTTGATTGTGGCGACGGGTGGCGAAAGCATGGTCAAAGCAGCCTACAGTTCGGGCACCCCTGCTTATGGCGTGGGGGTGGGCAATTCTGTGCATGTTGTCGATGAAACAGCCGACCTAGCCGATGCATCGAAAGCCATCTCGACCGCAAAGACTTTTGACTATGCCACCAGTTGCCTTGCAGACAATGCCGTAGTCGCCAACGCTGAAATTTATCAATCATTGCTCGATGGCTTGGTGGGCTGCGGTGCTTATGTCTGCAATGCGGATGAAAAGGCACTCCTTAAAGAATTGATGTGGCCTGAGTTTGGTACGCCCATTCCCTGTGTCGCGGTGATTGCCAAAGCTGCGTCTGAAATTGCGGGAATGGCAGGATTTTCCATTCCCGAAGACCGCCGTTTTCTGATCGTCGAAGAGGACGGCACAGGCCCGGAACATCCGTTTTCCGGTGAGAAGCTATCGGTCGTACTAGCCCTTTACCGCTATGACGGTGGCATTGAAAATGCTGTCCATCTCGTGAACGCTATTACTGATTATCAAGGGCATGGACACACTTGCGGCATTCATACCCAACTCGACGAACATGCAATGGCATTGGCAATGAATACTAAAACGGCCCGAGTGTTGATTAACCAAAACCTCAACGAAGGTGCCGGAAGCCTACGCAACGGCCTACCCTATACTTTGAGCCTAAGTTGCGGAACTTGGGGCGGCAATATCACCACTGAAAACGTTAATGCCCGGCATTTTGTCAATATAACTTGGGTTTCGCGCCCGATTGAGGCACGTCAGCTCGACGAGCAGGCGCTTTTTCGAGAGCATTGGGACAAGTATGGTAAAACCTAAAACAAACTCAATTTAATCTTTCACACTCATGTGTCCGTCAAAAATAAGGAGAGAACTCACTGAGATATGCTGAAGAAAATGGACACTCACGATGGTTCCGTTGCGTTAGCAAGAATGGGGCGATTTCGGTAAACTATGCCGCCCAAAAATATCCTCCCGAATTGCCCGCATGATCGACTTTAAAGGACACCGCTTCGTAAAAGAAATCATCCTAACCTGTGTCAGATGGTATCTGGCTTACCCGCTGAGCTACCGGAACTTGGAGGAAATGATGGAAGAGCGTGGCGCCGAG
>CAIWDB010000580.1 GCA_903911305.1 uncultured Methylococcaceae bacterium | reverse complement strand
GGAGCGGGCCATGCCCGCGATTGTTTGGGCCAAGTCTTCAAAAATAGGCTATTTATCGCGGGCGTGGCCCGCTCCTACATGTTGCATATATTCATTATTAAGTAACTATTTGGTATTGAAAACGCTGTAACCACAACGTCCGGCATTCAATCCCAATCTGACCATGAACGAAATCATAGCAATCCTAAGCACACTGAGTCCACACTTGAATCGGCGCACCAGCTAGCCATCATCGTCGAGGCCGTGCTGGCGATGACCGGGCGCGTCACCCTGCTGGGCCTGTCCCGCTGGGCCGAAAAGGGCGGCAGCTACCGGACGGTGCAGCGGTTTTTTGGCGAGAAAATCGAGTGGCCGGCGTTGCGCTGGCAGCTTATCAAGCAGCATCCGGGCGGGGAAAAGGGGGTTTGGCTGCTGACCGGCGACGAGGTCGTGGTGACCAAGTCCGGCAAGGAAATACTACTCTTTGAGGTTCCAAATCGAGTTTGACTTCAGGGACGCCAAGCAATACTGGGGACTGGAGGATTTCATGAACGTCAAGGAAACGCAAGTCGGCAATTTCGCCAACTTCTCCCTGTTCATGGTGACCTTCTCGCGGCTATTGTGCGACAAAATGGAGGGCCTGAGCGGAGGCAGCATGCTGGACTTGAAAACCGTCTTCAGGGCGCGAAAATACACGCGGCGGATATTAAATTCGCTCGGCAAAACTGGCGAGGAATTTTTAATCGACGACAGGATTTTCCAAGCTGCGGAAATCGGCAGGATTCATGCTAAAGCGGCGTGATTTTTGGCGAAGGTATTGTGAGAGAAAATTCGTAAATTTCAGCTTCCGACAAAAAACGATCTCTGTCAACATTCGGTTTGCCCCGCGAGCCTTTATGTTGTCTAATATTGTCATAAAAAGTGTTACAAGAAAAACCGAAACAAAAGTTTTTGGCTTTCCTGTTTTTTCCCCAGACACTTTGAGAAGCTTGATTGGCTTTTTCCAGTCATGGAGCCAAATCGCAGCGTTTTATGAATTGCATCCCACCAAAAAAATTGTTTTTTCGGGCGGTTTTTGGCAAACAGAATGTCTCATGCCCGCAGCGACTCACCCCTTGCCTCATTGATCATGAACAATCTACCATCAAACCAGAAGCACCCGTGGTTACTCCCTGCTTTGTCAGGCGTGCTGATTGGAACTAGCTACATACCGTTTCCCCCTTGGGCCTCGCTGTTTTGCTTCGTGCCGTTGTGGATGTTCTGGCAACGGCAAGCCAGCTTAAAGAATGTATTTCTCGGCGGACTCCTAACATCGTTTATATTCACGGTGATCGGGTTCAACTGGGTCACCTACCTGTTGCATGAATTTGCTGGTTTGGATTGGCCTTTTGCGGTGATAGGCATGGTGGCATTTGGGCTGCTGGCTCACTTGTTCGTTCCTGTGGCCGGGGTGTTGTGGTTTTTAGGGCAACGCCGATTTCAATGGTCGGAACGGCTTTCGCTCGGTTTGATGGCGTTGATCACCACCTTATGTGAAGCCTATTCGTTAACCCTTTTCGACTGGAATTTCGGTTATTCTTGGTATGGCTCCAATGTACCCATTTACCATTGGGCGGAAGTGGTCGGTTTTAGCGGACTCAGTGCGGCGACCCTAATGACCAATCTCCCGCTGTATTATGCTTGGCAAAACCGCCAACAGCGTAGCGGCCCGATACTGTTGGCGGCAGTCGTATCCGGTTTTTTGCTCTTAAACCTGAGCGGAATGTGGCTCAAGCATCGGCTTCCCACGCCAGATGCCCATGTCACAGCCCTGCTGGTCCAGGGCAATGTGGGTAGTTCCGATAAACTGGCTGCCGAGTTGGGCAAAGGCTATCCGAAGGCAATCATTAAGACCTATACCGATTTGACTGACAAGGCGCTTGCAAGCACCCCGAAAAAGATTGATTTTGCCTTGTGGCCGGAGACCGCTTTCCCCGCACTCTTGGGCGAAAGCTTTATGTCCAGAGACTACCCGGTACTCTTAAGCTCATTCCTGAAAGACCGTCAGCTTGCCCTAGTCACCGGGTCTTATAGTATTGACCTTCCTTCGCGCAAGGTCACCAACTCGCTGTTTGTGCTTGACCAGAATGGCGAGATTGTACCGCCTCACTACAGCAAAACCATCCTGCTCGCATTCGGCGAATACATTCCGGGTGAAACCCTATTTCCGCAGATACGTGACTGGCTGCCGGCAACAGGCCAATTTGCGAGGGGCGAGGGACCCACCACATTGTTAAAATTGAATGGCTACTCCATGGGGGCGCAAATCTGCTATGAGAGCCTGTTCCCGAAATTTACCCGTTCGCTGGCGGAACTTGGTGCCCAGTTTATCGTGAATGCCACCAATGACTCTTGGTACGGCACATGGGAGGAGCCTTATCAACACATGTACATGACTCTTGCTCGCGGCGTTGAATTTCGCAGGCCGGTATTGAGGTCCACCAATACTGGCATTTCGGCGGTGTCACTGGCCTCTGGAGAAATTTTGCAACGTTCGCCTTTGCATGAAGAATGGGCTGGCGTTTATGACGTACCCTATCTGAAAAATCCACCGGCGACCTTCTATCAACGTTGGTTCTGGCTGGTTCCCTCGTTACTCTGGGGAAGTTTTGCCGTTCTGTTTGGAGCAGGGTTCATCTCGGCGCGAAAAGCAAGCAAGGCGTGAGCTAAGTGCATGTTGTAAAAACTTCATTTTGGCAAGGATGCCGAAATCCAGAGTCCAAAGTTACTCGTTTTCCACCAAATTAAGTCAAGGTTTGATTTTTTCTATGATGACTTCGGTTGACAGTTTATGGCTGAAAGCCATGGTTGCCCGTGCCGAATTTCTTCAGAATCAAGCCATGGGTCAATTTGACATTTCTTTAAATCTTCATGCAAACGTTCAATGAATGCTTTATCGACTTTTGCATGGGATAAAAACACCCTCGGCTTGTTGATCCGATCTTCCATTTCAATGTCCAAATAATGATAAGTTATTTATCAAATTACCTATTAGCATTAGCACGAATTTCGCTGAGTCCCTCGATTATTCTCAGGCTAAACTTCAGTCAGGCTAAAAAACACCTAATACGCCTCCCGCAATCTGGACCGCATTTGAGCAATTTTGTCCAAGGTCAAAGGCTGGCGTTTTTCGTCCCATTCCAAACCGCCTAGGCGCATGGCCAGTTCGTGGCAGGTGCTGACTAAATCGTCGAACACTTCCAATGGATCG
>CAIWDB010000579.1 GCA_903911305.1 uncultured Methylococcaceae bacterium | reverse complement strand
CAGTGCGTAGGCTTCACCCAAACGGGCCGTGCCGGTATAGCCGACGATGCGGCTAGTCACGACATAGCGGCAGCGGCCATAGGTCCGGGTGAAGCTTTCCACCAAACGGGCCACCCGCTGGCGGGATTTAGGGTCCGCCACTTCGTCCAATCCGTCCAATAGGATGACCGCCCTGCCCTCCCGCAAAAAGCCGTCAAAAAAATCTTCGGGCAGTTGGATTCTGTCACTGGCACAGGATTTCAGCAGGAAATCCAGCAGAAGCCCATGACCGTCTGCGCCATCGTCGGGTTGGGTTTGCAAGAAGCGACCGAATTGGCGCAATAGCAGCAGAATGGGTAAACGCTTAGGCTCTGCGGACAATTCAGTTGAACGGGTATTTTCTCCGTCGTTCCGGCAGGGAGCGCCGGAACCTAGGCTCCAGGGATGGTCGGAACTCGAAGCGTCCATGCAATCTGGGTTCCGGCGATCCATGCCGGAATGACGGTTTAATTCGATTGTCGTACCTAGGGCATTGCGCACTAGGCCAGTCCCTTCTGCCATATCCTTCGCATAGATCAAAGCCAGATAACGCAATAAAGTGGTCTTGCCACAACCCGGATCGCCCAACACGACCAAACGTTCATAGCTTGCCAAGGCTTCCTCGGCAGTGACCGTCTCGGTGGTGACAGTTTCACGGACAGACAAGCGATGACGCTCGCCGGGGGCCAGCCGCATTTCCTCATCCAGCCAATGGTCCTCTACGGTGATTTGGCGTTGCCGGGTTGCCCGTAAGCGAATATAGATGCGGTCCAGTTCGATATGCACCAACTTGCCCCCGGAACGGATGCCTTGCAGTTGCAAATAGCGATTGCCGACAATGATATGCTGCAAATAACGGCCCAAGTGGGTTTTGATGTCCACGGCGGTCATTTTGACCGGGGCGGAATCGCCGATAATAACCTTGGCCCCTTCACTGATTTGGTAGATATTGCCAACGACATCGCCGTTTACAGCAATGCCGCCGTTGACTGCCATCGCGTCCTGACCTTGCGCCATGGAACCGGAACCGATCAAGTTAGCTGCGTAGGTTTGAACATTGGCCAGTGTTGATTCGGATTGCCCCCTAGCCCAATTGCCCAAGGCGGTGGCAAGCTTGGAAGCCAATTCATCCGGCGTGGCGAAGGTGTCGCGGACCAGTTCCTGACTTAAGCGTGTTCTGAACGCTTGTTGGCGTTGCCATTGCTCGTCTGACTCCCGGTAAACCCCTTGATAAAACACGCCTTCCTCCGACAAGAAAACCAGCCGCGAAACCTCTGCATCGACGGCTTCTTGGTATTCGCGAACGGTATAAGATTCCTCCGACTGGCCGGGGCTGCTGCCATGACATAATCCGACGATAAACACCGCAACATCGCATTGTTTGATTAGTTCGCGGCAATAGTCATCGGCTTGTTGATCACGCGCCCCAAAATCTTCCATGCGGATGCATTTGAAGCCGTCTAGCCGATTGATGACATCGGTAAGCTTTTCGCGATAAACCTGAAGGTCTCGTGCGGTGGAACTAAGAAAAACCGAGTTCACTGTTAAGATTCCAAAATAATTTCAACCACCGTCTCAATCCCGCATTGCCCGGATGAAGCGGAGCACAATTTGGATAATTATGCCTGAAAAACTCGGATTCCACTTCATGTTAAGAATTTGCGAAGCTTGCTTTCGCCTGTCAAAGCAGGCTTTGACGCTCCAATCCATGGGCCGCTGCATAACATCAGCTAGTCATCATGACTCCCCACACAAAGCTTCCAAATCCCCATCGGAGCCATTAGATACCCGACAAGCATCAAGCCCACTAATATTCGCCATTCGCCGTTTAAATGGGTGGCTTGGGCCAACAGAAAAGTCGCGCCAGCCAAAGCGGCATAGCACAGTATGGCCCATGCCATCAGCTTTGGTTTGCCGCGTAGTTTGGACCAAGCATAGAATCCCGCATAAGCCGCCCCGAACAGGATAATCAAGGCGGCAGACATGAATGTGATGAAAAAATCGTTCAGTGCAACCGGTTCAATCATGGGGAGTTTCAGCTTTCATAGTGTTCTCCGAGTTTAAGATGGCTGCCCTAACGCCAATGGATGTGACACCGGCGATCCCTGCCGGTACGACGCATTATTCCAACATCATTGATCGTGTAAGTCCCTATGGTTTTAATGTTGTTTGCCTAAATCTTATCTTCGACTATTTCGTCGGCGTCGCCGTCAAACAATTCATCAACAATGACAGTATCCTCTTGGTTCAATACTTCCAAACTTCCTAGTTCACCAAATTCAATGTCACTGGTTTCATCGCCTTCCTCTTCTTCCACTGCTTCCGAAATGATGGAATCAGCAGTGACATCATCCGCAGAACAAGCAGCCTCTTCGCAATCAGTGTCCACTGATTCGCAAATGTCAGGGTTCGCCGTGACCAACTGCGAGGTAACCGGTTCCGAAGTCACCGGCTTCGTTGTAACGGGTCGTTCAGTGACAGGGGCAGAGGTCACTGGTTGCGTGGTGACGGGTGATTTATTACGGTAGGTTTCTTCATACCATTCCGCCAAACTCTTTTGTGCCATGGATTTCTCCTAAATAGTTTATATTTGTTATGGATAGTGCAAGGGTGTGTTTGCTTTTTCGTATAATCTTATCAATCGGCTTACCGATGGGAAAGCGTTACAATCAAGCAACAGGCGGATACGTTATACCGCAGTTTTTTTGACTGTCAAACAACCTTTTTTCATTTAGCCTGCATTGGCATAAAGAACCAGCCACAATCAAGGGATTAATTCGACTATGCAACTGACCCAATTCTCAGATTTTTCATTTAGAGTATTGATTTATTTGGCCCAATTGCCTGAACCTGGCTCGGCCACCATCAATGAAATCTCGGATTATTTCAAGATTTCCCGTAACCACTTAGTGAAAGTGGTCAACAATTTAGCCAACCAAGGTTTCATTTTGACAACACGCGGCAAAGGCGGGGGACTCAAACTTGGGCGTCCCGCTCATAGCATTGGCGTTGGCGAAGTATTCCGCGCAGCCGAACCTAACATGGAGTTGGTTGAATGTTTCAACATGAAAACCAACCAATGCTGCATTGCGCGTGCCTGCGGCCTTAAAGGCGAACTTTACGAGGCTAGACGGGCTTTCATGGCGGTCTTGGACAAATACACCCTCGCCGATGCCGTGTCGTCTTACTCAAAGGGCGAGTCCCAACTCGCGGCAGGGGAAAACCCGCCGACATCGAAAGAACCCATATCCTAATCCTCTATTGACTGTGAACCCACTTAAGAAACTGGCTGGCCAGACAGCCATCTATGGCCTGAGCACCATCATTGGAAGATTACTAAATTATCTGCTCGTTCCACTCTGGACTTATCGGTTCGCCAACCCGGCAGACTTTGGCGTGACCACCGAATTTTATGCTTACACCACGTTTTTAAACGTGATGTTGACCTATGGCATGGAAACAGCCTTATTTAATTTCTCCGCTAAAAATGACCGCAACCCGGCGGTTTATCGCACGGCGGTTTTTTCCCTGTTGCTGACCTCCGCTCTGTTTCTCACAGGGATGATCGCCAATGCGCAATCTATTGCAGATTTCCTACGCTATCCGAATAATGCCAATTATGTCATCTGGATGAGTTGGATCATCGGCTTGGATGCGCTGACCGCAGTACCGTTCGCGAGATTGCGTGAACAGCAACGCGCCAAACGCTTTGCCGTGCTGAAAACCCTCAATATCCTGATCAACATCATCGGCAACCTGTTTTTCATTGGCTTGTGCAAATGGGCTTATGATTCTGACGTACCCGAATGGCTGGAATGGGCCGCGCAATTCTACGATCCCAATATCGGCATAGGTTATGTGTTTATCGCCAATTTAATCGCCAGTGCGCTCACTCTCGTTTTATTGTTGCCAGAATTTCTGGATGGCTTGGGATGGCCCGACTTTCCCCTGTGGAAACGGATGCTGGTTTATGCCTTGCCACTACTGGTGGCGGGTTTGGCGGGCATGGTGAATGAAACCATGTCCCGCATCTTGCTCAAATATCTATTGCCAGTCGAATCCGCCATGCAAGCGCTTGGGGTGTACGGCGCTTGTTATAAAATGTCCATTTTGATGACACTGTTCATCCAAGCCTTTCGCTATGCCGCCGAACCTTTCTTTTTCTCGCTTTACAAACAAAGCGATGCCCGCGAACTTTATGCCCTCGTCATGCGTTGGTTTGTCATTGCCTGTTCTTTAATATTTTTAGGGGTCATGGAAAACATTGCCTGGGTGAAGTATTTCGTCGGTGAGAATTACCGCAGCGGCTTGGGCGTGGTTCCGATTCTGTTGATGGCAAACCTATGTTTGGGGATATTCTTCAATTTATCCATCTGGTACAAGCTAACCGAACAAACCCGTTTCGGAACCTACCTGACAGTGTGGGGATCAATCGTCACGCTGAGTTTGGACTTTTACAGCATTCCCCGTTGGGGTTATATGGGTTCGGCGTGGGCCACTTTATTCTGTTATGGCAGCATGGCGGTTTTGTCCTATCTAATCGGGCAGAAGTATTACAAAATCCCATATGACTTGAAACGCATGATCGCCTACCCTTTGATAGTGGTGGCAATATTCCTGTGGGGGGCAAAAATTCAAGGCTTGCCAGTGGCTTGGGAATTGGCGCTGAAAAATGGGCTGGTTGTGTTATTCATAGGGTTGGTCTTTTGGCTAGAGAGGAAGCCAAAGCGATTAAAAACGACTTAATGGTATTGATGTTCCGCGCAGGGACGAGCAAAAAAAACCGGCAGGCCGGGACAGGCAGACTGGCTCCGCTCCGCTCCGCGTCTGCCTGACCTCGGCCTGCCTCTTGCCTGCCTGACTCACGACTGAACTCGGGCGCAACGAAAGCCAATGTTGATGCTCCGGCCGTCGGGCAGGTTGAAGTTACGGTACGCAGAACGGCAGTTCCCCGCGTAGTAGTCCCAAGACCCGCCGCGCAGCACACGGGCCGCGCCAGCCGTCGATGCCGTCACATCATCAGGGTTGTCGTAGGTATTTTGGCACCATTCCCATACCGTACCGGCCATGTCCCATACACCGGACGCAGACACCCCGCCCGGATACATCCCGACGGCGGTGGAACGTCCCAACTCGCTTTCATAGCTGTTGGCCCGCCAAGCTTCGTCGGCAGGGTTCCAATCCGATCCCCATGGGTAGATTTTCAGGGTTGCCGGATTTGTAGGGGCGGGTTCCAAACCCGTCCCCACGAATGCGGGTTCCAAACCCGTCCCCACGAATGCGGGTTCAAATCCCGTCCCCACGAATGCGGGTTTAGAACCCGCCCCTACAGCCGCGCATTGCCATTCAAATTCGTTGGGTAATCGGATCGGATAACCCAAGCGGACACTGAGCCAGTGGCAGAATGTCACCGCGTCATACCAACAGACCGAATCCATGGGATGGTTGCCATGCCGCGCCCGTGGTTTGGACGGAGCGAAGGATTCCGGCAAATTAAACGGTGCGTCGTTAGGCAAGTGCCAACGCTGCCCGTCATGGCATTCACGCAAGAAAGCTTGAAACTGGGCGACCGTGACCGGGTAACGGGCCATCTGAAATGCACCGACTGTACGAGTCAGGGTGTTGATAATCTTAGAATCCGGGTTTCTCGCATCCTCTCGGATTTCAATCGTCACCTCGCCACCTTCGATAGACACCCAATCCATATCGGGTAGGCCGTCTTCGCGCAAACCCACGCCACGGCGGGTGTCGCCGAGAAGGTCCAAGCGCACCCCGATCATCGCCCGACGCTCATGGGTGGTTTCCGGCTGTGCGATGGCCTTGAGCATGTCAACCGGGTTGATAGGACCTAGAAACGCCTGTTCCCTCTCGGGAAAGTCTTCCAGTGTCATGCCTAAGTGTTCCAACATCAGCGCCACTTCCTTCACCCGCTGGTCGGACCAGCGATGTTCGTCCTTGCGATGATTCGTGTGCCAATACTCGGCCAGTTGTCTAATCTGCCGCCGCAGCCTATGGTCGTCGGCGGTCTGCGTCACCCATTCGGCCAGCTTGCCCCAACTCTTGAATAGGGCTTCGTGGGCTACTTCTAGGGTGGCAGCATTATTTTGTAGGCCGGAATAAGGTCGCTCTGCGACCGTTTCCGGCAATTGGGCTTCCGTCATGCCGGAAACGCCTGCTAGTGCAGGCTTATTCCGGCCTACAACGGCTATTTCATCCGAACTTTCCATATGTCCGACCAGCAAACGCGCCTTAATCAGTGCGTCTATCAATTGTTGAGATTGCACCGAACTTGAAACTTCGGACAACCTCGCTCGTCGCCGCGTCGGCACACCACGCTCGTCCACTTCGACCAATTCACGGAACACCTCGGTGAATTTATTTTTAACCGCTTCGGGTAACTTGCCAAAAATGGCATCGGCCTGTTGACCGATGGACCCTTGCACCTTGCCGAAACCATCATAAGCCTTAAAAGTCAGCAAACCTTTTTCCGTGCGAACTTGGTAGAGCCGTTCCAGCGCGAAAGCCAGCAAGGGCAATGCGCCGGGTTCGTTTCCAGTGTCTTTGAGAATCGCATCCACCAAGCCGGCTTCAAATTCCAAACCGCCCAAGGCGGCGGGTTTGGCGATCATCTGCGACAAGGCATACCCACCCGGTGCGGCCAACGGATACGAGCCGATTTTCAACACATCCGCCAAGCCTTGCTCCACGCATTGCGCATAGAAATCCGCCCGCACACTGATGACGACTCTGAGCCGAGTTGATGTAGCTGCCGCCAGCAGGAAGCGGACAAACGCGCTGCGAATTTCAGGGTTTTTGACCACGGTGAACAGTTCTTCAAACTGGTCGATGAACAGCAGCAATTCGGCGGAAACGGGATGGTTTGCCAAGGCCATTTGCAACCAGCCATCCCATTGTTCCGGGGCTTGTTGCAACGTGTCGGCAAATTCAAGCAAGGTTTGCCCGGTTGCCTCCAAAGCGTCTTTCCAGCCATTCGCTAGGGCGATAAACGGGTTGTCCCCCAACTGCCCCGGTGTGAAGCGCACCCAAGACCAATCAATGCCTTCTATCGCCCCTTCCATCAGCCTCGGAATCAACCCGGCCCACACCAAGGACGATTTGCCGGAACCAGACGCACCGACCACGGCGATAAACCGTTGGGCCGGGTCACGCAAACGGGACAGCAGTTCGTCGGTTTCCCGTCCCCTGCCGAAAAAAATGGGCGCGTCTTTGTCGGTGAAAGCCCGAAGACCGGGGAAGGGTGAGCCTGTCCAGAAGGGTGCTTCGCTTGCTTTTGGGTGAATGGCGTTTGATTGTTCCCCCATCCAAGCCGTGGCGTTGTTCGCGGTGTGTTCTTCTAACAATTTACAAACGATTTCTTCCAATTGCATTTCAAACAGGCGGGCAAACTCACTGGCGCCGCCTTCATATTCATTGATGGCAATGCCGCGTTTACGACAATTCCGCATGAAAATTGCCACTTGTTTCATATCTTCCATTTGTTTGAGTATCGAGGCTTCATTGTCTGGCGACATTTCAACAGATGGCTTGTCTTTCCGGTGATAGAGCAATACTTTGGGGCGTTGCTGGCCCGACGCAGCACTGGCTCTCATGGCATTATCAAACTCCCATTCCGTCCCGGTGAAAAACCCACCATCGGGCTTGGCATAGTCCGGTTCTTTCGCGGGTGAACCTAGGCGGGACCACAGCATGATGACCACGACATCACACGCGGCGGGTTCACCTTTTATCCAGTTCACTGAGCTTTGCGCGGGTATGTTCGCTAACAAAGGAATCTTGCCGAGTGGCTGGTTCCAAGCCACTGCTTCAAAGAAGACCTTTCCACGAAAGGCCGCTCGATAGGGTAACTGTGTGAGTAAATTCCACGCCAATTGGCGTTCGTCGTTGACATCGCCGGGGGAGCCGATGAAAACCTTAAGGTGCAATGGACCGGGGGCGTTGGCTGGCATGAGTGAGTTCCCTAAAGCCTTATGGGTTAGGGGAAAATTGTACTAGGCGCAAGGGGTTTTGCAAACCATACCCTTCACATCAAATTAATTATGGAGCGTCAAAGCTTGCTTTGACTGCCAAAGCAAGCTTTGGCGCTCCAATCCTAGCACGCCGTCATTTCGGCATGGATGCCGAAATCCATCGTCCAAGGATGGCAAGCTATAATCAGCCCTATAAGCTTATTCAAGCGCTTATGCCATCTGATTGTTACCGTCCTTGGCACTGGATACCGGCATCCATGCCGGTATGACGAGGCTCATAGTGAAGGACTAGCAGTTGGACACTTGCCAACCACTAACCAGTATCCTTTACATCCTCCTGACAATCCACCCGGCAATCCTCCCAATTTTGCTGCGGAGGCGGGGCGTTGACGGCAATGCCATTGGCTTGCACGGCATCTTGCAACACTTCCACTTGTTCTTTCAATTTCAAAATATGCTCCAACAAGTGGTCGATGGCGGTGGCAACAGGGTCGGCCATGTCGGCGGTCATGCCATAGGCATCAAAGCCGATTTTGTCGGCAATGGCTTGGCGTTGCGCGTCTTGCGCCTTGCGGTCGGGATTGACCCGATGGCTAGGAATGCCCACCACGGTTGCCCCGGTCGGCACGTTTTTCAACACCACCGAATTGGAGCCTACTCTTGCACCGTCTCCTACGGTGATCGGTCCGAGTATTTTTGCGCCCGCGCCGATGACCACGCCATTGCCCAAAGTCGGGTGGCGTTTGCCCTTCTTCCAACTGGTCCCGCCCAAGGTGACACCGTGATACAGTGTGCAATCATCGCCGATGACTGCGGTTTCGCCAATCACCACGCCCATGCCGTGGTCGATGAACACCCGGCAGCCGATTTTCGCGCCGGGGTGAATTTCGATGCCGGTCAGCCAACGGGCGATATGTGACAAGAATCGGGCAGGCCAGCGCAAACCCAAGGTCCACAGACGATGGCTCACGCGGTGGATCAGCAGCGCATGAACACCGGGATAACAGGTCAGAATTTCAAAGTAAGTCTGTGCCGCCGGGTCGCGTTCAAAGATGCAGTCGAGTTCTGCTTTGAATTTGTTCAGCATAGTTCAAGATTTCCCTAGCTAAGGCGTGTTGAAGGTGGTCGCCATTAAAAGTGATGCGGGAGTACAAGGCTTGCCTTGCATTAAAAGTGATGCAGGAGTGCAAGCTTGTCTTGCAATGGCATGTTCGGGCAAGGCAAGCCTTGCACTCCCAACATAATTTCAAACATATCTAGTGGTCGCACTTTTAATCACACCCGTTGGAGGGTGTCAAATGTTGACCGGTCTTTTTCTGGATCGTGGCGAGTATGCCGCGTAAAATATGGATGTCAGTTTTTTCCAAGCCGGATCGGTTAAAAATTCGCCGCAAGCGCCGGATTAATGTAGGCGAAGACTTCCTTTCATGCAAAAAACCAATGCCATACAGCGTTTCCAGCAAGTGTTCATGGAAAGATTCCATTTCCTCACCGTTAGCCATTTCCTCATCGCTGACAGATTCTGGACTGTTGGAGTCACTCGCCAACGCCGCTTGGAATAGCTCATAGGCAACCACTTGCACGGCGGCGGCGACATTCAGCGAACTGAACGCCTGGTTGCAGGGGATGTGCAAAAGATAATGGCAACGTTCCAATTCTTCGTTGCTCAACCCGGTGCGTTCACGACCAAACAAAATGGCGGTTTTGAGATGAGGCGTATCGACGACTTTAACCGCGCATTGCTTAGGCGTAAGCTGCGGCCATGCAACCCTGCGCAAGCGGGCGCTCGCCCCGATGATCAGTTGACGGTCGGCCAGCGCATCATCAAGCGATTCAAACACTTGGGCATTCCGCAAAATATCTTCGGCCCCGGCGGCGCGGGCATCGGCATCGTCGCTAGGGAAAATCTTGGGTGTCACCAAACCAAGATCAGTAAGCCCCATGTTCTTCATGGCACGGGCAACCGCGCCGATATTACCGGGATGGGTGGTGGCAACCAACAGTATGCGAATATTCGTCAGCAAGTCTATTAACCTAAGCTTTTGCAAGCAATGTGAATAAAAAGGGTAAAATACTAGCAGATATTCTACTACCCCTACCTGAATTAATCTTAATGGTGAACCATGGACCCAATGTTGACAATGGCGGTGCGTGCCGCACGAGCCGCCGGTGATTTAATCGTCCGCTATGTCGATAGAATCGACACGCTCAATATCTCGGCGAAAGGCCGCAACGACTTCGTCAGCGAGGTGGATGCCCTAGCCGAACAAGAAATCGTTGGCATCTTGAGCAAAGCCTATCCTGGTCATGCTTTCCTCGGCGAGGAAGGCGGGCGTCACAACCTTCCCAAAGGCGAATATACGTGGATCATTGATCCGCTAGACGGCACGACCAACTTCCTGCATGGGTTTCCTCAATTTGCCGTGTCGATTGCCTTGATCCACAAGGGCAATATCGAATGCGGCGTGATCTACGACCCAATGCGGCAAGAGTTGTTCACCGCCAAGCGAGGCAGCGGCGCAGCCTTGGAAAGCCGCCGCTTACGTGTGACCAAGCAAAAAGCATTTCCTGGTGCTTTGCTTGGCACGGGTTTCCCATTCAAAGACCAACGCCATAACGATGCCTATTTTGGCATGTTCCGTGACTTGATGAAGGACACCGCCGGCATACGCCGCGCCGGGTCCGCTGCCTTGGATTTGGCATGGGTGGCCTGCGGTAGGATGGATGGCTTTTGGGAAATTGGCCTGATGCCTTGGGACATCGCCGCCGGGGTTTTGCTGGTGCAAGAGGCGGGTGGCATCGTCACTGATTTTGAAGGCGGTACAAAATATTTGGAAACCGGCAATGTGTTGACCGCGAACCCCAAATTGCACCCGTTGATGCTAGAAGCCATCCGGCCTCATGTCACTGATGCTTTGCGTTATAGAGCGCCGTTGAGCGAATAATTTGTTCAAAATTTTGAACGTGCTGGATTGAATTTGTTCGGTCTGCTTGTGTAGGGTCGAATTTATTCGACAATAAGCGGCTAAAGCCGCCCCTACACCTATAATCCGAAATAAATTTGGACTTCAATGAATCACCTAATCGAAATCGAAACCAAGCTGTCATTTCAAGAAGATGCCATCCAATCGCTAAACGACGTGGTGACCCGGCAACAGAAACAGATCGAACAGCTTGAGGAGACGATGAAATTGCTGATTGAGCGTTACCGGCTATTGTCGGAGGCTCAACTGTCGGCAACCAAACCACTTGATGAAAAGCCCCCTCACTACTGACCATGGAACACCTGAATATTTCCACTCAATCAACCCTGACTTGCCCTGCGTGTGGGCAAAGCAGCCTTGAAACTATGCCGGTGGATGCTTGCCTGTTTTTTTGGGAATGCCCCGGTTGTAAAACCCTGCTGAAACCCAAGTCAGGGGATTGTTGTGTGTTTTGTTCGTATGGCGACACCCCATGCCCACCGATACAAGCTGATACAATAAAGGGACACTGCTGCACTCCCCCGCAAGGCTGATCGCCAAGCGAAGCCACCCATTAACCATTAGGTATGTTATGAAGATGAACCCGCTACGCTTGGCAAAAAATGAAGAAAAACGTCTACGTGCCGGACATTTATGGATTTTCAGCAATGAGGTGGACATCGCTCAAACACCATTGAAAGGCTTTCAGCGTGGCGATTTGGCTTTGGTGGAAGATGCCAAGGGACAGCCGATGGGGGTGGCCTATGTCAACCCGGACACCTTGATCTGTGCGCGTCTGCTAAGTCGCGACCCACGTATGCGCATCAACGAAAAATTTTTCTTGCACCGCTTTGAGGTGGCCCTCGCCCTGCGCCAAAAATTATTTGACCAGCCATTTTATCGAATGGTGCATGGGGAGAGCGATGGCTTGCCGGGTTTGGTGGTGGACCGATTTGGCGATGTTTTATCCGTGCAAACCAATACGGTTGGCATGGAGTTGTTACAGCCAGTGATCATCGCCAGTTTGGAGAAATTCCTCTCGCCACGAGCCATTGTATTGAAAAACACGTCCAGCTTGCGCCAACTGGAAGGCTTGGAGGAATACACCAAGCTGGTCAGCGGCACATTGACCGGGCCTGTGGAGATTGAAGAAAATGGGGTCAAGTTCCGTGTCGATGTCATGGGCGGGCAGAAAACTGGCTGGTTCTTCGATCATCGCAGCAACCGTGCATTGGCCTCCCAGTTGGCAAAAGGACAAGCCGTACTCGACTTGTTTTCTTACACTGGCGGTTGGGGCATACAAGCGGCGGTAGCCGGAGCGGCGGAGGTCGATTGCGTGGATGGTTCGGAGTCGGCGATTGGCTTGGCTAGGGAAAACGCAAAATTGAACGGGGTGTCCGATGTCGTCAGCTATGAACATAGCGACGTATTCGACTTCCTAAAACTGGCGAGGGAAGAACGGCGCAAATACGGACTGATCATTCTCGACCCGCCTGCGTTGATCAAACGCAAGAAGGACGTGAAGGCTGGTATTGAAGCTTACCGCCGCCTGAATCAAGGCGCGCTGCAACTGCTGGAATCGGGAGGCATTTTAATATCGGCATCCTGTTCACACCATCTGCATCGGGACGTGCTGCATGACATTCTTCGTGCTGCCGCCCGACATGGGGACCGTCACATGGCTTTATTTGCCCAAGGCGGTCAAGGCCCAGACCATCCCATCCACCCGGCAATCCCCGAAACCGATTATCTAAAAGCTTTCTTTTGCAGTGTCAGCGAAAGTTTGTAAGCTAACTTTAGGCTAGAATAGATCAATGTCAGCGATACTCCTGCATTAATCTCCTAGCACAGAGGTAAAAATAGATGCCTTCGAAGCCAAATTGCCATCAAGCCAAGCCCCTTGTAGGATACCTAGGCTTGTCTCGACATGCCTTTCTGTTGCTACTGTTGATTTTTTTACCTGTCAGGTCATTGCTTGCCACACCCATTGATGGCATGGTGGGCAAAATATCCCAAACCGACTACGCCAATTATGTTCAACAATTACAGAACTTTGGCACGAGGTATTACAACACCCAAGGCAATGTCAATGCATTGACTTATATATATGATGCATTTATTGGCTTCGGTTTGGATGTTGGCTATGATGCCTTCTCTTATAATGGCAACTCGTACAACAATGTGGTCGCCACACTGCCGGGGAAAAACCATCCTGAACAGGTTTACATCGTAGGTGCGCATATGGACTCCACCTCGACTGCGCCTACGACCAATGCGCCGGGGGCGGATGACAATGCCAGTGGCATGGCTACCGTGCTGGAAATGGCAAAGGTGATGGTGGGCTACGCCTTTGATGCCACCATCAAATTTTTTGGATTCAATGCGGAGGAGCAAGGATTGATAGGCAGCAAGGCTTATGCAGACAAGGCAAAATCCAATGGCGAGCAGGTTCTTGGCATGTTGAATTTTGACATGATTGCCTATCCGGGAAGTGGTGGGGGGAAAAATGTTTTCTTGGCTGGCAATTCAGGCTTGGTGGATGCAATGGCGAATAACGCTTTAAAATACACTGACCTGACCACCACGCTGAACTATAACAATTTATACGGAAGCGACCATTATTACTTTCACTCCAGTTATTTTAACGGATCAACCTCTGCCTTTGCGATTGAGGCCGCACCCGCTAGTATTCCTTCACATAATCCGAATTATCACAAAACGGCAGATACTGTTGATTATCTAGATTTCAGTTATGCATCCAATGTCACCCGCATGGGGGTGGCAACACTTGCGGGACTTGCCAATGTGATACCTGAACCCTCATCCCTACTTTGTTTTCTATCAGGTGGATTACTGATAATCTTTGTACATACCAGAACAAAGCAAAATCATAATAACTACTCATAGTATTAAATAAAATAATATAAAATATGATGCATGAATATCGATATTTCTTTATTTTTGTTTTATTGGTATCATTTTGCATCGTTGCATGGATATATCGATGGAACATCATTCATCTGAGAAAACATTCGTATGAGGATTTGGTCAAAGAGAAAGAAATACTGAATTCTTGTATTTGGGATTGGAGATACCCCGACGGGTCATTTGTTCCACAGCATAAACGGCAAGAAATGTTCCGGGATTTGCAAAGGCTTTCACGTAGAATAAGGAAACACCCGAACAATCCAAGCAACATTAAACAATCAAACCAATCGGAAGAAGTTTAAATCAAAATTTCTTTTGATTAGGATTAATCACTGCCCCTTACCAATTAATTCCAACTATTCAATGATAATTCTAGGAGTAGAATCTTGAGTACTATCCCGCAAGCCTACCTTGACACCTTAAACCCATTAATTGCCACGGCAAGAAAATTTATGGAGGATGGACAGTCTTTGCATCCAGTGGCATTTGTTGGCAACTTCACAACGGGCATTACCGTACCGGTATTAGTCGATACCTCGTCAAGCGAGGCGAAAGACATGTCATCAATGGGCATTCGCCAAGCCGCCGAAGAGTTGGAAGCCGACTTTGTGGCCGTGATCATGGAAGCGTGGTCCTTGCCGGAAGACAAATCGCGAAATTACCAAGCCATTTTGGACCGTTATGGTTCAATCGCCGCATCACCCTATCGGGTTGACATTGTCACTATATCGGTTGAGACCCGGCATGGCTTATGGCTTGCGCAAATGCCCATTAAACCCAAAGGCGCATCGAAAAAGAAACGGACTTTTGGCGAACCCAATTTCCGTTTGTTTTCCGAGGCCGAGGGCAGATTTGTTGGCTTATTGCCGGTTAAGGGAGGCACGAAAACAGCACCCGGTGGCTTACATTGACATCGAATTTAACCGACATTCAATAGGGTCTCTCTAAAAAACCTCGCACTTCGACAAGCTCAGTGCGAACGTTTTTAGTAGAATCAATCTCTTCCGTTCGTGCTGAGCCTGTCGAAGCATGAACATAAGCGGTTTTTCGAGGCTCCCAATAGCATTAGGGCTTTATTCCGGCCCAAGCCAATACCCTTATTGCTTGATTTCCAGGTAATAGGGAAAAAAGGTCGAACAACCTTCTTTGGATTTTGCGGATAAGGTCACTCGAACTTTGCCAGCTTGGGTGATGGGTTCCGGCAATTTGACTTTCAAATCCCATTCCCCAGACCGTCGCTGACTGACATCAGGTTTAACCGGCTTGCCGTTGACTTGCAATTCCAGAGAAGGGATTTCAGTATTATCCGATGCCACTATCGCTATATCGCTGACCGAGGAAAGCACAGAGTTTCTAGCCGGAGATTCGTCGTAGAATTTTGCCTCCGCGCAACTCGCCGCGCCGCCACCTCCCCCGCCGTATGCCCATACGGAAACCGAATTTAGGGCCAAGCCGAAAAGTATCGGTGTCAACAGCCAATTGGCAAATCGTTTGTTCATGTTGCTTTCCTATTCATCAAATTGATATTGAAGCCTAAGGCTCATAATGATTTGGCAAAACCGCCCTTGTATTCCCCATTATTTTTTCGTCAGTAAAGAAGCCAAGTCTGCAAAGGGTTTGTGACCGCTGCCCAAGTCTTTGGGTTTGTCCGTGTTGGAACCGCCATACGTGCCTGCCGTGATATACCGCCTATGTTCCTCATCATGGCAATATAGGCACAACAGTTCCCAATTGCTGCCATCCTGCGGATTATCGTCATGGTTATGATTTTTATGGTGTACGGTAAGTTCGCGCACGTTTTTAAGGTCGAATTCCCGAGCGCAGCGACCGCAAATCCAAGGGTAGAGTTTCAAAGCCTGTTCGCGGTATCCGCGTTCACGTTCTTCTTGGTTGCGCCTGGCCTCGGCCACAATGCGGTCGAGTTTGCTGTGGTCAGGCGATTTTTTTTTTCTGCATAAGTCAAATCTCTGAACAGTATTGTTAATTAAAACGGTTTGAGCGTGTCATTGCCTGCCTAGTCTGGCAGACAAGGACGGTTCAAGTGCAGATTATTCCATACCTTGACAGATAGACCTATTTCTAAATGAAAAGTTGACCTGTTATGATGTTAAAAACCTGAGTCGATGTTAATCGTCCGAACCCTGTGATTCAATCGCCACTGTTGAATTTTAAAACCAAGATTCTAATACTGGGGTTAGACCATTACACCGCATGAGGTGATTACAACATCATACTAATTTCCGGGTGCCCGGAAATCAGTCGATTGCGGAAAACCTCGACTTCGGTTTCCTTTTCCCTCTCCGAACGTGGAATATCGACCGCCACTTCATGTAAGAATGACATAGGTGGCGGTGACAGGAAGATTAGACGGTCAGCCAAGGTGATGGCCTCGCGCAAATCATGGGTGACAAACAACACCGTATGCGGGCGCTCCTGCCAAACCCGAATCAATAACTGCCGCACTTTGCGGGCGGTGGGCGCGTCTAGCGAGACAAATGGCTCATCCATTAACAATAACGTGGGTTGGATGGCGAAAGCCCTAACCAAGGCGACCCGGCGGCTCATGCCCAACGAAAGCCTTTCCGGGTACTGACTTTGTGATTGGGACAAACCCATCACGTCTAGCAAATGATCCACTGGCTTGCCATCTAGACCTTCGGGCAAAGCCAAATCAATGTTTTCCCGTACCGTGCGCCAAGGCAACAAGCGTGGGTTTTGAAACATATAGCCAATCCGCAACGGTTTGCCGGTCTCGCCGGACTGTATGCGCCCCTCAAACTGAGTATCCAAACCGGCAATCAGATTCAGCAACGTCGTTTTACCGCACCCGGACGGGCCTACCAGACACACAAATTCCCCCGCAGCCAATTCAAGATGAAGGTCTTTTATCGCCACATGAACCCCAGACCCACGTTTGGCAGGATAGGCTTTCAAGTCAATGTCAATCAAAATGCGAGTCATCGACGCCATCTCTTGGCGTGGCGGTCCAGCGGTTTTAACACTACGGCTTCAATTAATTGGATGACGGTGACAAACGCGATGGTATAGGCCAATATGCCGGCAACATTGAACATTTGGAAAAATAAGTGCAATTGATAACCCATGCCATTATTCCGCCCAAGCAATTCAACCACCAGAATGATTTTCCAAATTAAGGCGATGCCAGTTCGCGCCGCCCCGATCAGGTAAGGGTACAATTGCGGCCAGACGACATGGCGCAAAGTCTTCCAGCGCTTAAACTGAAACGCCTGCGCCATTTCCATCAAGTCACGATCCAAAGCCCTAGCCCCTTCCCGCACGGTGACGACGACATTGGGTAATTTATTGACCACCACAGCCGCAATCGCGGCAAGCTCAGATAGACCAAACCAAACATAACAGAGGATGATGGTCACCAAGGCCGGGATGTTGAGGAAAATGACCAGCCAATTGTCGAAAAAGCGATCCAGCTTTTCATGCTGGCCTAAAAATATACCCATCAAAGAGCCTAAACTCATCGCCAATACAAAACTGACTAGCAAGCGAGCCAAGGTGATGCCTAGGTGATAAGGCAATTGACCCGACAGCGTCTCTTGATAAAGCACTTGGAACACGACACTCGGTGCCGGCAATGCGGGCGAGTCCAACAAAAAGGCCAACCCACCCCAGATCGCCAAAAACAAAAACGCGGAAACAATCGGAGGAAAGAAATCGGAACGCATTACTGGGTTTCTGATTTCGTCATGACAACTTCAGTCAACTCCATTTCATCTTCTTCATCTTCGCCCGCTTCTATCACATTTTCATCAATGAACTCTGGAATAATCTCATGGATTATTGGCTTTTCTTCGATTTTGTAAAGTATCAAACCCGATTTGCGACGCACAGAGACACGAAATTCAATAGGATATGGGTCACCCACAGCACCGGATTCGTCGAAAGCAACCAGCCAACGACCAAACGGCAACATAAAATCAATATCTACCGAATCTTCCCCATTAATCAGTATACAGACTTCACTCCATGATTCATGCTCAACATCCTCCCCATGAATCAAATAAACGATAGCTTTCCCGTTGGGCAAAAGTTGGGTTTTCACACGATGATTGATTTGCTCAGCCGACCTTAACCTGAACAATGGATGTTCTTTACGAAGATTAATGAGATCGCGAGTATACTTAAACAACTCAAAGTTTTTAGCCTTCAGCGACCAATCCACTCGATTGATTTCATCACCTGCATTATAACTATTGCCATGACCAAACTTAGTTCTGGCAAATTCTTCACCGCTATGCAGGAATGGAATGCCTTGGGAAGTGAATAAAATCAGATAGCCCAGTTTCATCATGTTTATAATGTCATGTTCCGAGGCAATCGGACTAAACCACCTGAGTTTGTCGTATAGCACCAAGTTATCATGACAGGTGATATAGTTTACCGATTGCGCGGGTTGTGCGGCCCAGTCGCGAAGACTGCCTTCCATGCCCATCGCCAATTTTTCCCGGTTTGACCCGTTTTGGATAAATCCTAATTCTGAACCATTAGGGCTACCGCCAAGCGCATTACGATAATGGTCATTAAATGCGCCTAGTGAGGTGTGGCGTATGGCATGTTTATCGGTCGCCTGACCTTTGATGGGAGAATAACCGGAAGACCAAGGCTCGCCATATAGAATAATGTCAGGTTTGATTTTTTTCAATTCGTCTTCAACTTCACGCATGGTGTCAAAGTCGATTAACGCCATTAAATCAAAACGGAATCCATCAATGCCATATTCAGTGACCCAATATTTTAATGAGTCGATTATAAACTTACGCACCATGGGGCATTCAGTGCGAAAATCATTACCAACCCCGGAGCCATTGGAATAACCGCCTTCAGGATAGAAGCGATAATAATATTGTGCATTGATAAAATGAAAGGGTGCTGAATAATCGGTGTGGTTGTAGACCACGTCCATTATCACGCCAATATTCCTAGCATGGAGTGCATTGACCAGCAGTTTTAACTCGCGAACACTACTATCATTGAGTTTGTTCGTGGCATAACATCCTTCGGGGGAATTAAACGCAATCGTCATATAACCCCAATTATAAACGTCTTCATCGGCATCTTTGTTGAAATCCTGCACCGGCATTAATTGCACATGGGTAATGCCTAGTTCTTGCAGATGATCCAGTCCTGTGAGTATGTTTGAATCCTCAGACAATCGGGTGTCACTTTCGGTAAACCCCAAATACGAACCTTTGTGCAGCACCCCGGAATTTGGCGAAATCGTAAAATCGCGGACACTCATCTCATAGATGACAATGTCAACTGGGGATGCCACCGATGGGCCTGCACGGTATTTATGCCATTCGGGAGGATTGGTACTGAGTAAATGAGTGATGCGTGCAAACCGACTCCATGCCACAGTATTGATGGCATAGGGGTCAAGCACTTTATTGTCGCTAGGAAATCCTGGCCCATCTAAATGATACAGATAAAACTTGCCTACCATATCGCCATTAAGAACTCCCTCAAATATTCCTTTACCTATTTTTTTCATAGGGATTGTCCAACGCGGCAAGCTATTTTCAATGGGCGAATCATATACCAAGGCTTCGACTTTATAGGCTGTTGGGGCAAATAAACGAAATGTTGTTGAAGCAGAGGAATAAATCGCACCCAAGCTTACCGAAGCATCATAGAATAACCCGGCATCATGCAATATGTCTCGCAAGGATGCGACAACAGTGCCGCCAAAATTTTCCAACTGGACAGTATAGGAATGAGTGCCGACATCAAGCACATCATGGGTAATTGCCGTAATAATATTGGAGGGCTTGTCTCCATAAGTGATATGTTTCACCTGATTACGCTGATTGTGTTCATCCATGATGACTATGGATTCTGGATTCACCTCGCCGGGATCAACTGGCCTTGAGACCTGTAAAGTCATGCAATATTGATTGTCAATATACGCCGCCATGATATGCTGCTTGGTATCTGGCCTTTCCTTCCAAATATGATTGACCGTGCCTATTAAATACACTTCATTGCCGAATCCACAATCCCAATACTTATTATCATCTTCCTTAAGCGCCCAATCCTCTCCCCTGCGGGGAAGAATTCCTATGCGTAGATTATCCAGAACATCGCCATAGATGGCTTTATCCAAGTCGAATATAAGCCCAAACTCATCATAACCAATTTCAAATATTTCGACCGGGGGCTTTTCCGAATTAGGGTTCCATGTCCACAACCCTATTCCCTCGTCATAACCGCCATAACGATGATAATGGATGCGCAATCGATTCGTCGGACTGGACAGCTTTCTTTCTTTCCAGATGGACGGGTCATTAAATTGCTTCCAAGGCCCATCATGAATAGGCCATATCTGATTGATATACAAATCCGTAAACCCAGGATACCATGATTCAAAACCATCTTGATCCAATGTCACCCATAATTCATAATCCCCACTATTCCTGTGTGCGTCATATTCAGAAGTCCGTAGTATAACTCTTGCATCATTGAATTTTGAAACCCACGATTTACCTTGAGCAACGATTCGCCCATTGGCTTTCAACGTGGCTATGATCGTTTTGCCAATATTGCTGTCTGGGACAGCAACCTCCAAAGTAGCCAATGGATACCCCTGAGTAGAATGATTTAGGAATGAGTCATGTGCGTGCATATGATTGTTTCTGATCTTATAACCTATTGAAAACGATGGCTAGAGTTAAACTTAAACTAACTTAATAGATATTTAAAGTTCGTTGAAATTCTGCCACAGAATGAATTGGGGGCTGGCAGGCAGTCGCCTCGCAAATATACGCGATAGTTTCCGCTTCCGGTTTCCGGTGTTGCAGAAAACCTGGCAAATGAGATACAAAATCCGGTATCGCAAAACACAAACGATTGGGAACATATGGCTTCAAAGCTATCCTCTGCCAACGCTCAATCTCATCCACAGCCCCTCGTATGATGATAATTTGTGGCGGTGATGACCATTCATCCAGAGCATTCAACATGGAGCCATAGCCTTGCGGATAATGGGACATATCCTGCATGGCTGCTTTTAGCGTCTGCTCAGCAGCAAGCGTGTAACGTTCCTCGCCCAGTACTTGCCCCAGGCGGTTAAGCGCAAAAGCGGCAACACCATTGCCAGACGGCATGGCTTCGTCCATCATTGATTTGGGGCGATGAATCAAATGCTCGTGATCGTGGGAGGTGAAGAAAAACCCCCCATTCGGGCTATCTTCAAACCTTGCCAGCAAATCATCGGCGAGGACTATGGCAAACTCCAAAATAGAATTGTCCCATCGGTTTTGCAACAACTCCAACGAGGAATCCAACAAGAATGCATAATCGTCCAGATAGGCCGGAAACCTTGCCCGACCGTCTTTCCAAGAAGCCAGCAATTTGCCATCTTGATAGACATTAGCCCGAAGGAAATCGAAGGCTTTAACCGCTGCCTCACTAAAATCCTCCCGACCCAAAACCCGACCGGCGATTGACAATCCCTTAATCATCAACGCATTCCATGAGGTTAGCAGTTTGTCGTCAAGACCCGGACTGACACGCCCGTCCCTAACCGCCATTAATGTGTGTCGGGACGAGTTGAGCAATTCCTCAGCCAATTTGATGTCAATTCCCAACTGGGATGCAGCATCAGGCAGTGTCTTCGCAACATACAAATGCCATTGACCTTCAAAGTTCGGTGTATCACCTAAGCCATAATGCAGTGAGAGGAGCGCAAATTCATCGGCAGACAACAAGGTTTTGACTTCTTGCCTATTCCAGACATAAAAACGGCCCTCTTCCCCTTCGGAATCGGCATCCAGACTGGAATAAAAGCCCCCTTCTGGCACCCTCATCTCACGTAAAACCCATTCGGCAGTTTCAGTGGCCACTTTAAGGTATGGCTCCTGTCCAGTTATCTGCCATGCTTGGCAAAACAGCGCCAGCAGGGGTCCGTTATCATAGAGCATTTTCTCGAAGTGGGGGATGTTCCACTCGGCATCGACTGAATAACGGCAAAAGCCACCCCCAAGCTGATCATAAATGCCACCCTCAGCCATTTTTCTTAAGCTGAATAGCACCATGTGCAAGGCTAGGCTATCGCCCTCACGCGCATGACGGCGTAGTAAAAAATCCAAACTGGTGGGATGTGGAAACTTAGGGGCGCTTCCAAAGCCTCCCCAAACCGGATCAAAACCCTTCTCCATTTCCTCGATAACTCGGGTCAGCAAACCCACATCCATATTTGTAGATACCAATCCTTTG
>CAIWDB010000578.1 GCA_903911305.1 uncultured Methylococcaceae bacterium | reverse complement strand
TGTAGGAGCGGGCCACGCCCGCGATAAATAGCCTATTTTTGAAGACTTGGCCCAAACAATCGCGGGCATGGCCCGCTCCTACGGATCAAATAAAGTAATCAATTGATATTGAAAACGCTGTATGTAGTGCTTGATTTTGGATGAAATATTTATCTTTCCTCTCATTTCTGTCTTTAGGGGCTATTTTTTTCGCAATAGGGGTAAGTGCGGATGAAGCGACCTTCCGTGCAACACTGAACTCAGATGAGATTGCTTGGTTAAGTAAGCATCCGGTTATTCGGTTTTCCTGCGATCCAGATTTTACCCCAGTGGAGTTTATCGACGATCAAGGTCAATATGCGGGCATGGGTGCAGAGTATTTGACCCTGCTTGCAAATCGCTTAGGGGTGAGATTTGAAAAAGTGGCTGCGGCTGATTTTTATGAGGCATTGAAAAACGTTCGTGAGGGCCGTGCTGATTTTCTGCCCGTCATAGTTGAAACCCCGCAACGTGCCGAGTACCTCAAATTTACCTCTCCTTACCTTAATTTGCCTACCGCCGTAATCACTGCGCGAAAAGATATAGATAAATGGAGCATTGATACCTTGCGCACAATGAAGGTCGCGGTAGTGCATGGGTTTTACACGGAAGAGTGGCTATCCCATAAATATCCTGAAATTGAGTTGGTGCAAACCCCGGACATTCAAACCGCTTTGCTTGCAACATCCTTTGGCGTGGCCGACGCGATGGTGGGCGCTCTAGCCACAACATCCTATTTTACGGGTAAAATGAATATCACCAATTTGCGGGTAGCCCTTCAAATACAGCAAAACTCCAATAATTCGATGGCTATCCGCAAGGATTGGCCTATGTTTCATCAATTGTTGAACAAAGCACTGGCAACAATAAGTGTTGAGGAAAAGCAGGCGATTTCCAATCACTGGATTCGTCTTGAACCCCCGCCTTTATGGAAAAATCCGACTGTGCGCATAGTCGCCTTAAGTATTTTGGTGGCACTTCTTGGTATTATCCTCGCTATCTTGGCATGGAATCGAACCTTGGCAAAAATGGTGCGTTCGCGCACTAAGGCTTTAGAGGAAGCACACTTAAGGCTGATGCAATCAGCCAAGCTCGAATCAGTCGGTCGTTTGGCGGCGGGTGTTGCGCATGAAGTCAAAAACCCCCTCGCGATAATCCAAATGGGGGTGGATTACCTGTCTGCGGAGGTTTCGAGTGAGGGTGAAGCAAGCTTAGTCATCAAAGACATGGATGATGCCGTTCAGCGCGCCGACGGGGTAATCAAGGGCTTGCTAGATTTTTCACGGGAGAAAAAACTAGCCATGCGTCGTACTGACCTTAACGAGGTGTTGCGCGACTCGCTTAAGCTTGTGCATTATGAGTTGAACCATCACAATATTACTGTTGAGGAAGCGCTGGACACAGATCTTCCGGCAATAAACGCTGACCCTGACAAGCTTAAGCAAGTATTCATCAATTTATTTATGAATGCAATCCAAGCCATGGGGAGGGATGGCAAGCTTAAGGTTACTAGCCAATTTAAGCGGATAAAGAAATCAGCCACCCACGAAGAGAATTGGAATGGAAAATTTGCCCCAGGCAGCCAAGTCATAGTCATTACGGTACAAGATACAGGGCCAGGCATTGATCCTGCGAAAGTCAATAATGTTTTCGATCCTTTTTTTACAACTAAGCCAGTGGGTCAAGGTACTGGTTTGGGTTTGTCTGTTTCACGCACGATTGTCGAGTTGCACGGAGGGTCCATTCGCCTGCGAAACCGCGGGGAAGGTGGCGCTTCCGTTGATCTTATGTTCAAGATTGAATAAGGTATCCTAGCCATGAAGAAAAAAATACTGGTCGTTGATGATGAAGCCAGCTTGACCCGTTTAATTAAAGCGAACTTGGAACGAACCGGCAAATATGAAGTAATGACCGAAAATCAAGCCACGAAGGCTATTGATGTCGCACGACATTTCAAGCCGGACTTGATATTTTTGGATGTGATGATGCCAGAAATGGGTGGCGATGAGATAGCTGCCATCATTGAGGAAGACCCGCAACTGTCTGCAATAAAATATGTTTTTCTGACTGCCATCGTCAGAAAGGAGGAAACCGATCCGACTGGCAGCATGATTGGAGGTCATCTTTTTTTGGCCAAACCGGTCAGGACAGATGAGCTTATCTCCACCATTGAGAAGATTCTTGGTCCATGAAAATTGCCACTTGGAATGTCAACTCCCTCCGCGTTCGCCTGCCTCATGTGCTTGACTGGCTGAATAAGCAGCAACCAAGCGTTTTGGCTGTGCAGGAAACTAAAACAGTGGATGCCGATTTTCCAGCAGCCGCACTGGAGGAGGTAGGTTACCAAGTGGTCTACAGCGGTCAAAAAACCTACAATGGGGTTGCTTTGATCAGTAAAGGGCTAGTGACCGAAGTAGTCACAGACCTGCCTGGCTTGGAAGACCCCCAGCGCCGCATTTTAGCCGCAAGCTTTGGTGATGTGCGAGTGATCGATTTGTATGTCCCTAATGGCAGTGAAGTGGGTTCGGACAAATATGCCTACAAGCTGGATTGGCTGGCAAAGATGCAAGAATTTATTGCTGATGAAATGTCTCGCCATGCCAAGGTAGTGGTTTTGGGCGATTTCAATATCGCGCCGGAGGATCGTGATGTCCACGACCCCGCTGCTTGGCGTGAAAAAATCTTATGCAGTACGCCGGAACGCGAAGCCTACAAAGGGCTACTCGGTTTGGGCTTAAGCGATGCGTTTCGCCTGTTTGATCAGGAAGATGCCAGTTTCAGTTGGTGGGATTACCGTGCTGCGGGTTTTCGTCGCAATCTTGGCTTACGCATAGACCACATACTGGTCAGCGATTCTTTGCGGGACAAATGCCTAAGATGCCATATCGACAAGGAACCTCGCAAGTTGGAGCGCCCATCGGATCATGCGCCAGTGATTGCGGAGTTCTTATCCTAATGCAGTTCAAATATCCAGCTTAGGGGGCTAAATAGCCCAAGGGCGAATACCCGGATAGGGCGAATGAATTCGCTACTCCCTACACAATTGAATCACTGATGTTACGCATGGACGTGAAAGTTGCTTATTTCCGTGCATGACAGGCTTTGACGCTCCAATCGGTAACGTCAGTGAATTATTAATCGCCATCTAGTTCACGCTGCACCAGCCAGTCAGCCCAATTCAGGATGGCTTTCAAGCGAGGGGGCAAAATTGATTGCGCTTCTTTGTAGGTGACCCATCGAAGTTCTTCGTGTTCGGGTTTGCCTAGTGTCGGGTTGATTGGCAAGTAAGGTTCTCCCTCAAGGGATTCCGCCAAATAATAACGCGCGATTTTGCCCAAGCCATAAGGCGCGGTTTCTTGGTAACCCTTGCCCCAGCGAAAATTCTCCAAGCTTAGGGTCAGCCCGGTTTCCTCTTTGACTTCCCGCATGGCGGCCTGTTGCGGGTCTTCGCCCTGTTCCACCACGCCTTTGGGAAAGTCCCAGTAATTGAAGGCTCGTAGCATCAAATATCGAGGTTGGTCTTGGCTGAGGCGAACAATCACGACGCCAGCCGATAAGGTGTAATTTTTCAAAGGTGCTCCATTCGGTTTCTTCCACTGGCAATGATACAACGAAATGCGCAGGGGGGCAGTTATCGATTCAGGTACGTGTTAGTATTTCACTGTTGCATATCTAAAAACGTTTATAAAGAGGGTACTATCGCCATGCAAATTAACACTGCTCCCGTCAATCGTGGTTGGGATTGGATTACCGAAGGCTTCGCGTTGTTTCGGTTGAATCCGGTGATTTGGATCGCCATATTTGTCATTTACCTCGTTCTCGCTATGCTGCTATCCTTAATCCCCTTTATCGGTGTCATAGCCACTTTATTGTTACACCCGGTGCTAGTGGGCGGAATGTTACTAGGGTGCAAGGCTTTGCAACAGGGTCAGGAGTTACGGATCGACCATCTGTTTGCTGGTTTTAGCCAAAACGCAAGCGCCTTGGTAACGGTAGGGCTGTTTACGGGTGCTGGTTACTTCCTCGTGGTGGTGATCATAGGTTTGTTGGTGGGCGGCGGCCTAGGTCTGAGTGCTTTGGGCGGCTATACAGATTTGCCTTCGATTGCTATCGGTGGGGCCATGGTGGCTTACCTTTTCTCTGGCCTAATCGGTTTGGCTTTGACGGTCCCCATTGCCATGGCGGCTTGGTTCGCCCCTGCTTTGGTTGTTTTCGACAATATTCAAGCTTGGGATGCCATGAAGGCCAGCTTCTCAGCTTGCTTAGGCAATATGTTGCCTTTCCTTCTCTATGGTGTTGCCGCTTTAGCCCTTACTGTGGTGGCATCCATTCCCTTCGGTTTGGGTATGTTGGTGTTAGGGCCTACACTAGTTGCCTCGATTTTTTCGGGTTACCGGGATATATTCAGAGCAGTTTGACAAAAGTGGCGACAATCGCGACAGATGCCATCATAATACCGCTTAGTTTGATGACTAAGCGGTATTCCAACTCTCGTAAATCAGCTTTGGTCGCCAAATCAGCTTCAATCAACTAATGCCCTAGTTTCTTCACAATCGCATCGGCCAAATCATCCGTTCCATGCGTCGAACCCTTCTTAAGGTCTGGGGTTAGGAACTCTCCCTCGCGGATTACTTCGCGCACTGCTTGCTCAATCCGTCTGGCCGCATCCAGTTCGCCAACATGTTCCAGCATCATCGCGCCGGCTAGGATGGTGGCGATGGGGTTGGCTATGCCCAGATGGGCAATATCGGGCGCGCTGCCGTGGACGGCTTCAAAGATCGCCGCATCTTTGCCGATATTGGCACCTACGGTCAAACCCAGTCCTCCCACTAGGCCGGAAGCGAGGTCGGACAAAATATCGCCGAACAAGTTGGTCGTCACGATGATGTCGAAAATCTCAGGCTTCATCACCAAGTGCATGCAACAGGCATCGACTATGCGTTCGTCGAACTCAATATCCGGGTATCGCTTAGCTATTTCCCGGCCAATTTCTAGGAAAAGACCGGAGGTGCATTTCAAAATGTTAGCCTTGTGAACCAAGGTTACTTTTTTACGTTTGGATTTGCGGGCATATTCGAAGGCATATTCAATGATACGCTCGGACCCTTTCCTTGTGATTACCGCGCTGCTTTCTGCGGCTATGGTTTCTTCGTCCACCTTGATGAAATGCTCGATGCCGGCGTAAAGCCCCTCGGTGTTTTCACGTATGGTCACCAGATTGATGTTCTTGAACAAGGTGTCCGTGCCCTCGAAAGAAATTGCCGGGCGCACATTGGCATATAGGTTGAACGCCTGTCTCAGGGTGACGTTGACGCTTCGGTAGCCACCACCAACGGGTGTGGTTAGCGGGCCTTTCAATGCGATGCGATTTTTCCGTATGGACTCAATGGTGGCATCAGGCAATGGGTTGGAGAATTTCTCCACTGCGGCCATGCCGGCAAGTTGGCGGTCCCACTCAATCTTCACGCCGGTCGCTTCAATAACCCGCATGGCAGCAGCGGTTATGGCAGGTCCAATACCGTCGCCAGGGATAATGGTGATCTTATGCATGTAATGAATTCCTTAAGTCTGTCTTGTTGGATTTTATCCTAGAAATATATCAACTGGCGGATGACGGTACAACGGATCAATCCCCATCAATATTAATTAGCAAAATTCATGCAAAATCAAATCCAGCCCTGCTCCTTGAATTTCTTTTTCAGTTCAGTGGCGATTTCCTTGGCTGTGTCCTCGGCCCTGCCTTCAACTTTGCTGCTACCACTGGCTTCACCATGCACTTTCATTGCAGTGCTAATAATTAGACCAGCCGGATTGGCGGTTGCAATTGCGCCAGCAAGCGCCACTGCCGTTCCTGGCGATTTACTGCCACCGGCATCTTCCGTGCCTGAGCCTAGTTTTTTCAGTCCTTTGTCTGTCATCAAAAAGCCTTCAACGGCGGTTCTCAAATGTGAAGCGCCTGTACCGAAGCCGATGGCCACCCGTTTGGCTGCATCCCCTTCGTCAACCGAAAGGATATACCCTCGGATCACCAAATCACCAATTTGTGGCTGAGAGGATTGTGTGGCCTGCTCAGCGGGTAGGCCCATCTTGCGAATCTCATCGGTCAACACCCGGGCAATGCTTGCACCAGCCTGGCGTCCGGCTGCGAGCTGCTCCGAAGTCTGGGGGGTGCCATGCTCGCCATATTGACCCGCTATTGCCGAATCAGTTGGCACATCGGCAGAAGTCGCAGCAAAATCATAGATTAGGATGTGGCTGGGTCGCGCTATTTTGCCTCCCTTGTATTCTTGTCGATTCACCACATGACTGGAGGCGCACCCAACCAAGAGGGCAACAAAAAGGATGAAAGTAACCATGCGATTGACTGTTTTCATTGTCATTCTCCGAGGTAAATAATAGGCCGCTCAAGGTAGGTTTGATTGTTCAAATCTACCTTTCAGTTGGGTGACAGGTCAGTTTTTATCTAAATCGTCCTGGCGCTCCGGCAGCAGGCACACCCGCCCGCCCTGCACCCGCTCCCGGTAGGGCACCAAAACCTGATCCGGGGCGTCCAGCCGCTCCAGCGGCAGGCACACCGGCTCGCCCAGCACCCGCACCCGGTAGGACGCCCACACCTGATCCGGGACGTCCAGCCGCACCGGCAGCAGGCACGCCAGCCCTTCCGCCGTAAGCACCTGGTTGGTTGAACCCCGGGTCACGGGCGTATGTTTCAGCGCTAAAGCTAATCGCTATGAGTCCTATCAAGAAGATCATTCGAAAAGTGACGAATTGTGATTTCATTTGGTTTTACTCCGACGTATTAATATAAAGAACCGTTTGTAACCAAGGGCTACAAACGGTTCATAGTATGCACGTAAATGGAACTATTGACCCAAAACGAATCAAGCTTCTTCAAGCAAGGCCTTTTTGAGTTTCTTCATGGCGCTATTTTCCAATTGCCGGATTCGTTCGGCGGAAACATTGTAACGTGCCGCCAAGTCGTGCAGGGTCAGTTTCTCCTCACTTAACCAACGGCTGGCCAATATGTCGCGACTGCGGTCGTCCAACCGCTCGATAGCCGTTGCCAGATTGGTTTCGCGGTGTTTATCCCACTCGTTTGCTTCTAATGCTTCGGCAGGGTCGGCATCAGCTTGTTGCAAATAATGCACAGGCGCGGAAATGTCGCGGTCATCACCATCATCCTCTGGATTAAGGTCGAAAGCCATATCCTGATTGCTGAGGCGGCTTTCCATTTCGTAGACACTGTCCACCCCAACGCCTAGTTCCTCAGCCACGGCATTCGCTTCGTCTTGACTAAACCAACCTAGGCGGGTTTTGAACTTGCGCAGATTGAAGAACAATTTACGCTGGGCTTTTGTGGTGGCAATTTTGACGATCCGCCAGTTTTGAATAATGAATTCATGGATTTCGGCCCGAATCCAATGCACGGCAAAGGAAACCAAGCGCACACCCACTTCGGGGTCGTAACGTTTGACCGCTTTCATCAAGCCAATATTGCCTTCTTGGATAAGGTCGGGCAAGGGCAATCCATAACCCATGTAACCGCGGGCGATGTGGACTACGAAACGCAGATTTGCCAAGACCAATTGGCGGGCTGCTTCCAAGTCGCCTTCCTCGCGAAAACGACGCGCCAAGGCGCGTTCTTCTTCAGCGTCAAATCGGGGCATCAAGGCAACCGCCCCGACGTAGTCCTCAATCGACCCTAAAGAAAGGTTGACGGGAAGTGACAAAGCTTGTGACATAACTCTTAACCTACTCAAATGTTGGGATGAATAATGTTAGCACTCTCTAAATGCGAGTGCTAATGGTTTGATAAAAAAAATATGGCAAGGTTCCCTAGCCAACTGCCCCATGTATCAAAATTTCACCTTAAATTTTTGGTTTAACACATTTTTAGGGCTGTACAGTAGCTATTGCAGTGAAGGAGAATCACCCAACTATCTCATTTCCTGTAAACTATGCACCCAAACTAAATCCAGAATAAAAACTACATTCCATGCCGCTTATACGCCTTTCAGATGTTTCCATCGCTTTTGGAGTTCATCCCGTTCTCCATCATGCCGACTTTCAGCTTGATCCTGGGGAACGGGTTGGGTTGATTGGACGCAATGGCGAGGGCAAGTCCACTCTAATGAAAGCGATTTCGGCTATTATACCCGCAGATTCAGGGGAGATATGGCGACAACCAGGAATTCAAGTTGCCATGTTGGAGCAAGAGCCCTGTTTGCCCGAACAAGACACCATCTATGATGCCGTTGCCGATGCCTTGGGAGATATCGGCCACTGGATAGCCGAATATCACCGCCTGTCCGAACATGCCCATGCCGACGAGGATGCACTCACGCAGATGGGCCGTTTGCAACACCAATTGGAAACTCAAAACGGTTGGCAATTGCAGCAACGGGTGGAACAGGTTCTCAGTCGCTTGAACTTGCCCGGCGAATTGCCGGTGGCGGGACTGTCCGGTGGATGGCGGAGGCGGGTCTCATTGGCACGGGCGCTGGTCGTGGAACCCGATGTGCTGCTGTTGGACGAGCCCACCAACCATCTGGACCTTGATGTCATTCTCTGGTTGGAAGACCAATTGCTCCAATTCAAGGGCGCCATTTTGGTCATCACGCATGACCGCGCTTTTTTGCAAAAAATTGCCACCCGCATTGTCGATCTCGACCGGGGGCAATTGACCTCGTGGCCCGGTGACTACGCCGACTACCTTGAGAAAAAGGCGGCAGCGTTGGACGAGGAAGCCAAGCACAATGCCTTGTTTGACAAAAAGCTGGCACAAGAAGAGACTTGGATTCGCCAAGGCATCAAAGCTCGCCGCACCCGTAACGAAGGCCGGGTCAGAGCCTTGAAGGCACTTCGCAACGAGCGAGCGGAACGCCGCAACCGTCAAGGCCAGGCAAAAATCGAACTGGAACAAGCCGAACGCTCCGGGAAGCTGGTCATCGAAGCCCAAGGGGTCAGTTTTGCCTATCCTAACCGTTCAGTCATTCGTGACTTCTCCACCGTCGTCATGCGCGGCGATCGGATTGGGCTGATTGGCCCTAACGGTGTGGGGAAATCCACCTTGATTGCGGTTCTGCTGCAACAATTACAGCCGCAAGAGGGCACGGTAAAACATGGCACAAAACTGAATATTGCCTACTTCGACCAACTCCGGGCGCAACTCGACCCAGACCAGACTTTGGCGGAGGCGGTGGGCGGCGGCAAGGAATTTTTGGAAATCAATGGTCAGCGCTTGCATGTCATGTCGTATCTGGCTAATTTCCTGTTTCCGCCTGAACGCGCCCGCTCGCCAGTGCGGAGTTTGTCGGGTGGGGAGCGCAACCGTGCTTTGCTGGCGCAACTTTTCAGTGAACCCTGCAATTTACTGGTCATGGACGAACCCACCAATGACTTGGACATGGAAACTTTGGAATTGCTGGAAGAAATGCTGGCCAATTTTGAAGGGACACTCATCCTAGTCAGCCATGACCGAGCCTTTCTGGATAACGTAGTGTCTAGTACCTTGGTGTTTGAGGGCGATGGAAATATTAAAGAGTTTGTCGGTGGTTATTCAGACTGGTTGGCCCAAGCCAAGCAAGCGGTCACCAAACCCGTCCAAGAAGCCAGTCCTGAAACCCCGGTTCGGGTTAAACCACCCGTATCAAAAAAGAAGTTGAGCTACAAGGAACAACGCGAATTGGAAACCTTGCCGGCACAAATCGAAGCCATGGAAATACGCCAAGCGGCACTGAACCAACGCATCAACTCGGCGGATTTTTACAAGGAAAGCCCGGAACAGGTCAAGAAGACCTTGGACGACGCGCAAGCCTTGGTTGCCGAACTGGAAGTCGCTTTCGAGCGTTGGAATGAATTGGAGGCTTTGGCGGAGTCGTTGGGACGATAAGCTATCGAGAGTATTTTGATCGTTTCCATGCTCCACCGCTGGAATGCCTAGTGGCTATTTAATCTGCCAGCCACTGCCACACCCATGCCGCCGACTTGGCATAAGGCCATCCCGGCGCAACGGCTTTATCATTTTGGTTCCAAAGCTTGGGATTTTTCTCGTCTTTTTTGGTCTATGTAATACCCATTCCTATAAACTAAAAAAACAACCATGGCAAAAAAATCCAAACGCACCAACCGTCTCCTTACAACCCAATCAAACACCCCGGCTCCTGCCATTCCCTTCGACCCTAACGATCCCAAGGCTCAAGCCTTGTTTAAAATTCGCGTGAAGCGGTGGCTGTTGCTTGCCCTTATTTTTGCATTCTTGCCGATATGCACTTTGTTGACCCGTTACAGCATGGACTTGACGGCCTTCGCGGCGTTTGGGATGTTCGTTCTGGGGCATGTGCTATACCGATGGATGAACCAAAGCAAATGTCCACGCTGCGGGGGCTGGTTCTTTCTCAAGCAGAACCCTGCCGGCGAACTGACCGGCAGTGGACTGTCATTCCCACCGGTGAACCAATGCAAAAGCTGTGGGCAGAGTTTGCTCGGGTAAATGATTGGCTTGGCTCTGCGCGGGTGACACACAGCCGGATTGGATTTGCAAATCCCATCCGTAGGGTTTTGTGGGTTGGCTGGCTCGGTAATTTGCAATAGCGGAGTACTGATATTGCGCCTTTATATCTACGGCCTTAAGTTAACCTGATTTGCAAAATTCTTCAGCTAGAAGCCAAGAACCTCGTCATACCAGCATTGATGTCGGCATCCAGGCCATGCCTGTCTTGAGCGAAGTCGAGGGGAGAAGTCGAAGCGAACAAGCTGGCTTCTACTCCGCTCAGCCAGCGGAATCTATTAAACTCAAATGTTAATTCAACAGCATTGACCCCCCATTCATCCTTTTTCAATCGGCTTGGCCTCCGGTGCAGCACTCCATATCCGATAACGGACTTCAACACCTTCGGGCACATACACCACGACGGGCAAAAGGCTGTTGTATCGGATGAGATAGGGTTCACCGGCAATCGTAATGAATCGTGGCACCTTCGGCGCGTTTGGATCGACCGCCATCAGCGTGCCCCCCATAGGTCCCAACTTGCTTACAACGTAGCGGGTAAATCCCCATCCCTCAATGTTCACCGCCTTGATCTTCCCGCTAAAGAAATATCTGTTCCCTTCAGCTAGTTGAACCGTCTTTCCCACAATCAGCTCCACTTTGAATGCGTATTCATCGTCTTGCTTCGGCAACTGCAATACATGGCGAGTCATTCCTTTTTCTGCCGGCGGAAACGCCTTCATATTGTCCGCCGCCGAGACAGATGAGATTGCCGCCAGAAACGAGAGTAATACGAACAAATATACTGTTTTCATGCCTTCACCTTTTTTTGTAAGCCTTCAAGACTGATACCGTCTGTCGGTTGAGTTTTTTTCAATGACTTTTTGCTGAACGACACTTAACCGGGTGGGCAAGCGTCATTTTTACTGCCCACCATTCCGTCAATTTCATATGGATGCCGAAATCCAGTGTCCAAGGAAGGCAAACTTAGGGCGACTACATTGCCAAAATGAGGCACTTGTAGAACCGTCAAGTTACCGTCCATGGTCTATAGGGGTAGGGAAGGCTCGTGCCTCCCCTCCCTCCGAACCGTGCTGGCGGTTTTCCCGCACACGGTTCTCCAGTCGGCAGTTTCCCGTCGGGACAGGATAGAAGCAACTCCAAAGAGTGCGAATTCGCCGCTCCACGTTACCGCTTCACCTGCAAACGCCAATTTTCGGGTGTTTAACGATGAGAGCAGAGCTTGGGAACCAGCCAAGGTGTTTGGGATGTATAATATTACACCAATGGCTTTTTCAAAAGCCTCCCTGAAGCGTCGAGAGTCATTAGAACATTACTGCTCTTACAGGGCAAAACACTAAACCACAATTGGAAGTTGAATGAGAAAATTACTAAATGTGGGGGGCAGTAATAAATCCATACCACTGCCCCCTCACTTTGCCGAGTTTGAACACTTGCTTCTAGACATAGACCCCAGAGGTTCCCCAGACATATGCTGTGATGCACGTCAGTTGCAGACAATCGGGAAGGAGAAATTTGAAGCGATCTATTGTTCACATAATTTAGAGCATTACTATCGCCACGATGTGCCGAAGGTGTTAGCAGGATTTCTGCATGTTCTTAAGGATGGCTGGTTCGTGCATATAAGAGTTCCTGATATTAATGAATTGATGAGAACCACCATAGAGCGAGGATTGGATATTGACGATGTGATTTATGTTTCCCCGGCTGGACCCATTATGGTTTTAGATGTCTTATACGGATATTCTGTCGAGATTGAAAGAAGCAATCAAGATTTTTTCGCGCATAAAACAGGTTTCACAGAGAAATCCCTAATTAAAGCATTGTTAAATTCCGGGTTTTCAACAGTTTATAGCTGGTCAGGAAACCTTGAAATCAACGCCTTAGCGTTCAAAGGGATACCCGACCTAGCTGCTTGGACACTATTAAATCTTCCAATTGAAAATAAACCTTCAACATAAAGGCTCACCAGTTGAACCAGCGTAACCCTGATGGAGCCGTTGTGCTCGTTTTAAATCCAACACGGCCCCACCGCCGATGCGGCAAGGCCGTCCCGGATCAATCCAGTTTGGAATAATATTCCGCCAACTGTTTGATTTCTTGATCGCTGAGCTTTGACGCAATCAGCCTCATGCGACTGTAAATGTCATTGGCTCGCGAACCACTCTTGTAAGCTAACAGGGTTTTCTCCAAGTAGTCGGCTTTTTGACCAGCCAAGGCCGGGGTATCCACTCTTTCACCCTGCCCAGAACCGCCATGGCAACTGGAACAAGACGGTTCCATGCGTTTGCCGTCACCATTGGAGACGATGCCGGTTGGGTCGCTGGACCCGCCTTTGCCGAGCTTGGCGGCTTGCTTGCCGTACCAAGCGGCGACATCCGCCATGTCTTGCTCGCTCAGACTCGCTGCCAAGCCATTCATCGCCGTGGTGGGGTCTTTGCGGTTGCCATTCTTATAATCCAACAATTGCTTGTAGAGATAAGTCGGCAACTGCCCTTCCAATTGTGGATTGGCGTTAGTTTCATTATGGCAACCGGCACAGGTTCCCATCAGTTCCTTGCCCTTTTCGGCATTGCCTTTTTTGACAAAGTTGAGCGTTTCCAAAGTCCATGCCACTTTGCTGGAAGGTTCCGCCAACACCGGGCCGGCCACGCCCAAACAGATCAAGCCTAAAAGAATTCCTTTCATCATCAATACCCCCAAGCGGTTGGATTGTAAGTTTTCAAGACGAAGAATTGCAGGATGGGCCAGCCATAGCTCAGCATCATCAAGCCTAAGATCACAAGATTCCAAGGGATGAAGT
>CAIWDB010000577.1 GCA_903911305.1 uncultured Methylococcaceae bacterium | reverse complement strand
CTTGGGGAGGGGGCTGTTACGCTTAATTCAACAGCATTGGCCCCCTAGGGTCACTGCCATTAAGCTAGCGTTTGTAGTCCCGCCTTTAGGCGGAAGACAACCCCGAAAGACCGGCTGAAGCCGGAACTACAAACGGTTTGGGCATGTTCAAAATCCTTGACTTAATAGCTTTGACGCTCCCGTTTAGCGCAACTGACGGGAGTCATCCAAAACCCGCACCAAGGTGGCTTTAAGTTCATCGGCATTCACTGGTTTTTGCAGAGTGGCGCTGATGCCGAAGCGTTGGGTCTCTGACTCATCCAGCCCGTTCGCGTAACCGGTGTACAGAATGACCGGCAAATCTTGACGTACTTCAGCGATGGCACTGGCTAATTCAAGCCCGGTCAGCCGGGGCATGGTTTGATCGGTCAGCACACAATCCACACTATCGGGATTGGCCCAGAACGAACGTAGAGCCGCCAATGAATCGGGGAAAACGGTGACGGCATAGCCTTCCTTCTCAAGCAGATCGGATAGATACCTCAGGATGGCTTGTTCGTCGTCCACTACCCATACCCGCCCTCCTTTGTGGCTTGTGGAACCCGATTCAGGCGCATGGGCTGGCTGCAACACGGCTTGATTGTCTGTCGATTCTGCGGCTTCAGGCAACAGCAGGCGGAACTGTGCGCCTTTGCCCAATTCAGACTCGACTTCAATGTGCCCCCCCACCCGGTGAAGGATACTGAGGACGATGGAAAGACCCAAGCCACTGCCTTTGCCCACTGGCTTGTTGGTGAAAAAGGGGTCGAATATTTTCGGCAATAACTCTTTTGATATCCCGATGCCATTATCGGTTACTTCCAAGGCGGCGTAGATACCCTCGATAGGGGCAAGGCATATGGAACATTGTCCGGGCGGTTTGTAAATTCGATGTAACCTAACCTCAATCCGACCATGTAAATCAATGGCATCGCGGGCGTTAATGACAAGATTGACCAGCATTTGATACAAGTCGATGGGTTCGATCCGTAAAGCGGGTGTATCGGCGTCTATCCAAAAATTCAGTTCGATATTGGAGGGTAGGGTCGATGCCAGCATTTTCATCATATCTTGCACGGCGAATTGAGGCTTGATGACAGGCGGTTGTCGGTTTGGGCGATTGCGACTGTAATCCATCATCTTGATGACCAAGTCACGCCCCCTTTGTCCGGCGGTGATGATTTCGTTCAAATAATTGGCAAGCTTGCCATCGTTCCCACAAGCGGATTGGTTCAAAGCCAAATCGGCATTGCCAAGTATCACGGCAAGCAAATTATTGAAATCATGGGCGATACCCCCGGTCAATTGGCCCAGCGCTTCCATTTTCTGGGTTTGCATCAACTGGTTTTCGATGGAAATCCTTTCATTTTCGGCTTTACTTTGGTGGGTGATGTCATAGAGCAAGGCAAATGAACCCAACAAATTCCCATGCATGTCGCGCATTGCCGCAGCAGAAAACACGCAGATGCATTCGTTGCCGTCTTTTCGGCGCAAACGCCGCTCGTAACGCTCAAACGCCTCATGCCCAATAGCCGGTGTACGTTTCCAGTGGTCGGCCAATTCTTCTTCAAGGATAAAATCTTCAATCGGCTTCCCGAGCATTTCTTCAGGCTTATATCCCATCAATTCAACCATGGCCGGGTTGACGAAGGTGATGCAGCCTTTGGTATCCAATGCCAAAATGCCTTCGTGGCTTGACTGGACGATAAGGCGGTAGCGTTCTTCGCTTGCCTTTAATTTTCGTTCTGCCTCCTTCAAGTCGGTCACTTCCAACACGATCACTCCAGTCCCGAGAATTTCACCGGATTTGTCACGCACCGGGTAGTAACTCACTAGCCAATCCCTCATGCGCTCGGGATCGGACGGTGTGAAGCCCCTTACCGCTTGATTGCTGATAATCTCCCCTTTTGACAATACGAGTTCAAAAAATGGGAGCAGTTGCTCGGAAAGCTCAGGAAGCACTTCGTTGACGGGTAAACCTAAATGGTCTTCCACTGGTTTGCCATTGATGTCTGCCAAAACTTGGTTGATCCTCAAGAAGCGCATTTGCCGGTCATGGTAGGCCATGCCCACGGTGGCGCTGTCAAAAAAGGTTTCCAACAGTGCGTAAGCTTCCTTGAGCGCTTTCTCCTCGCTGACCTGTTCGGACATGTCCCTTGCGATGGTGGAAATCAAATCAACGGAGCCTCTTCCATGACTTTTATGCCCAATGATGACTTGTGAGATGGGAAGTTCCATGCCATCTTTATTGATCAATGCGGTATTGCCCGCCCAAGAACCCTCTTGGATGGCATGAGGTATTCCTTCCTCGGCGACAATCCGGTATGCCCATTCAGGATGGTAGTCGGGAATTTTTGTACCCGCAAGGTCTTCATCCGGCGATAAACCCAACAATTGGCGACCGGCCGGATTCAAATATCTGACCCGCCCTTCACAATCAGCGATGGATACCATATCGCTGGTTTTTTCAATGATTTCGGCCAAACGGCTACGTTCTTCCTCCAATAGGATTAATTGGCTAATATCGGCCAAGGTTGCAAACAAGAAAGTTTCGCCGTTCAAGTCCATCATCTCGGCGGATACGAGTGCCACCCCGAGGCTTCCATTCTTGCGTCGAAACGTCATCCGGTAATTTTGAACCCGGCCCTGTTGAGTGATCAAGCCGAGCATTTCCAACCTTTGCTCCGGGTAGGCCCAAATATTCAATTCTAATGAACTGTGGCCTATGGTTTCTTGCCTGCTTAGGCCGTGCAGGGATAGAAAGGATTCGTTGGCATTGACGATGATACCCGTGGAAGGGCGGGAAATGACGATGCCCAATGGGCTATTGTGAAATACCGATGAATAGAACACATCATTGGATTCACCGGCAAAATCGGCCTTCAATTCTGGTATGGCATTGTCAAATTTAGAAGGTGTGGAACTCACCACTCAATCCTAAGCACCTAAGCAAATTGGGAAAGGCCGGTTTTATCATGGTAAGGTATGCCAAGAATAAGCGCCAATTCCTCAGCGTGTAACGGTTTGACTAATAGCCGTTCGGCTCCTGACTCTATGATGCGCTGCTCATTTTCAGGTGAGGGGTAACCAGTCATTGCAATGATGCGTAGTTTCTCAGTTGTCGGATTTTGCTTAATCCGTTGGCAAACATCAAAGCCATCCAGACCGGGCATCATCAAATCCAACAGCATGATATCAGGTTCAAAATCAACCACTTTAGCTCCAGCGTCAAACCCATCTTTGGCAATCTCAACAGCCACCCCTAGCCCGGTCAACCAAGTGGACAGATAACGTCCGATGGCGCTGTCATCGTCCACGATCAGCACCCGTAAGTGTTGTTTGCGGGATAGGAATGGGCGTTCCTGGACAAACCGATCCACTTCGGTCACCAAAAAACGACGATGCCCTCCCGGAGTCAGTTCCGCTTTTAACAAGCCTTTGTTCGTCCAGCCTCTGACGGTGATGGGGGAAACCATCAGCATTTCAGCAACTTCATTGGGAGTCATATAATTTTTGTGAATGGTCTGTGGCATTTTCTTGTCGTTAAGCGAAAAAAATTAGATTGATTGATTTGAAATTAATTATAGAAATGATCATATTAATCGGTTTGTGCTATGCTTATTATTAACCGTACATGAATCAGGATATATTAACCCGGAACTTCATAGGATAAGTTTTCTGAAGTTGCCTGATGG
>CAIWDB010000576.1 GCA_903911305.1 uncultured Methylococcaceae bacterium | reverse complement strand
TTCGAGGGGGAATCGACGATGGACACGCCAGCGGCTTTCATCGCGGCGAACTTGGCGGCGGCGGTGCCTTTGCCGCCGCTGACGATGGCGCCGGCATGGCCCATGCGCTTGCCGGGGGGCGCGGTAGTGCCGGCGATGTAGCCAACGACCGGCTTGGTGACATGGGCTTGGATATATTCCGCCGCCTCTTCCTCGGCGCTGCCGCCGATTTCACCCACCATGATGATGCCCTTGGTCTGCGAGTCGTTCTGGAACATTTCCAACACTTCAATGAAGTCCAACCCGTGGATTGGGTCGCCGCCGATGCCTACGCAAGTGCTTTGTCCCAAACCGGCACGGGTGGTCTGATGTACGGCTTCATAGGTCAAGGTGCCGGAACGCGACACAATGCCGATGCTGCCCGGATTGTGGATGAAAGCGGGCATGATGCCAATCTTGCATTCGCCGGGGGTGATGACACCGGGGCAATTCGGGCCGACCAGCTTGGCATCGTAAGCTTTCAGTGCGGCTTTAACTCGCAGCATCTGCAAAACGGGAATGCCCTCGGTAATGCAGACGATGAGTTTGATGCCCGCGTCGGCGGCTTCCAAGATCGCGTCGGCGGCGAAGGGTGGCGGCACGTAAATCATGCTTGCCGTCGCGCCCGTGGAGTCCACGGCCTCGCGCATGGTGTTGAACACCGGCAGATTCAAATGGGTTTGCCCGCCACGCCCCGGCGTGACCCCTCCGACTAATTGAGTGCCATACGCCAGGCATTGCTCGGAGTGGAAAGTGGCCTGCTTGCCAGTGAAGCCTTGGCACAGGAGTTTTGTGTTTTTATCGATGAGTATGCTCATAATGGTTTAATGTTTTTCCAAAATACGTTGGATACGTTGAGGGTTACTGTAAAGATGCAAAACCGCAATCACAATGACGGTTTGTTCTTCTATAAAGAAATATATTCCATAGGGAAATCGCCGAACCAAAGATCGTCGAAATCGCTCGAAACACGGTGCATACGCCTCTGGCATTCGGGTGATTCGCGCTAAGCTTGCATCAACTGACAATAGAAAACGCGAACCCAGTCCGCTTAGTTGATGCTCATACCATTCAAAGGCTTCGGCTAAGTCGCGTTCTGCTGATTGACGAATGATTAGGCGAAAAGTCATAAGTTGCTTAACAATCTGGCTTTGACTTCAGCCCATTCCGAACCCGATTCAGGATCGCTCAGAAAATCACGATATCGACGTTCCAGTTCTGTTTTGTGCCAATCTAAAACAGGCACTTCGTCGGGTTTGGCAGTGATTTCATCCCATAATTCTTCTACCAAAAGTAATTTTTCACTGATAGAAAGTTCTTTTATGTGGGGGATGGCTTCTTGAATCATCATGCACCTATAACAGATGCAACCACTTTCTTCGCCGCCTCGTCCAAATCCTCGGCAGGAATGATGGCCAGGCCGGATTCAGCCAACAGTTGTCGGCCCGCCGGGGCGTTAGTGCCTTCCAGCCGGACCACGACGGGGACTTTGACATCCACCTCTTTGACTGCTGCGATAATCCCATCGGCGATCATGTCGCAACGGACGATGCCACCGAAAATGTTGATCAATACAGCTTTTACCGTGTCATCGGACAAAATCAGCTTAAACGCTTCGGTGACTTTCTCTTTGGTTGCGCCACCGCCGACATCCAAGAAATTGGCGGGTTCGCCGCCATGCAGCTTGATGACATCCATCGTCGCCATGGCCAAGCCGGCCCCATTGACCATGCAGCCGATATTGCCGGCTAAGGTGATGTAATTCAGGCCATGTTCACTGGCAGCATTTTCTTTCGCATCTTCTTGGGCAGGGTCACGCAAAGCTGCAATGTCGGGATGGGCAAATAGGGCGTTGTCGTCAATGTTGATCTTGCCGTCCAAAGCCAACAAGCGACCATCGGCGGTGACAATCAGTGGGTTGATTTCGATCTGGCTGGCATCCTTGTCCAAGAAAAATGTGTATAGCCCTTGCATGAACTTGGTGAGGGCGTTGATTTGATCGCCTTGCAATCCCAAACCAAAGCCAATGTCGCGGCATTGGTAAGCTTGCAAGCCAGCGATGGGATCGACTTTTTGGATCAGGATTTTTTCCGGGGTTTTCGCTGCGACTTCTTCAATCTCCACCCCGCCTTCGCTGGATGCCATGAACAGCACTCGTTCGCTGGCACGGTCCACTAAGACGCTGAGATAAAGTTCTCGGGCGATGGGGCTGACTTCCTCAACCAATACGGCATTGACGGGCAAGGCCACTCCGCCGGTTTGGTAAGTGGCAAGGCGGGAGCCTAACATAGTTTTAGCCGTTTCAGCGACGGCATCCAAGCTGTCCACTAGCTTGACGCCACCCGCTTTGCCGCGTCCGCCGGCGTGGATTTGTGCTTTGATCACCCAACGCTCGCCGCCCAATGCAGCAGCGGCGTGGCGGGCTTCTTCGGGTGAAAAGGCAGGGGTTCCGCTGGGGACAGCCACCCCGTAACTTGCAAACAGGCGTTTGGCCTGGTATTCATGGAGATTCATGGGTTTCCTCGTCTGGATTGCGCAAAAAAGGCTATTGCCTTGTTGCGGGTATTTTAGACCAGTCGAACCCAAACTGCATCGAATAGCACAGAAAACAAACAAACTCGGTTGGGTTGCCCTGAACCCAATTTAATAAATCATCCAATCCATCAATATTTACCCTGCCGTTACTTTAATTATGCGTATTGGATGACTGGGCAATAGAACAGCCTCAAGCGTGATATTTTTCCAAATGCTTGAATTGTTCAATTGCGCTTTTGGCTTTCGCATTCAGCGTTTCGGTCAATTCGGAGTTTTTATACACCTTGGGGAGCAAGCCTTCTGCGACCATAGCCTCTTTGATCCATTTTTTGGCGAAACGGTAGTTGCCGGGGACGGGCGAAACTTCACCCGTTTTAGGATCACGCAAATTGATGTGCTTGTCTGGTTCAACGGCTGGCACGGCGGGTTTTGTGGGCGAGGCTACGCTTGCCGTCACTGGTGGAGTGGCCGTAGCCGAAACGACAGTGGGCTGCTTGACCAACTCGGGTGGGGGTGTGGAAGGTTTTTTCTGGACTGCCCGTTTAAAACCGTCGCCTAATTGGGAAACCGTAGCAAATACTTCGTATAAGGCATAAACCACGAAGATCGCGGTCAGGACTGCTAGCAGTTTTGTCATGTAGTTCTCCTAAAATAATTATTGTGGAGTGTGGATAGTGGGTTGCGGTTGTCGAGGCTAGCGCCGTCCTGCTCAAGGCTCAGCTATAAAACATGTACACATTAGGACGAATTGAGCAAAATCGCAATATCTTTGACATAGAATTCTTGCATAAATCTAAAATTGACAAACGCTGAACGTCCAATGGTAGCCAGAGGTTGCGAATTATGATTCCGTGTCCATGCCTGTAAATTTAGGGTGTTCCGCTAGTTGGTCATGGTTGTTCTTTTTAGTATATCATTACCAGCTAAATATTAAGAAATCTGTTCCTGCATCATTGATCTTATTTCAACGCTTAAGTAACAAAGCTAAATATTGGCATTCCAAGTTATTTGGATGACTTTACGCTCGTTCTTGATAAAGTCTAGGTTGCTTTGCAATGGATTGCCATGTAGTTCATAAATTGGTGATTCTTTGAAGTTTTTTACTACAAATAAAAAATATCTATCCCGTAAAATGCTGGCTACAGAATATTCTTTTTGAGTCAGAGATATAGTGCCATGAAAATCATTGACTCCCTTGACTTCCACGGCCAGATAATTGAATTCTGCTCCCAAAGTAAGTTTGTAATCAAAACCGCAACCAAGTAATGTGGTATCCTCAATGTGGTAACCTGAAAATCTTTCGATTGTAGAAAAATGCTTAACAAAATAGTTTTCTGCCGCTTGACCGGTAATAAGTCTTTTTGCAAACGATGGGTTTAATTCATTATCAATTTCTTGTGTCTGCTCTGCCAGAATATCAATATCCGAATTTTTATACAATGAACGTTTTAGTATTTCAGAAAGCGTGTCAATGTCAAAGTCCTTGTATTTTTCATAAATTACTTTGCAATAATCCCTTGTTTTCCTTTTGTGCCATCCTAGTCGGGCATTTGGAAATAACGGGTCAAATTCATCCCTATAGTTATGTATAGATTGTGCGCGTACACCTAGAGTTAGGCCAATAACATTAAATGCCTCCTTAAAGCTATTGAATCCGAGAAAGCGTAATCCGGCAACGTCAAATTTTGATAAATATAGTCCAGCAACAATAGATTTTTCACGCACAGTTAAATGATTGCTTCTCATTTTGTATGCTATCTATAAACGACTAAAAACCATCTTCAAAAATGTTCAATTTCTTTCGCTATCCAACGTCTTACAATATGAAGTTTATTCAATTCAAATTTTTAAATTAGCAAAAATGTTCATTTCAGTCAATTCGGACAGTCGGCGAAATCGATACGGCAATTGCACCAATGAGCCATTAGAACAATTTTTGCTTATGGGTGTGTGCCATGTTCAATTGGAAAGACTACAATAGCGAGTTGTACGGCAAGAGGAGTGTTTGCTCCCATGCCTTCCGATTTTTTTGTCAATCAATAAGGTGATCAGATGGAAATTGCAGGTAAAAATATCATTATTACAGGTGGCGCACGTGGCTTGGGCAGACGCTTTGCCGAAGATTTGAAAAAAGCCGGGGGTAAGCCCTATGTGCTGGATGTCATGCAAGAAAGCCTCGATACGCTGAAGGCTGAGACTGGCATAGAGGGCGAAATCGTCGATGTCAGCAACGAAGCGGCAGTGGAAGCTTTCTTTGAAAAATTCACCGCCGCCAATGGCCCGGTCGATGTCCTCATCAACAATGCCGGCATCACCGCCGACGCACTATTCATCAAACAGAAGGGCGATGAAATCACCAAATTCCCGCTATCCAATTGGGAAAAGGTCATCAATATCAATTTAACGGGTGTGTTCCTGTGTGCGAGGGAAGCAGCCGCCCATATGGTCAAGCACAAAGTCAAAGGCGTGATCATCAACATCTCTTCCATTTGCCGAGTCGGGAATTTCGGGCAGACTAACTATTCGGCCTCTAAATCCGCTGTCGATGCGATGACGGTGACCTGGGCAAAAGAGCTTGCCCGTTACGGCATCCGCGTGGGCGCAATCGCACCCGGCTACATCAACACCGAAATGGTCGCCAAGATCAAGCAGGAAGTGTTGGACAAGTTGATTGAGAAAATCCCCGCCGGTCGTTTGGGTGAAATGGAAGAAATCTCCAAGACTGCCCAATTCATCATTAATAATGACTTCTTCACCGGACGTGTCATTGAAGTGGACGGAGGCATGAGAATCTAATGGACGCATACATTGTAGGTGCATGTCGAACCGCCATTGGCAAATTCAACGGAACTTTGGCTTCGTTGAACGCCATTGACATTGGCGCGGCTGTGGTCAAGGAGATTGTCACCCGGACGGGCATCCCTGTCGAACAGGTGAACGAGGTCATTTTTGGCAATGTCATCCAAGCGGGTTTGGGTCAAAACACCGCTCGTCAAGTTGCCATCAAAGGGGGGTTGCCGGAAGCCATTCCCGCATTCACGGTGAATAAAGTCTGCGGGTCGGGATTGAAAACCGTTGCGCTAGCGGGGCAGTCAATTGCAGCGGGTGAGAACCAAGTCGTGATTGCTGGCGGCACGGAACATATGACTAACGCCCCATATCTGCTGAAAGCCCATCGCTTCGGGCAACGCCTAGGCCACGGCGAAGTGACCGACAGCGTGATTTGTGACGCATTGTGGGACAAGTTCTATGATTGCCACATGGCGACCACCGCCGAAAACATCGCCGAGAAATACCAAATCTCCCGCGCCGATCAAGATGCCTTTTCGGCAGAATCCCAGCAAAAAGCCGAAGCGGCCATCAAGGCTGGCAAGTTCAAGGATGAAATCGTGCCTATCACTGTCAAGCAGGGCAAGCAGGAAACCGTCTTTGACACTGACGAGCATCCCCGCTATGGCACGACAGCGGAGAGCCTCGCCAAGTTGAAGCCTTCCTTCAGTGCCAATGGCACGATCACCGCCGGCAATGCATCGGGCATTAACGACGGTGCGGCAGCGGTTCTGGTTGTCTCCAAGGAAGTCATGGAGCAATTGAAACCCGCTTGGGCGTTCAAGATTCTTGGTTCACAATCGGCGGCTCTGAACCCGGCCTATATGGGGCTTGGCCCGATCAACGCCTGCCAAGGTTTGTTGGCTCGCGGAATATGCTCCATCAAAGACCTAGACCTGATCGAAATCAATGAGGCTTTTGCCTCGCAATCGATCCAAGTACATCGGGAAATGGGTTGGGACATGTCCAAAGTCAACGTTAATGGCGGCGCAATTGCGTTGGGCCACCCAGTCGGAGCCAGTGGGACCCGTGTACTGGTTACGTTACTCCATGAAATGATCAAACGGGATTCATCATTAGGGTTGACATCGCTGTGCATCGGCGGTGGACAAGGGATTGCCATGCTGGTTGAGAGGGTTCGTTAATGTCATCAGGTGGGCAAACGTTTTGTTTGCCCACCATTCCGATTGTTCGGTTTAGGCCCAACGTGGGCAAACGAGTTGATCAAGATAAAGAGTTTAAGGGGCATCTATAAATTTTTCGAGCCACTAAAGGATACTCCGAAAAACCTCGCACTCCGACAAGTTCAGCGTGAACGGTTCTAATCAAATTAATCTCTTCCGTTCGTGCTGGGCCTCTTGAGCTTTTCGAAGGCGAATCATGAATGGAAGAGGTTTTATATGTGCCTAAACCTTAAGAATTAACTTTATAACGAGCATTTTTATGAATAAAAATAACATCTGTTCCAATCCGGCATTCGGGTTGCTTACAATTATTACGATATTTCCAATTTTTATTATTGGGTATTTTTATTTTTACATCTCAATAAATGCATGGTTCTGGACAGAGGATTTTGCATTTTATGAACGGTACTTGACTTTAATTGATTTTGAAAGCTTATTTCACCCAGAATTAAACTCTGGGAGGTTTGTAAGTCGGAATCTTTATTGGTATTTAGCTGACCATTTTTTTGGAAAAAATTCGGAATACTATTATGCATTTAATTTTTTCATTATTGCATCAACTAGCTATTTAATATACAAAATATTTTCCAAACGTCACGGAGCATATTTTGGTACAGTCAGTGCATTACTTTATTTTTGTTTGCCCTCCGTGATTGGTTGTTATGTTTGGCTTTCAAATTCGCAACATCTTTTACCACACTTCTTTGTCGTTCTATTTATATTTTATTATATCGAGCAGGTTGATTTTGCCAATGGAAAATTAAAATTGTCCTCGTTTTTTATACTCATCCTGATTTTTGCGTTTGGGTTATCGTCCAACGTATTTGGGGGGCTTATTTTATGCTTGCCTTGTTGGTATATTTTTGCAGACAGTAAAATAAGGAAAAACCCACTCCACTGGTTGTTAATTGTGCTATGCCTGATTTTATTATTAATTTTTATTGTCAAACTGAATAACGTTACTCATAACTCACTCTACGAAAGAAGCTTTAGCTTTGACACAATTAGAACTAACCTAAATTACTATTTTCGTAACGATTATTTATCCCTATTCTGGTTGATATCTACTTTCTCAGGCGCTTTTATTTCTTGGCGATCAAATCGTTTTTTTGAAGCATGGCTGTTCTTAGCATCGCCGGTATTCTACTTGCCGTTTGCATTTCTCCAGTATCAACGATATTTGAATTATGGTGCCCTGACCTACTTATTCTTTTTCTTGGCATGTTGGGATATGTGCTTTTGGTTTATGAATGAAAAAGCACGGCAATTAATTCCACTCTTGGGTGCCATCACATCAATAGTGATATTATGGTTCGCTATGCCACAAGTTCGAGTTCATACAGAGAATCCGATAAGTTCAGAGCTACGCAAGCAAGTTCAACAACTCAAAACGTTTAATAAATTTGAAGGACAGGCGTTAAAAAATTATTGTTTTCGTCCTGCCACACCCGTGGAAAAAGATGCGGTGCCAATGGAGTGGTATGCCAGCTTCTATGGGTTGGCATTTAGAATATTTGTCGATCCTACCAAAAATTACAGTCTAAGCCGAGAAAGCCAGGCTTGTGACATAACATTCATTTTTGACGGACCTAACCTTAAGAAAGTACTGGAGTAAAGCCCGGTAAATTGGATAAACGAGGTTCCCATGCTGAAAATCACCTCTAGCCAGATGGCTGCGTTTGGGGAAGGGCAGGAGCGGCGCTTCCGCAGGCAGGTGCTGGACGAAATCCAGCGCAGCTACCCGGACTATGCCGGGCTTGCCCCGGTCATTCTGGACCGCCTGCTGGACATGGCCCTGAAGCGTGCGCGGGGCTACGGGTTTGCGTGGGAGTCCACCTTAGGCCAGTTCGCCTACCTGATGGCGGCGATTGCGCCCAACTTCGACCTGCACCCCGCCATCCATGCCGGCCTGGTCAATCCGGGTGTCCCCGCCGAAGGGCGCATTGACGCCTTGGTGGAAAACCTGCCCGACGGGGTATGGACAGAAGCCAAGGCGGCGGCAAGCACCCTCGGCTGGTTCCTGGCCGAGGATGCCTTTGCCGCCAAGCCATCCGCCCGCATCGCCATGGCCTTGTCCAACGCCCTGCCGCAAGACATCCCCGCCCCCCCGTCCGAGCTTGAAGGCAAAGTTTTGCCAGCGATGGAACGCGGCAAGGGCTTGGGGTTTGCCGACGAAGACGGGCAATATGTGTTTGCCGCCTGCCAGATCATTTACGGCGCCGGGTTTGAAACCCGGCTGGCGTGGGCCAAGGACGCGCTGGACCCCGAATACACCCCGGCACTCCGCACCGCCCTGCTGCGGGCGCGGGTCGCCATCGACACCGCCGCGTGG
>CAIWDB010000575.1 GCA_903911305.1 uncultured Methylococcaceae bacterium | reverse complement strand
TGTATGCGAAAAACTCTTAACAAGCCTAGCCTTTGTGCGTGGGTATTGAAACAAACAACATCTGAATTAAATAAATATTGAGGCATTGCAAACAATGGAAATCATTCTTCTTGAAAAAATCGCCAAACTCGGCAATCTTGGTGATAAAGTTATAGTTAAACCGGGATATGGACGTAATTTTTTGATTCCTAAAGGAAAAGCAGTTCGGGCATCGGCAGAAAAATTGGCCGAGTTTGAACAGAAACGGGCAGAACTAGAGCAAAAAGCCGCCGCAGGATTGGCCGCAGCTACGGCCCGTGCCGAGGCCCTTGCCAAACTGAATGTGACAATTGCCCAAAAAGCAGGGGAAGAGGGGCGTTTGTATGGTTCTGTTGGCGTGAAAGATATTGCTGATGCCGTCACCTCCGCCGGGGTGGAATTGCAGAGGCACGAAGTCCGCTTACCGACTGGCCCGATCCGTCATACCGGCGATTATGAAATCAAGTTGCATCTCCATGCTGATTTGGATGCAATGGTCGCGGTCAAAATTGTCGGGCAATAATCCTAGGCGTTTTCGTCAATCCGCACGGTGTCAAAAGCCGAACCAGTAAGATGGCATGGTCAAAACCTAAGATTGGTTGTTGGCCCGTGCGGATAGTTTATAGCGTAATCTTTTATTTGCTGGTTCCTCTCATTCTGCTCCGTATGGCATGGCGGGCGAGGCGGGAACCGGGTTATCGCCATCGCTGGCTAGAACGCTTTGGCTTATATGGCAAAGCCTCCGTTGTTCGGGGTGTCGTCTGGTTCCATGCTGTATCGGTCGGCGAGTCAGAGGCTGCTTTTCCCTTGATACGCGCAATGCGTAGACGTTTTCCTGAAATGCCAGTATTGGTCACCACCACCACACCCACTGGATCGGCTCGGGTCAAAGCAGTGATGGGCGACGAAGTGGCCCATGTTTATCTTCCTTACGATTTACCCGATGCAGTCGCCAGATTCTTGGCGAATTTCCAACCCCGCTTGGCGGTCATCATGGAAACAGAAATATGGCCCAATCTGTTCCATGCCTGTTCTAAACGACAAATTCCCCTTGCCATCGTCAATGCCCGCTTATCAGAACGCTCGACCAAGGGCTACAAGCGTTTGGGCAGTTTCACCCGAGATACATTGGCAAGCGTCAAACTAATTGCCGCGCAAACCCAAGCCGATGCGGATCGGTTCGTGAGTGTGGGGGCAAACCCTGACCAAGTGGCAGTGACGGGTAACATCAAGTACGACATTGAATTGCCCGACGACTATTTCCAACAAGGTTTGGTTTTGCGCGATTCATTGTTTGGCAAACGCCCAGTGTGGATTGCCGCCAGCACCCATGAGGGCGAAGAATCATTGGTCTTAAAGGCATTTTCCGAGGTTCGGGTCGCTCACCCCGAATTATTGCTGGTGCTAGTTCCCCGTCATCCACCCCGTTTCGACAAAGTGGCAAATCTATGCGTCAGTGAAGGGTTTACACTGTCCCGGCGTAGTCTGAATGAAACTGCCATGCAAGCCGATATATTCCTAGTCGATACTTTAGGCGAACTTCGTCAATTTTATGCCGCGTCCGACATCACCTTCATCGGCGGCAGCTTGGTTCCTATCGGTGGACATAACGTATTGGAGGCCGCGATTGCCGGCATACCCGTGATTTTCGGCACTCATATGTTCAATTTTTTGGAGGCCGGTCGGCGGTTGATCGAAGCGGGTGGGGCGATTCAAATCTCAGACGGAGATAAATTGGCTGGAGTTGTCATTGATCTTCTGCATGATTTTAACCGCAATCTGCGAATGGGCGAAAATGGCAAAGAATTTGTCGAAGCGGGCAGGGGGGCTTTGGGAAGAGTTGAAGAGGCTTTGGCGGGTTTGGTGGATGCTAGTAGGTCGATTGGGTAGGTACTCCTAGATTATCTTGCCTGTATAATCATTCGTATGCAAGAATAACTAAATGAACAGCAAGCAATTCAAGAAGTGGCTGCAACAACAAGGCGCTCGTTTTGAACCGGCAAAAGGGGGTCATTTGAAAGTATTCCTTAACGGTCGGCAGTCAGTCTTGCCAATGCATTCCAGCGAATTGAAAACAGGTATTGTAGAAGCCATCAAAAAGCAACTGGGTCTTAAGTGAGGTCAGGCGATGTTTGAATACCCCGTTTTACTAACCCCCGCCGAAGAAGGCGGTTTTGTGGTGACTTTTCCCGACGTGCCAGAAGCCATTACCCAAGGCGAAGATAAAGCAGATGCGTTATTACATGCAAGGGATGCGCTAGAATCCGCTCTGATGTTTTACGTGGACGATTTCCGCCCCTTGCCCACGCCGTCGGTGTTGCCCGAACTTCCATCAATTACCCCTGAAACCCTATCCTGTGCGAAGCTGGCACTGTATCAGACCCTTTTTGAAGCCAATGTGGACAAGGCGGAATTGTCCCTCCGTCTGAATATCAGCTTAGCTCAAGTTGACAGGCTGCTGAGTCTGGACCATGCCAGCAAAATAGAACAGATTGATGCCGCCCTTGCGGTTTTGGGAAAGCGCCTAGCCGTCGAAATGCGCGAAGCGGCTTGATTTCAATTTGATTTAAACAGAATTCAGTCTATAATCCCGCCTGCGGGTGGGGAAGGAATCTCATCCGATTCATTGATGATTCATTGCCCCCATAAACAAGCCTCTGTTTGAATCATAGTTGTTCGGTTTGATGAAACGGTTTCGGGATGTTGTTGGCCTGATCGGTTTGGGGGTTGCAAATTTAGGAAAAACCATGACACTATTTAACCAACCAACCAACCAAGCCTAATTTCGCCCTAACGGCTTTACTGTTTGCGGCTAGTCTGGGTTTTGCCTCAACCGCAGACGCAGCACTAATGTCTAGGCTCGGTGGGCAAGCCGTTTATGACACCGACCGCAACATCAC
>CAIWDB010000574.1 GCA_903911305.1 uncultured Methylococcaceae bacterium | reverse complement strand
GCACCGGGCCGTCCCAATAAAGCCTCACCACCCCAGATGGTACGATCTTCGCCAAAACCCACACCATCCCAAGTAAACACAAGCATTTCATCGGTTATACCATGCTCCCCCGCCAATGCCGACGCATGGGCATGATGATGAAAAACCTTGACGACTGGAATCGCCTGTTTTCTCGCCCAACGGCTAGAACGGTAATCGGGATGGGCATCGCAAACGATAAAAGAAGGCTTTATTTCGTATAGTGCTTGTAGATCGGCAATGACCTGTTCAAACACTTCGCCACTTCGCACCGTGCCAAGATCGCCAATATGAGGAGAAATCACCAGACGATTGCCAAAACCAAACCCAACGGTGTTTTTAAGGTCCGCCCCGACGGCAAGAATCGGTTGTTTGAACTCAAACGGTAGAGTCATTTCCACGGGTGCTAAGCCCCGCCCCAACCGCATCGGCCTAAGTTTGGAAGCAATACGCCGGAACACCGAATCGTCAGCGGGTCTACGAATGGGGCGGTTGTGATGAAGGAATGCATCAGCAACTTGGCTTAGGCGTTTTTCGACCGCTTCGCCATCAGTCAGCACCGGCTCACCGCTGATATTGGCGGAAGTCGCCACCAAGGGTTTGCCAAAAGCATTGATTAACAAATGGTGCAGAGGGCTGTAAGCTAACATCAGGCCGACTTCGCGCAAACCCGGCGCGATGGACTCTGCAAGTACGATGGACTCCTGTCGCTTATGCATTAACACGATGGGCCGTAAAGGCGATTTTAGCAAATCCAGTTCATTTGTCTCGGGTTCAGCCACTTCTCGGACACTATCCAAGCCGTCAATGCCTTTCCAAGGCATCAGTACCGCAAGGGGTTTGGCGGGTCGATGTTTCGCATTTCTTAAGCGCTCGACGACAGAATTTTCAGTGGCATCACAGATTAGATGATACCCCCCTACCCCTTTGACCGCGACGATCAAACCTTGCCTCAATGCATTTTGGCAAGCATCCAAAGCCGCTTCGTTGCTGATGATGTCAGCCTGTCCTATTTGCCGAAAAGTCAAAGCAGGTCCGCATTCTGCGCAAGCCAAGGGTTGGGCATGATAACGCCTATCCATGGGATTTTCGTATTCAGCCCTACATGATGGACATAACTCGAAACCCGCCATGGCAGTGTTGGGACGGTCATAGGGCAAACGGTCAATTAACGTATAGCGCGGCCCGCATTGGGTGCAGTTAATGAATGGGTAACGATAACGGCGTTCATCAGAATTTTGCATTTCTGCCAAACAATCGGAGCAGACAAAGTAATCCGGTGGGATGTGGACATCAGCCCCCTCCCCTGCTTCGCTATGTTTGATGACGAAGCCAGTTAATCCTTCGACGGGAACGTTTATAATTTTTGGCGTGTTGGGTTGGGCTAAAGGTGGGGCTTGTTCAATCAAAGCCTGTCGAAATAATGTGAGGTTTTCGGCTGTTCCCTCAACCCTAATTTCCACTTCGCCACTGCGATTCAATACCCATCCTGTCAAGTTATATTGATTAGCTATGCGACTGACAAACGGACGAAAGCCCACGCCTTGGACGCGGCCTGTTATGAGAATGTTGTGGGATTGGCGGCTATTATTCAAGACGAGGATTATGCGGCTTTCAATTCGACATGAACCCGTCGCCCAATCGCAGTGGCAATATCAATCAAAGCATCTAATGAAAACTGCGACACACGACCATCTAATAAATCCAGCATTCTTGGGCCCGTCAGGCCACACCGTTGGGCGGCTTCTGTAGAAGTCCATTCGCTTTCTTTGACAATTGCATTAATCTGTCGCATGAGTTCTGATCGGGTCCGCAGATTAGCCGCTTGCTCAGGGGTATCGGCAATAGCATCCCAAACACTGGCGTAGCTTTCAATATTGCTCATTTTGCACCTTTAGTCAGTTGTTCAAAGCGTTCTTTGGCAAGTTCGATGTCACGCCTAGAGGTGGATTGTGACTTTTTCTGGAACGCATGGAGAACATAAACATAATCCAGAAAACGTGCGGTGTAAATGACTCGGAATATACCTGAATCTTCGTACAGTCTAATTTCCTCAACACCTCTGCCAATAGATGACATAGGTTTAAAGTTATCGGGTTGCTCTCCCCGTTGTACCTTGTCAAGCTGGTATCCTGCATCATGTCGGACATC
>CAIWDB010000573.1 GCA_903911305.1 uncultured Methylococcaceae bacterium | reverse complement strand
CTCCACAGTCTTCGAATCGACCAAGTTTTCCCAGATCACGTTGGTCTGGTTGTCAGGCCCAAATTTGCGAATCGAATCTCGCATACCTGCCTGATTGACGATTGGGATGCCCAGTAGATAGGCTTGCAGCGCACGCGAGCGGTCTAGGTTGTCGTAGATTTTCTCGATAGTGTCCTGTGCTGGGAAGCCGTCGGACAGCTTCAGCGTGCCTAGCGAGGTATCAAGCCGATTGGGCGTGGCCACGCCCGGCGCAATCGGCGTCGTCATCTTGAAGGTCTGGGCCGAAGCCGTCGTAACAACGCTCGTGACAAGAACTGTCACGACCATCCACATTCGTAGTTTTCTAATCGCCATCATTTCCTCTTCTGGTAAATGTTTGGGTAACGAATATCTGGAATCTCTGCATCAGACTGTTGCAGCCCAGCATTGTATTAGTCCCCCAGCAGACGCATTATTTTGCATGTCTGAGGTCTATAGTTCGCACTTTATGTCCTAAAATCCTTATTTGTCAATGCCCACCGCAACCTTGAAGTATGGGAAACCGATAAAACCAGTTGTCCATCCGGCTTTGCCAGCCTATTCTGTTCATGACAAAAACTCCCCAAACCGTCATTGACGGTCAAAGCAAGCCCTTCGGCTTCGCTCAGGACAGGCCCTTCGGCTTCGCTCAGGACAGGCTTCGACGCTTCGTATACACCATACACCAATTAAATCCGCACCGTTTACCCGCGTAGTCTTCCCCCATCGCCCAAAAACGATTAACCTTCTCTAGTTGTTTTATTAAACAAGCTGTACCGCTTTAAGCGGTGCTTTATCAACTATGAGGAGATGAACCATGCGAATAGGCATACCCAGAGAGACTCATGAAGGGGAAAAACGAGTCGCAACCACGCCGGAAGTGGCGGACAAGCTTCAAAAACTAGGCTTCACCGTCGCTATTGAAAGTGGTGCCGGTGCGGCATCCGACTATGACGACGGTGCATACAAGGCCGTCGGAGTTGAGATTGTCAATGACACCAAAACCCTGTACGACACTTCAGACATCGTGTTGAAAGTCCGCGCCCCGGACATTGGCAGAGGCGAAGTGGACTTGCTGCGGGAAGGCGGCAATCTGATTAGCTTTATTTGGCCCGGCCAAAACCCCGAACTATTGGACAAACTGGCGGCAAAGAAAGCCAGCGTGTTGGCGATGGACATGGTTCCTCGCATCTCCCGCGCACAAAAGCTGGATGCTTTGAGTTCGATGGCGAACATTGCCGGCTATCGGGCGGTCATCGAAGCTGCACATCAGTTTGGCCGATTCTTCACCGGGCAGATAACTGCCGCAGGCAAGGTTCCACCTGCCAAGGTGTTCATCATCGGTGTCGGTGTCGCCGGTCTCGCCGCCATCGGTGCGGCGAATGGACTGGGTGCCATTGTCCGCGCTTCCGACACTCGCCCCGAAGTTAAAGACCAAGTTAAGTCCTTAGGTGCTGAATTTGTCGATGTGGATTACAAGGAAGAGGGTACTGGCGTAGGCGGCTATGCCAAAGTCATGAGCGAGGGCTATCAAAAAGCCCAGCGCGAAATGTACGCCAAGCAAGCTAAAGAAGTGGACATCATCATCACCACGGCGTTGATACCCGGCAAACCCGCCCCGCGTTTGATCACCGCCGAAATGGTGGAATCCATGAAACCCGGCAGCGTCATTGTCGATCTCGCTGCCGAACAAGGTGGCAACTGCGAGTTGACCGTGCCTAATCAAGTGGTGGTTCGTCATGGTGTCACGCTCATTGGCTATACCGATTTACCTAGCCGCTTGCCGCGTCAGTCCAGCAACCTCTATTCCACCAACTTGCTGCGCATGTTGGAGGAACTGTGCAAAACCAAAGACGGCATCATCGACATTAATATGGAAGATGAAGTCATCCGTGGGGCTACCGTCATCAAAGAAGGAAGCATCACTTATCCACCGCCCCCGCCGAAACTCTCCGCCGCACCCGCAAAACCCGCCGCCGCCGCCGCACCCGCCCAACCGAAAAAGGAAGGTTTCAAGCTGCCTCCTATGGTCAGTAATGGCTTGTTGATCGCCTTGGCTGCTTTTATCGCTTACGGCATCGGAGTTGGAGCGCCAACCGCGTTCATGGAGCATCTGACGGTGTTCGTGTTGGCTTGCTTCGTTGGTTACATGGTGATCTGGAACGTGACCCCTGCCCTGCACACGCCGCTGATGTCTGTCACCAACGCCATCAGTTCCATCATCGCCATCGGCGCATTGATTCAAATTTCATCGTCTGGCAAGATGCTCACCGCCTTGGCGGCCATAGCCCTCATACTAACTTCGGTCAATATGTTTGGCGGGTTCTGGGTCACTCAGCGCATGTTGCGCATGTTCAGGAAATAAGCAGGAGATCACACCATGTCAGTAGGACTAGTCACTATTTCATACATCGTCGCCACCATCCTCTTCATCAAGAGTTTGGGTGGCCTTTCCAATCCTGAATCCTCGCGACAAGGCAATTACTTTGGCATCGCCGGTATGACCATTGCCATCCTTGCCACCGTGCTTGGCCCGCAAGTCACAGGAATGGGTTCACTATTAACCATCTTAATCTGCATGGCGGTTGGAGGCAGCGTCGGCATCTTCGCTGCTGTCAAGGTCAAGATGACCGAAATGCCGGAATTGGTCGCCTTGATGCATAGCCTAGTCGGTCTTGCCGCCGTGCTGGTGGGCTATGCCACTTACATTGACGTCAACACCGGCTTTGTCGGAGCGGAAAAAACCATCCACGAAGTCGAAATTTTCGTCGGCGTGTTAATCGGCGCGGTGACCTTCTCCGGGTCATTGATCGCCTTTGGCAAGTTGGCAGGAAAAATCAGCGGCAAACCACTGTTGTTACCCGCCCGGCATTTCTTGAATTTGGCCTTGTTGATAGGCTCCATTGTGTTGGGCAAATGGTTCTTGAATGTTGAAGACGTTCAAATTGGCCTTATTCCTTTGCTATTAATGACCGTTCTCGCCTTGCTGTTCGGTATTCACATGGTGATGGCGATTGGTGGCGCGGACATGCCGGTGGTCGTATCCATGCTCAATAGCTATTCGGGATGGGCCGCAGCGGCGACTGGCTTCATGCTGTCCAATGACTTGTTGATCGTCACGGGCGCATTGGTGGGTTCCTCCGGTGCGATTCTGTCTTATATCATGTGTAGGGCCATGAACCGCCATTTCCTCTCGGTCATCGCCGGCGGATTCGGCACGGATGGCGGCACGCCTGCCGCAGCGGGCAGCGCTGAACCACAAGGCGAAGTGCAGCCGATCAGCGCTCAGGATACTGCCGAGTTGTTGAAGGAATCCCATCGCGTCATTATCGTCCCCGGTTATGGCATGGCGGTCGCCCAAGCCCAGCATACTGTCTATGAAATCACCAAGTTCTTGCGTGACCAAGGCATTGAAGTCCGTTTCGGTATCCATCCGGTTGCTGGACGTATGCCCGGACACATGAATGTGTTGCTGGCAGAAGCCAGGGTGCCCTATGACATCGTGTTGGAAATGGACGAGATCAATGAAGATTTCCCGGAAACCGATGTCGTCATGGTCATCGGCGCGAATGACATCGTCAACCCTGCCGCACAGGACGATCCGAACAGCCCGATAGCGGGTATGCCGGTGCTGGAAGTGTGGAAGGCGAAAACCTCCATCGTCATGAAGCG
>CAIWDB010000572.1 GCA_903911305.1 uncultured Methylococcaceae bacterium | reverse complement strand
TTGTAACAGGGCTTGCAAACGGTCTTTGTTGGCTGGTTCGTAAATCATAGGGTCTGCAAGCAGTGTCTCTAAGGTCTCGCTGGATTTTAGCAGCTTGTTCAAATCAGCCTCAGCTTTGTTTAACGCTTGCTGAAAGGGGCGTAGCTGCTGCCTCTTCTCGGCATCTTGCCTACGTTGATCCTTTCGGGAGTTAGCGACAGATTTGGAAGAATTAAGGTCTTTAACGGCATTATTTCGACTGTCGCCTAGCAATTTCCGATAATCTTCCAAATCCCCGTCGTAACGTCCTGCACTACCATCAGCCACCAGCCAGAAGTCATCCGCCACGGTGCGCAATAAATAGCGGTCATGGGACACTACCACCAGTGCCCCCTCAAAATCCTGCAAGGCGCGACTCAAGGCAAAGCGCATTTCCAGGTCAAGGTGATTGGTTGGCTCGTCCAGTAATAGCAAGTTGGGTCTCTGGTAGATCAGCAAGGCCAAAGCCAGCCTAGCTTTTTCACCGCCTGAAAACGGTTCAATGGATTCCATTGCTTTGTCACCTTGGAAATCAAATCCGCCCAAAAATCCGCGCAATTCTTTTTCTGTCGCCCTAGGGTCCAATCGTTGCAAGTGCCATAACGGACTTTCATCCATCGTGAGTTGTTCAATCTGATGCTGGGCAAAATAACCTAGGCGTAAGTCTTGTGCGCAGACCCGTTCCCCCTTGCATAGGGGTAATTCACCCGCCAATGTTTTAATCAGCGTTGATTTGCCCGCGCCATTTGCGCCCAGCAGGCCAATGCGGTCGCCGGGGGATAATGACAGTTCGATGTTTTCAACAATGGGTTTGCCATGGTAGCCCACGGATGACTCAGCTAAGCGCAATAAGGGGCGAGGCATTTTAGGCGGGGGCAAGAATTCGAAATCAAAAGGGGAGTCGGCATGGGCTTGTGAAATCAACTCCATCCGTGCCAGAGCCTTGATTCGGCTTTGTGCTTGCCGGGCTTTGGTGGCTTGGGCGCGAAATCGGTCTATATAGGAACGGATGTGCGCAATTTCGCGTTGTTGCTTTTCAAACGCTGATTGCCTTTGGGCCAGCATTTCGGCTCGTCGTTTCTCGAACGCCGTATAATTGCCCGTATATAAGGTTGCCACTTGATTTTCGATGTTGACTATTTGGTTGGCAATATCGTCCAAGAAATCCCGGTCATGGGAAACCAGCAGCAAGGTTCCGGGGTAGTTGGACAGCCATTCCTGCAACCAGATGACGGCATCCAAGTCCAGATGGTTGGTGGGTTCGTCAAGCAGCAGCAAGTCGGAACGGCACATCAATGCTTGGGCCAAATTGAGCCTCACCCGCCAGCCGCCAGAAAATTCGGCCACTGTCCGGCTTTCGTCGCTTGGGTTGAAGCCTAGGCCGTTCATCAGGCGGGCCGCCCTAGCCTTGGCATCGTAACCGCCTATGGCTTCAAATTGAGCATGCAAATGCGCATGGCGCATTCCGTCTGCACCGGCTTCTTCATGGTCTAACTCGTCTTGGATCAAGCGATATTCCCTGTCACCGTCCAAAACATACTCTATTGCCGCACGGCTGTCTGCCGTCGTTTCTTGGGCCACATGGGCGATGACGAGGTTGGGTGGAAGGTTGACAGCACCGTGGTCTGGGTGCAGGTTGCCCAAGAGCAAGCCGAATAGGCTGGACTTGCCTGCGCCATTGGCACCGGTCACACCGACTTTCTGGCCGGCGTAAATAGTGAAATTGACATCCTCGAAAAGTAGCCTTGTGCCCCGGCGCAGGGCTAGCGATTGGAAGCTAATCATGAAGCAAACGGATTATATTGAACATACTTGACTCAATCGGCTTGTTCGATACGTTCGTCGGCAGTTTTGACGAATTCATGCAGGTTGCTTTCTTTGGTCAGCGTGTCGCGTGGGATAATTAAAGCGGCATCCAGTGAAACATATACAAACACATATTTTTTTTCAACTTCGACGCGCAGTACCTTTTTCCAAGGCAGCTTCTCTTCACCATTCGCGCTGATCTCAACGAGATTGTTTTTTTCCGCCTTCAAAGTATATTGACCGAGGATGCAGGTTTTTTCCTCCTCGCTATACATTTGGCGCACCTGCTTGCGCATGTTCCACCTCAAATAGAAGGGAACGCCCAAACCCCACCCCATCGCAATTAATATGGTATAAATAGCCGATGGTATATCTTTAAAATAAAAGAATAATAAAAGAGCGATTAATGCAATTACACCGGGTATGGTAGCCTGATGGCGGCGGATGGTTTTTTGAATGCGTTCGGAGTTTGCCAGCAAATGTTCGTTGAATGCAATCAAATCTTTTTCGCGCACTTCGTAATGGATTTCTGTCATGGTATGTCCGTTCAAGCAATTTATTTAAGTTGTGTTGTCACCCCGCTCAATCTAGCCGTTTGTCGAGGCGGTGAAATGGTCTCTATCCGCAAAGGCGGTATTTTTAGGGTGACTAGTATACGCATTTCTGCTTCAATTTACCCATATTGGAAGCACTTCTGCCTCCAACCTAACAATTTTCTTATAGGAACCGCCAGTTATGAAAGGCCACCCCCAAGTCATCGAACACCTTAACGCCTTATTGGTCGGAGAGTTAACCGCCATCGACCAATATTTCCTTCATTCCCGCATGTATCAGGACATGGGATTGGATAAATTGTTCACCCAAATTAGCCACGAAATGGCCGAGGAGCAAAGCCATGCCGACTTGCTGATCAAGCGCATCCTGTTTTTGGAGGGCAAGCCCAATTTGACCCAACGCGACCCGTTGTTAGTGGGTGAGACTGTCCCGGAAATGCTCCGCAATGATCTGACCTATGAATACAAGGTGATTCCTCATCTGCGCACCGTGATGGCATTTTGCGAGTCGGTGCAAGATTTTGAAACCCGCGATATATTGTTGAAGTTGTTGAAAGACACTGAAGAAGACCATACCTGGTGGTTGGAAAAACAGTTGCGCCTGATCGAAACGATTGGAGTGCAAAATTACATTCAATCGCAGATGTAGATTTAAAGGGGATGGCGCAACCCTCGCGGCGGTTCTTGGAACAATCAAACTGACAATGTGCGCTGTGCGATCCGCAACAGGAACCATCCTAACAATCGAAACAACAATATAGGCTTTCGGTTGGTGTTGGGTTCTCCATAGTTTCTAAGGCTTGCATCCGGCAAACCGGCCTCATCCCGATGCCCGGCGGCGGTGCAAGGCCATCGTAGGGCGGGTTAGGTGCGCATATCACTACACATGTCGCTTGCCTTGATTTTGCCGCGCACCGTAACCCGCCAACCGTTATCCCCGGTCGCGCCTGTGAACACAGCCGGCCCAATATTGAAACTCGCCCCGCATCCTGCTTGGCACGGTGTGGGGTATCCATTCATGGACATGCATTGATGAACACTAAAACCCAAGATCGCTGGAATATTCTGCTTTTCGTCTGCCTTGGATTGATCGTACTCGGGTTAGGAGTGGCCTATCTTTCCCCTTTGATCATTCGGTTCTCTCTGTCGGAAAATGAGGCTAAGCTTGGCCTGTTAGACCACAAGACCAGCATCATTGGCAATTCATTGACGGTTCTCGGCATTGTTTTGGCGTGCGTAGCCTTTGTCTATAGATACATCAGGCAACTATTTCATCCTGCCAAGCCACCAGCCGAACCCGTGCCTACCGTTTTTGTAGTGACTGCTACTGAAACACCCAACCCCGACACCCTACGCACCGAATATTACCAAGCCCTGCGCAAAGCCTGCCAGCAGATTGACCTGTCCTTGGTGGATGTGAAATTCAGCGAATACGCGACTCATCTGCGGGATTCCGTCACCCTGCCCGTGGTGTATCAAGAGATGGATGTCGTCAATAGCCGGCGACCACGGGATGAAGACAGCGGGGATCGCCTCGGGCTGCACGGCGAAGCGCGCAAGCCAATGACCCTTGCCTGTGCGGACAACGATAAACGACGATTGGTCATCTTAGGCGATGCCGGTTCAGGCAAAAGCATGTTCATGGACAATCTGGCTTGGCAAATCGCCGGCACACATCTCAACCAAGTGGACGAGCGTTTACCGTCCGAGTTCCGCCGGTTGCCGGTGGTGCGGATTAGGCTGCGCTCGGTGGCCCTGCTGTTGCAAGAAAAAGCGCAAAACAAGGACTTTTTGCAACACGCCATGCGCCAAGAACTCCATGCGCTGATGGGTGAGGAACAGGGCGATGCGCTCTGGAGCATCCTCAAAGCAGCTTTACTACAGGAAGGTGTCATTTTGATGGATGGCATGGACGAAGTGCCGGAGACCGGCGGCTTGCGCACCGCGATGTTGAAGTCCGTGGACCATCTGCTCGGCGATTTGGGGCAGAATGCCCGTTTAATCATCACCAGCCGCCCGTCTGCCTTTGATCTGCATCAACACTGGTTGCAAGGTTTGGCCTGTGTCGAATTGCAGCCGATGAGCAACGAGCAAGTTGAACAATTCATCAACCACTGGTATCTGTTGCTGCGCGCAACCCGCAATCGCACTGAAGCCTCATCTTTGAAAAAGGCCCATGAATTATATGTGGACCTGCTTGATCGCGATTATCTGCTGGACCCGGCCCGTCGCCCATTGATTTTGACCTTGCTGACCTCGCTGCATTTTGCCTATGAAATCCTGCCGCATTCCCGCGCCAAGCTGTATCAAGAGGCGGTGGAACTGATGCTGGAACGCTGGACCCAACGCATTAGCCGCGAAAACGAAGCCTACCCACTAGAGGAGTTTGAGCGCAAGGCATTGGCGGAAACCGCCACCACACGCAAGACCGCGTTGCAAAAATTGGCATTCGATGCCTCGCTAAAGAAAACCTTGCAAATTCCTGACACCCAAATCATGGGCTTGTTTTCCCGGCATCTGTCGGCGGATTGTAACGCCACCAATTTGTTGGATTTCATTCGTTTTCGCAGCGGCATCCTGAAACCGGGGCAGGGCAACCAATTCGAGTTTTATCACCGCTCCTTTCAAGATTATTTGGCGGCGCTGGACATCGCAGAACTGAACGATTGGGAAGATGAGATTGACCGCCAATTGAAGAGTGAAGGCGGTTTGGAATGGTGGGAACAGGTGTTTTTGCTGTTGGTCAGTGCCAAGGTGGACGGCACTAGCAAACCGGCAGCGGTCAATTTGATCAAACGCTATGTGCCAGAAACGATTGATGATTATGGCGTTGGTCCCGAAGACGGTTGGTCGCTGCTGTTTTTGGCGGCGAAGGCGGCGGCGGAACAACTAAAGCCATTGCAAGACTATAGCAATTCGTCCTATCTGCGCTTGCGAGCCAGTTTGACCCAACATTTGCTGGCCTTGGTGGAACAGGGGCATGACTATGGCTTGGTCGTGTCGATCCGCGCCGAGGCGGGAAGATTATTGGGTGAGCTTGGCGACCCGCGCCCCGGCGTGACGGTCATCAAAAACGGCGACGGCAAGCCTAAACTGTTTAACGGGCTGAAACTACCGGATATAGTGTGGGAGACCCTCCCCAAAGACACTTTCATGATGGGTACGGAAGGCGAGGAAGGCTATGCCGGTGAAAAACCTCCCCATCCAGTCTTGATTCAGGAATTTAACATTAGCCGCTATCCGGTCACCAATGCCCAGTACGCTTGTTTTGTCGAGGCGGGCGGCTACTTGGACGAAAAATACTGGCAAGAACCCAAAACAGCGCTGGATTGGCTGAGGGGTGGCAAGGCTGATTTGTCGTTGTTGGATGACAACCCGGATTATAAAAAATATTATCAAGATTGGCTGGCACAAGAAAAGACTCGTCGCCAACCGTGGTTTTGGGAGCAGCGGCAATGGAACAACCCCAATCATCCGGTGGTGGGCGTTAGTTGGTATGAGGCACTGGCGTTTTGCAACTGGTTGAACGCCCAACAAGCCTATCCGGGCAAGGTGCGCTTGCCGACCGAGGCGGAATGGGAATATGCGGCGCGAGGCAAGTCTGGCTTGCTCTATGCCTGGGGGAAGGAGGCTGATCCGTTATTGGGCAATTGTGAAGATACTGGCTTGCGTCGGACTTCCACTGTCGGTTTGTTTCCAGCAGGGAAATCCTTTGCAGACTCTGGCATTAAGCTATACGATATGAGTGGCAATGTGTGGGAATGGACCAGTAGCCAGTGGGGTAAAAAAACAGGTTCGCCAGATTTTACATACAAGAATTGGGCCAATCAGGACGGAGTTCGCAATGATTCGGGAACCTTATCGTTGCGAGTCACTCGCGGCGGTTCTTGGTACGATCGAACTGGCCTTGTGCGCTGTGCGCTCCGCCTCTGGAACCATCCTTACTATCGACTCAACGATATAGGCTTTCGGTTGGTGTTGGGTTCTCCCTGGTGATTTCTGAATTCTGTCTTCTGATTTCTGGTTCCTGCTTTGCTGTTTTCTGCTCTTGCTTTTGATTTTTTCTTTTGCTGTTTTAATACCGCGAAGCGGTCGCGATTTT
>CAIWDB010000571.1 GCA_903911305.1 uncultured Methylococcaceae bacterium | reverse complement strand
GGTGCGGCAACCAAGGGACATGCCCCGGTTGTTCGCGCCTTGCTCGCAGCCGGTGCCGATGCCAACGTCAAGGCAAGCAACGGTAAAACGGCATTGCAACTCGCTGCTTCTAGTGGAAATTTGGGCATCGTCCAACTCATCAGGCAAGCCGGCGGGCATTGATGCGATTGGCAAGACGAAATCATCTTCGAAGGTGACTTGCCCGACAAGGATGTTGGCGAACAGGGTCGAACCGCTACGCGGAAGACCAGCCAAGAAGCAGATGGTTTTATTGTTTGACATCACATAACCTCCAAAGCCTCGCGCAGGGTCTTTACTGGCATGATTTCCAGTCCTTCAACACCTCCTTTAGGGACGTTCTTAGCGGGTACGACGGCATGTTTGAAACCATGCTTGGCGGCTTCACGCAATCTTTCCTCACCGTTTTGAATGGGCCTGACTTCACCGCTCAAACCCAACTCCCCGAAGGCTATCCAATCCCTAGGGATGGGGCGTTCCCGGTAACTGGACACAACCGCCATCACTACCGCCAAATCGCCAGCCGTTTCGGTCATGCGCAGACCGCCCACCAAATTGATGAACACATCTTGGTTGACCATGGATACCCCGCCATGTCGGTGTAGCACCGCCAGCAACATTGCCAGCCGGTTGCTTTCCATGCCCAAGGCAACCCGGCGCGGGGCGGGTAGATGGGTCTCATCGACTAGGGCTTGCACTTCGACCAACAGGGGTCGGCTACCCTCGCGCATGACCATGACAACCGTTCCCGGCATATCTTCTTCATAGCGTGACAGGAAAATCGCGGATGGGTTTTTGACCTCTTTCAGTCCGGTTTCGGTCATCGCAAATACGCCCAATTCGTTCACCGCACCGAATCGGTTTTTAAATGCGCGTATCACCCGAAAGCGGTTACCGGGGTCGCCCTCGAAATACAGTACCGTATCCACCATATGCTCCAACACACGCGGCCCTGCCAAAGCGCCTTCCTTGGTGACATGTCCGACCAAGAATATGATGGTGCCGCTTTGTTTGGCAAAACGCACCCATTGTGCCGCACATTCACGGACTTGGGCAACGGACCCGGGTGCGGATTGCAATAGTTCGCTGTAAACCGTTTGGATGGAATCGACGACCAGTAGGGGCGGAGGTTGCTCGCGCACGATGTCGAACATTCGCTCCAAAGAGGTTTCCGCCAGAATTTTCACCCCGACACAGTCAAGGTGTAGGCGTTTGGCGCGAAGGCTGACCTGCTGGATTGATTCCTCGCCTGTAATATATAAAGTATTGACCCGCCCACTCAATGCCGCCAAAGTTTGTAGTAAGAGAGTGGACTTGCCAATGCCGGGGTCGCCGCCTATTAAAATGGCGGACCCAGTGACTAACCCCCCGCCCAATACCCGATCCAACTCATCCAATCCACTGCTGGATCGTTTTATTTCCTCAGCATCCACGCTGGATAAATCAACCGGTTTTGAGTGTCCCGAACCATCGCCTGCATAGCCAGAATAACGGGAGGCAACCGGGTTGCGGTCCTCAACACTTTCCACCAAGGTATTCCACAGGCCGCACCCTGCACATTGTCCACCCCATTTGCTTTGGGCATGGCCGCATTCAGTGCAACGGTAGAGGATTTTTTTGTCTTTGCTGGATGCCATGTTAAGGCCAGATATTTGCCAAGATTAAAACATAAGATTTATATTATTTTATTGTGACACTCACTCTCCACCGTCAAACTGGCTTTACAGCAAGCAGCAAAGTATTAATGCCCTCGCGGTATCGCACCTCAATCGGGCTAAACCCTATGCCTTTCATACAAGTCAAGGCAGGTTCCAAGCGCATAATATGATCATGCGATTCATCACTGAATAAATGGACTATCCATTGCTCCAGCAAATCGTAGCGGTTCATTTCACCAAAAACCTTGAACCAATATTTGACTTCTTCTTGAGTAAACCGGGTATGTTCTAGGGTATCATCCAAAGCATAACGATCACCATTAATGAATGCCCCGCCGGGTTTCAAT
>CAIWDB010000570.1 GCA_903911305.1 uncultured Methylococcaceae bacterium | reverse complement strand
CTCCCGGCTGATTTGTCGGCATCCATGCCGAAATGACGGGTTTCCAGCATTTGTGTACAACGACGAGCGCGAAGCGTGGGAACGATCATATTTTTTCATTCACAACAAAGAGGTCATACAACATGAAACGTCAAAAATCTGTCTCACACACACTCAGCCGCCTGCTGCTGCTGGCTGGCTTGTTCCTGTCCTTCAACCTCCCTGCCGCATACATTCATGTGTTCACTAACACTTCTGCAGGTTTAAACTCATCGACTAATTTCGGCAAGATTGACACCAGCACCGGGGTCTACACCAACATTGCCAACCTCAGCCAAGCACTCGGCAGCTTGGCCTACAACCCCACCGCCGGCAATTTCAATGTGACCGAGAATGCTGGCTCTTCTGCCACGCTCAGGACGCTGACTGACACCGGTAGTTTGTCCTCACCCATCGGCACTATCGGTAGAACGATCTATGGCATGGCTTACCGGAGCTCGAACAGCACCCTGTATGCTTATGATTTTGGTGCTGATCAAACCGGCATGATCAATCCGTCCACCGGGGTTTGGACGACTTTGAATGCCAACCCGGGTACAAGCGCTGGTATCCCTATCGGAGGCCGCCTTGCCCTGCTGAATGGCAGCCTGTACGGGGCAATTAAAAATCAAAGCAATGGACAATTTGGCACTTTTGGCTTCGATGCGCTGACCAATTTTGCCCAGATTGGCAGCAATAATAGTTTGTTTATTAACATGGTGCTGGCCACCGATGGCACGACGTTGTATGGGCTGTATGCGGATGGCACGGCTGGCAACCAAAAGCTGTACACGATCAACCCGTCCACGGGCGCATTGACCGCCGGGGCGAGCATCAGCGGGACGGGCTTGGGGACCTATTTCCACGGTGCGGCGATAGAGACCTCCCAGCCGCCTCCCTTGCCCGAACCGACTAGCCTGGTGTTGGCACTGACCGGCTTGTCGGCACTGTGGGCCACCCGCCGCCGCAAGCATCGTCAATAGATACGGCCTTTTGACATCGTTCCCACGGTCTCCGCTCATCGTTATACACAAGTCTCGGCAAGCCGTAGTGCCGGCATCCCTGACCGGAATGACGGCACTACGGCTTGGCGGGGTTTGTGTATAACGATGAGTGCGGAGCGTTGGAACGATCATAAACACCTGTCAAAGCAAGCCCATCGGCTTCGCTCAGGACAGGCTTAGACGCTCCCATTTTTTGCCCTTCCCACTCAACCGATATTTCTGCACCGGGCTATTGGGGGATTGAGGTTGGGTCATCTCTATCCAACCCCCTTCCAAAGCCGGTCGCAGATAGTTTTTCCTGAACGTGGGGCGGTGTTGCAGACCAAGCCGTTCTAACAAGTCGCCTATCTTTAGCGCTTCATCAGTTTGGAAAACCGCTAGAAGCAAATTTACTGGGTCGCTTACTGGGTCGCTTACTGGGTCGGTGAGCGTCGTTTCGCTCATGGCGGTCAGTAAGGCTTGTAACATGAAACTTACAAAAGGCGCAGAGTCAGCCATTTGGTCGGCATCCGCCAAGGCTTGATAATACCCGTCTTGCTGCTCTCGAATGACGGTTTCCACATCCAATAACCCCGCCATCAATAGGCCATGGGCGCTTAGCAAATCATTGATGTCGGTGGGTTGCCATTGTGGCAAGTGTTCGTAAGCGTTTAAGGCGTTGCGAACTTCTTGAATTTCACGCGGTAAGCCTAAAACCCGCTTGCCGTCTATTACGGCGGTCACTTGCTCCACGCTCAAGCTATTATTTTCGATGGCAAGGGATGCTTGGATGGTACGAATGCGATTAATGCGCCGCAGTTTTGGTGAAAGTTCGTTATCAGTGGATATTGACCAACGCCCCAAGGTTTCCCCAATGTGTTCGACCAAATTCAAGATTGTCGGGGTAATGGTCATTGGTGGCTGATAGAGGCTCATGGCTCAAACTTATTCCACCGCACCCACTGGCAGTGGATAAGGCAGCTTGGCCAAAGCCAAGCCTATCCCACTTGCGGTTTTAAACGTAGCTTGGGAATCCTCCACCAACCCCAAATTTAACACAGCCAATAATTCAAAGCCTCCGTCTTGACTGGCAGCCGAACTGACTACCACCCCAGTGCCTTG
>CAIWDB010000569.1 GCA_903911305.1 uncultured Methylococcaceae bacterium | reverse complement strand
TTGGCAATCGGTGCGCTCCACGCCTTGCAAAGTTCCGTCAAATAAGGAACGGTAAGTGGGTTTAAGATGACTCGGCAGCGTATCTTCGTCCACCGCAAAACCATGATTCTGGCTGGTAATCATCACTTTGCCTGTCGCCAACTCTTGCACCGGATGGTTGCCACCATGATGACCGAATTTCATTTTGACGGTTTTCGCACCAGAGGCCAACGCCAGCAATTGATGGCCTAGGCAAATGCCAAATACCGGAACTTTCGCGGCGATGATTTCTTGAATCGCAGCAATGGCGTAATCGCAAGGTTCGGGGTCGCCGGGTCCGTTGGACAAGAACACGCCATCGGGTTTTTGCGCCAATACCGCACTGGCCGGGGTTTGCGCCGGCACAACGGTCAGGCGGCAACCGCGTTCCGCCAGCATTCTTAAGATGTTGCGCTTGATGCCAAAATCATAAGCGACCACATGGAAGCGCGGCAACGCCTGTTCGCCATAGCCCGATTCCAATTGCCATTGGGTTTGCGTCCATGAATAAGGCGCAGAGACGCAAACTTCTTTGGCTAAATCCATGCCTTGCAAGCCGGGAAAGCCCTTAGCGAGTTCCACGGCCTCGGCTTCGTCTAGCGTGTCGCCAGCAACGATGCAGCCACGTTGTGCGCCTTTGTCGCGCAGGATGCGGGTTAGCTTGCGGGTGTCGATGTCGGCAATGCCGACGACATTGTGTTCGATTAGATAATCCGTCAGGCTTTTTTCAGATCGCCAGTTGCTGATTCGAGATGGCACATCGCGCACCACCAAACCGGATGCGAAAATGCCGGTGGATTCGACATCTTCGCTATTCACGCCCACATTGCCGATATGCGGATAGGTCAACGTCACAATTTGCCGGGCATAAGACGGGTCGCTGATGATTTCCTGATAGCCGGTGATGGATGTGTTGAATACCACCTCGCCCACGGAGGAACCCGCTGCGCCGATGGAAGTTCCCCAAAAGATCGTACCATCTTCGAGGGCTAGGATTGCGGGTGTTTTCATTATAAGTCACCTTAACATGCAAAACGGGGCGAACCTCATGGTTCACCCCGCTGAAGTCCATACTATTGATTAACTGATGTTACGCAGTGGCCTAGGATTGGAGCGTCAAAGCTTGCTTTGACAGGCGAAGCAAGCTTCGCATTTCCAATCCCAAGTCAAAGCAAGCTTTGACGCTCCCGTCAGGCAAGGAAATAATTAGCTTTCGTTTCCGTGCATAATATCAGTAATTAAACTAATTTTAAGGGATGCGGGCTAAGCTGTCCATGTGAACTTGCAAAATCCAATTAAGGCTTGCCACGGGCGATGAATTCCCCAAAAGCCCGACTACCGTCACCGGTGGCGATGGTGTTAACCACTTTCAACTCAGTGGCATCAATCACCGACACAGCATTACTCATCCAATTCGCCACATACACATGCTTACCATCCGGGTGGGTCGCAATACCTTCCGGGTATTCCCCCACCTTGATGGTTGCAGTCACCTTCAATTCATTGGCATCCATCACTGATACAAATGCATCATACTGGTTAGTCACAAACAGCCGATGTTGAGCCTCACCCACTGCATAGGGACGATCTCCGACCGGCACATTTTTCAACAAAGAAAAAGTCGCCAAATCGACCACCGACATGTCGTTGCTTTCCACATTAGCCGAAAAAAGTTTAGTGCCGTCTAGAGACAAATGGATGCCAAACGGATGTTTGCCAACTTTCACTGTACGGGTCACGGTAAAGCTTTTCAGGCTGATTTCCGACAAGGTATTGTCATCCCGACTGGAAACATACAGATTATGCCCGTCCCGGCTTACCGCCAAACCCGCCGGAATGGCACCCACAGGGATGCGTTTGATGACCGACTTGGACTTAATGTCCACCACGGCAATATTGCGATCATAAAAATCGGCGGCAAAGGCAAGTTGACCGTCAACGCTCAAAGCCACTCCGACTCCGCCAGTTCCCACCGGCACTTTGCCAATGAGTTTGAAGCCATGACCATCGATGATAGTCACATCCTTGCTGCCGGGGTTGGCGATGACCACCGTCGCCCCGTCTTGACTGACCGCAACACCTGCCGGTTCGGAACCTTGAGGCAAGTCAATGGTATTGACGACCTCGCCTTTGGCGGTGTCTATCACTGATACGCTATTGCCTTTCTGGTTGGTGATAAAAGCAAAAGGCTCGGCTAAAACCATGGCGCTTACAAAAAAGGCGGCGACCAACGCCGCCGCCCTTTTCGACAAGGCAAAATGCTTGTTAAAACCCATGACGATTATTTCTTCTCTGCCAAGGCTTTCAGATTCGCCAAGCTTTCCTTGGACAGCGTCGTCATCGCCTCAATGGCGGCCTTCTCGTCCTGGCCCGGCGGCGGGTTGTTAGGCGTGAAGCAACGATAAGCTGCGCTGGTCCATTCTACTTTAGAACCTGCACCCGCCGCCGTGATGGCAATGGTGGCGGAATAATTGTTGACTGGGAACACCGCGCAGTCGGGCTCTGCATCGACCCGGTACTTGATAGTATGAGTGATCGCATCTTCTTCTTTCAACACTTCCTTAATCACACCGCCCTTCTTCAAGGTGACTTCGCGCACCGAGCCTGGCTCACTGCCATTGCTTGCCTTGACGCTGGCAACCGCCGGCATCCAGTTGGCGGCAGCGCCGAAGTCCTTGATGAGATTCCAAACCGCATCTGGTGTTGCGTTGATTTCGACGCTTTCGATCACTTTCTGGCGGGTCCCGCCATGGGCGTGAGCCGCACTGCCCCAAGCGAACAGTGCGATGGAAACGATAGCTGCGATTTTCTTCATGAGTTCTCCCGTTGTTATCATTGCAAAGCGTGTATTATCGGGAAAGAAGGGCAGGAAAACCAGTGGAAATTCAACAAATCCAAAAGAAAAACCCACTCGGTTTCCAAAACCGAGTCGGTCTCAAGTATTGTCGTCTATCTTGGCAGTGGGAAGCCCGATGCCAAGACAGGACATAGTCGGTTTAGTAAGTCAAACTATCCGATGTTTCACTATTTTGTTTCGCATCATACGTCCAACCGGATAAGGTCACGCTATTGACCGTAAACGTGCATGTACCCCGTTTAGTGGTTTTGGCGCTCACGAATGAAGCCACACCGCTGGTATTGGTAGTACCAGTGACATTGGATGAAGTCGTCACCCCTGTCCAAGAGCCTTTGACTGCGGCACTGCTGACTCCAACACCACTGTAGTTATTCACCTTCACACTGGCTACACATTGATAGTTGGTGGCTTTAGCGACGATGGATGTTGAAATGGTCAACCCAATGCTCTCAATATGCACCGTGGTCACTAAAGGATTTTGCGCCACGCTGACGGTCAATGTCTTGTTCGCTGTCAAGCCTTGAGCATCCGTCACTGTTAATTTCGGGCTGTACGTTCCGGGGCTAGTGTAAGTATGTAGCGGATTGGGTTCCGCCGAAAGGGTAGTGCCATCGCCGAAATTCCAAGAATAACCAGTGATAGTCCCATCCGAGTCGGTTGAGCCGTTGCTGGAGAAGCCGACTGCCAAGGGAGCGTAGCCGCTGGTGGGCGTGGCGGAAGCAACGGCTATCGGCGCAACTGCCCCTGAAGACGTGTACGTACCGGTCACCTGATACAACCCGACACTAGCATAATCCGAGTACCCCGTGGTCAAATCCCCTTTGCCCACGCCCTCAATCTTAAGGTAATAAGCCCCAGCCGGCACAGTTGCGATGAAGGTCGCGTTGAGGGCGTCAGGCGGATTGACAGAAGGTATAAGGTTTCCTGCCGCATCCAATGAAACAATAGGATTTCCTTTCGCATCCAATATCGCGATGGACACATCAAGGTCTGGGCTGCGTACCCCGGGGGTGACGGTAATCTGCAATGGACCGCCCCCGGTGGCAAAGCTGAACACGTCCACATCTGTTCTGCTTTCAATCAAACCGACTTGATTGATTGCACCCGCCGTACCCCCCAAGGGTGAGGCATCCGTGATGACATTTCCAAAATCGTCGGGTTTTAGCAATGCCCCATTCGATTGAATGACTAAAAAGTCGTCTTCTTTATTATTCGCGTTGGGATACTCGCCCATGCTCCACTGAACCAAATTTTGGTAATAGCCAACTCCCATGATCGGCGACCAACCGGTGACACCAGACCCATGGCCTGCGTAATAACCAAGCGTGGGAGTGCCATCATGGCTCAAACCCAAATTATGCCCGACTTCATGCGAAACTGCCTCAGCGACATATTTTTCATTGCCCGCCCCAAGCATATCGTACAGCACCCAAGCGGGTTGGTAATAGGCTGGAGTTGTGGATGAATACCAATCAAACACACCGACATAGGCAACACCGCCACAACTGGTGCAAACCCCAGTGCTGCTGCTGGTGGTGATGACCGCCCGAGTGCCGTAAACCTGATCTAAGCTGCTAGTGCGATGTAGGGCATCGGCAGTGGGTTCTTGCGTGGTGACATCCACATCAAACGCCACATAATCATCGGCGACACGTTGCCAGATATACTGAATACGCCCAAGCTCAGTCGCGCTGAAAGTAGCAGGAACTCCGTCCATATCAAATGCAGCGGCAACGATTGTGCCGGCATTCCAAGCAGAGCCCGTTGTAGTGTGACCATTGAAATCCAGATAAATGACTCTTTGCGCACCCGGTTTGCTGTGCAACAAAAAAGTCTTGGTCAAGTCAACGGGTGTATTCGGCTGATAGTCACCGGTATTGCCTGTCACCCCAGTTGCCTCTTCGGGAGGTAGCGGAGGGAATTCGTCTATGAACAACAACCGCCCACCCTGATCCAACCACGCATTTTTGTCTTTGTTTAGAATTTCGGTGAGCCTGTCGGAAGACATCCGATAATGCGCCGCCACATCGGGTAGCTTGGCACCTAACTGTCGCACTGCCTGTTGACCGTTAGACCTTCCCTCAAATTTTAGATTGGGGAACACCGGCCTAGCACCGACCGGGTCGGCAAAGGCATCGGATGATGCCATAGTAAAGCCCAGTGCGAAAAGTATGGCTCCACTGGCGGCAATCGCATTCAATCGAAACGAATCTCTAGGATATATCGATTGACTAACGCTTTTAAAATAATTGTTTGAATGTGACATTTTTATCTCCTATTCTAATATTTTCAGAGTCTTAGAAGATGCAAAGATTATTCTATGATCTAACTAAAACTTTCATTTTAATATTAGCAATAACTTTGCCTAATTATGAAAACATCCTAATTTAATTATTTATTCGGTCATTTTCCCTACATTCCCAATTATTTACGTAGGATTTTATCTGAACATGTTCATCAACTAGAATCCATTTAATCAACCACACATTTTCTAATCAGAGCAGGAAATCATCCAAAACGTATCTGTATATTATTGTTTTATATGTTCTTTTTATAATGTGACCATGAATAGCATCCGTTGTTGCAGTGCTAATCCGACTTTAGTTCGTATGGATTAGAGAAAAGTTGTCAAAGATGTTAATAAAGAATTTCAAATGCATCACTAATCAATAGGGCTTGGTGAATGAAATCAACTCGCTAGATAAGTGATTTGTCGTTATTTTGTGACAGGAATGCTAGGGATATACAATCTTCAAGCAAATTTGAAGTGACAGCTATAGTAAATAGCTAACAAGACATACGAAAAATCAATTCAACCATTGGAATAAACCAAGAGGGAACTAAGTAACTTATTAGATAAACCCCAACACTAATCCCTAATACTATTCAATTAGACATATTTTATCCACTCGGCTCTACATACATAAAAAATTGAATAAAAAAAACCCCATCTTTTGGGATGGGGTTATAGGTTTGGATGCCTGGCAGTGCCCTACTTTCGCATGGGGGTCCACACTATCATCGGCGCTGGGCGGTTTCACTTCCGAGGTCGGGATGGGATCGGGTGGTTCCCGCCCGCCATGGCCGCCAGGCAATTCTGTCGCC
>CAIWDB010000568.1 GCA_903911305.1 uncultured Methylococcaceae bacterium | reverse complement strand
TAGGGGCTGCCTGTGCATGGATGGCGGGGAAATGCAATATGGCTAAAACCAAAGCAATCTTAAATTTGAAGTTGCGATTGAAAACGGCAAAAGCGATAGGCGTCATGATAGGTTTCCCGATAAATTATTTAAACAATGAACGCACCAGAGTGGATGTTCGTTTTCTGTGCAAGCACAATAAAGATACATAGTTTCGTTTCAATAGTAAATATTTTTTAACGATTTTTTTACCGTCTCTTGCTTTTTCAGTTTAAAATAACTTATAAAACATTGATATGTAATATTATCAAATTAAGCCAACAATCATAAAATCCAGAGTAAAATGCAAAGTTTTTTCATAAACAAATATATTATGCTCCATATAAGGGCGATTTTTCTCTTGTTTGGCATTCTCCTAGGGTCGGTTTTGTTGCCTGTTTCCGGTGCTGCCGTTGCAGATCAAAACGAGCCTAATGGAATCATGGAAGCAATTAGTGGGGTTAACGCGAACGATTTTCCTTGGCTGAAAGACCATGGTTTGACCGTGGGGGGTTGGGTATCGGTGGGCTTCACTTACAATCCGGCCGATCCATCTGACCGTTACAATGTGCCGGTTTCGATGAATTTCAGAGCTAACGAATTCAATCTTCATCAGTTGGATTTGTTTATTGAAAAATCCATTGACCCTAAAGAAGAGGGTTGGGCGATGGGAGGGCGCTTTGATTTTATGTTCGGCACCGATACGCCTTACACTCAGGCAACCGGAAACTGGGATAGCCATCTGATCGGCAATAATGTCTTCCGCTTTTATAAAATTGCCTTGCCACAAGCTTATATTGATGTTCGCGCTCCGCTGGGGGCAGGATTGAACGTCCGTTTGGGGCATTTCTACTCCATTCTGGGTTACGAATCGGTTCCCTCGCCGTCCAATTTTTTCTATTCGCATTCCTATAGCATGAAATCCTCACCATTTACCCATACGGGAGTTTTGCTTTCCTACCCATTCACCCGTGATTTCACGTTTTATTCCGGTGCCGTGACTGGGCCAGACAATTTCGATTACCAATTCGGTGCGTGGAGCTTTCTTGGGGGCTTCAATTGGAAGCTCAGCGAACAAGGGGCAAGCTTTAACTTTGCGGTGTTGAATGGAGACACTAAGGAAACCTTGGATGATAATCTCACCTACATCAGTGCCAACTTACAAATCCCCATTACGGAAAAATTGCTTTATGTGCTGCAACACGACCATGGCTGGCAGGCGCATGTAACGGATAACGGGGGCTTGGCCGGTTGGTATTCCATCGTCCAATACCTGACATGGCAATTTGACGAAAAACTCGGCGTGGGCGGCAGGGCGGAATGGTTTCGGGATCAAAATGGCACCCGCTATGGCATTCCTGGCACGGGTTATTATGCGTTTACCTTGGGCATGAACTGGAAGCCATTCAAATGGTTGGCAGTGCGGCCTGAGGTACGCTATGACTGGGCCGACGGGCCGGGCAAGGTTTACGACAACGGCACTGAAAACAGCCAATGGCTATTGGGGACGGATTTTGTGGTGTTATTTTAATGCCTGATATGTCGCTCCCGTTTCGCTAGAAAATAAGCAACTATTGCATCCGTGCGTAACATCGGTTAATTGTTGTGATTGGACGGGACGGGTTTCCAGTTTGCCATCCTGAGACGCTGGACTTTGGCATCCATGCCAAAATGACGGCGCTATACAATACGCTTAGGCGCATAACGAGTATTGCTGAATGCAATCAATCCACTGTCGTCTTATTCCTATCTGCAAACCCTTACCCCGTTAATCCAGCGGCATCCTCCCTGGTAACGCGGGGGCGCAACCACAACAGTTCTCCTTGGGGCGACCATGGCGGGATTGCGTCTTACCACGGCCCCATTTGGGCCGGCACAACCTGAACGGTAAACGCCACTCGCACAGCGAACAGCTTGCGCATCTGCAAATGCGAATATCATCAGAAATGCGAGCGTTATTTTTAGGCTGATTTTATTCATGGTTTTATTTCTCGTCGGATATGGAAAATTGATCACTGGAGTTTAGGTGTCGAACCGTTACTTGCCTTCAAAAATAAGATCATTATTATAAAATTCTCAAATCGGCTAGTTTTTGCCGACATCGGTTAATGACTGATGTTACGCAAGGATATAGTAGATGCTTTTTTCTAGCATAACAGGATCGTCAAAGCTTGCTTTGACAAGAACTATGGAGATGCGAAGCGAATTTCGCCTGTCAAAGCAAGCTTTGACGCTCCAATATTTAGGTCGCCGCGTAACATCCGTTAATTATACAGAAGCTTAAAGTAAACGCTTCGTCTATGATAGTGCCAAACGCTGATTTCCCTGCAAGGATAAACCTTACCTATGACCGAACAACCTATTGCCACCCCGTCGAAACATGCCCTTCCTGCCGTGCTGGCAGCGCAATTCCTTTCTGCCTTGGCGGATAATGCCTTACTGTTTGTTGCCATAGCCTTAGTGCAATCGCAACATCGCCCGGATGAATGGATTCCCTTGTTGCAGGAGTTTTTCGTACTGGCATTTGTCATTCTGGCCCCTTTTGCCGGGCCATTCGCCGATGCTTTGCCAAAGGGCAGGGTGATGATATTGTCCAACGGGCTTAAATTAATGGGTGCTGGCGCAATGCTGGCCGGGGTTCATCCCTTGTTGGCCTATGGCATGGTGGGTGCGGGTGCGGCCGCTTACTCGCCGGCCAAATACGGCATCTTGTCCGAGCTGGTGACTGCGGAAAAACTGGTCAAAGCCAACAGCTTAATGGAAGGCTCGACCATTGTTGCCATCCTGCTGGGAGTGGGTTCAGGTGGATGGTTGGCAGATCATTCGATTGATCTGGGTTTATGGACGGTGGCGGGGTGTTATTTCGCTGCGATGTTGGCGAATTTGATGATCCCTGAATTACCCGCCGTGCATCCCAATCTGCGTTTTCAACCTTGGGCGATGGTGATTGATTTTCTCCGCACGACATGGTTGTTAGTGAAAAACCGCGATGTGCGTTTCTCGCTGGCATGTACGAGCCTGTTTTGGGGTAGCGGGGCGACTTTGCGTTTGTTGCTGGTGGCCTGGGTTCCCTTGGCCTTGGGGATTTTCGACACGAAGACACCCGCCAATCTAAATGGCGCGGTGGCTGTCGGTATTGCCATTGGGGCGGCGTTGGCTTCGGTGTGGATTAAATTGGAAACTGTAAACCGTGCGCTGATTCCGGGTATATTACTAGGCCCTGTGATTATGCTACTCGTTCAAGTGAGTGGTTTGACCGAAGCGGCACTATTGCTAGTGGCGGTTGGATTATGCGGCGGCTTGTTTGTCGTGCCATTGAATGCTTTGTTGCAAGAGCGAGGTCATGGCAGCGTCGGCGCCGGTCATGCCGTGGCGGTGCAGAATCATTTTGAAAACCTAGCCATGCTTGCAATGATTGGGCTGTACACCCTGTCTATTAAATTAGGGATGAATGTCATCCATGTTGGGTTTGCGTTTGGGGGGTTGATATTAATTGGTTTGATACCGATTGCGGTGGCGAGGGTGTGGCGTAGGGACATTTAAGCCATTTCTCTTGACACAGATGCGGAACAATGGGAACGACGATATTCCGGTTCGATGGTTTCTTTCGCAATGGAAACGGGATGATTTGATTGGCAACCGCCCTAGCTTTCTCCAGAACAGCGATATTTTATTGGCTTTTAGTGTAAAACTGTTGAAAAACAAGGCTGACTGGGGACGCAATAGACTTCTTTTGTCTTGTGGTAAGCTTACCTTGTGGCTTGGTAAGCTTACTCTGAGGCTTGGTGGACATACTCTGAAACGGGGCAAGCCCAATCCGCCTATCAATTTTTCTGTCAAACCACAACACGAAGAAGCTTTGTTCAAGGCTGTTTACAGATTCACAGTGGAAAACCTAAAAGCTAGGGCTGACGGGGTAATTGAAATAGGATTAATCCAGCAAAACCAACAAAAATCGAATTCATTATCTGACTGGGATGGTCAAAGTCGGCCCTATCGACTTGGCGGCCCCCGCTTGGAGACGGAAAAGCTGGGTAAGAAGAAGGAACGTTGACTTAGATTCCAAGTCGTCCTTGGTAATGTAATACCAGCGAGACTCGTAAGGAATTGCGACATACGCATTCTCCGGCTTGTCCTCACTTTCTTTTACGTGGAATAGCTTGCCAGCAGGCGTTTGCCCCCAATCGAATGCTGATCCGTCTTCATTTTTAGTGACAGTGACCCAGCCCGCCTTTTGATGTTCTACAGGTACATCAACACGATGGGAAAGGTAAAAGAAGGTACTCATCAGGGGCCTGGTTATAATTCGGATAGTCTCTGCACTTCTATCAATTGAATCGCCTTCTATATTGAAGATACTTAGCTTTTGATCCAACTTGAGGATGGACTTAATTTCCCGAATGTCTGCCTCATGCTCGGGCATCGACTGAAATTCGACCTTCAATGTCTTCGTCTTCGGATCGAGCCTTGCCTCTATTATATGATCTTCCTCTAACCTGTTGAACACCTCAATCAAGTGGTTCCATTCATGAAAGTGCCTTGGGGCTTTGGTTGGATTGGGGCCAGAAGCAGACGGGGCATTCTGAATGCCGTTGATACGTTCGACGCAAAGCCCAAAAACTCTTTTAAGCGACCATCCTGACCCAGTCAATGCCAGCAGAGCGTCGATGGAAATGGGAGACAGAAGACTCTTTACAAAATCCTCTCCCTGTAAAGGCGCGTAGCTGATCGTAGGGTAAGTCTCGTAAGACGTGTCGGCTCCCAATGTGAGAGGAGTATCTGTGTCCACTTGACCGGCTAACGTACCGTTCACTCTTAGCCTCATCGTTGCTGCAACGCTTGCAACATCTAGGAAAAAGGTGGGGTCCCGATAATGTAGACGCACCAGGTTGCTCAGGAACTGTTCATTGAGGCTGTCAACGATGGCCGCGTTGTAAAGGGGATGTGTGCTTCTAAGATGATCTGGGCCAATTGAGTTGCAACCGCTGGCGAGCAACAGGGTCAAAAGCAAACAAGTGATTTTGGGATAAGTAGGCATAATCATGATTAGTGAGTGGATGTGTGAATTTTTGATTTTCCAATAGAGGAAATCCGATTACGTCAGGTCAGTCGCTAGATTTCCCAAACTCAATCGAATTGGATTCAGCGATATTTCCAATAGCGTTCATGATTTGATCCATTATTTTTACCCGTTCCCGTTCATCCTTTACGGATAGGGTGTAATCGACGATCAACTCAAAACCATTCAGACCGATCTGGTTGAGTGCCACTTTGATGGTTTCGCCCTTAATGTCCTTGTCATCCTGAAGTAAATCTTTAACTTGAGACTTGAAGGCTTGAAGGCTTGACATGGTCGTGCCGAACTTCAGGAAGATAGTCCGCTGAACGCGCCAAGATTTTCTGAGGGTGAGATTTTCAATGGTGTTGTTGACCAACGAGGCACTGGGCACAACGACCAGGGTGTTTTCAGGTGTACGAAGACGGGTGCTTCTAAACCCGATGTCCTCGACCCGTCCTTCGATGCCGGATGTTCGAATCGAATGACCCACCCGAAACGGCTTTTCCAACATGATGATGAGCGAGCCTAGAAGGTTTGCCAAGGCTTGTTGCCCGGCCAAAGCCATCGCCAAACCACCAATGCCTAACCCGGCAATCACCGAGTATGAGGGTAGACCCACACGGTTGGCTCCCTCAATGATGATGCCAATGGCAAAAATGATCGAAACTAGGCGAAAACCCAGACGAATAAGCTGAGCATCAATATTGCCCGTCTGAATCCGTTCATTCCCAATAATCCATTCGGCTAAAACACCTCCAACGATCCAAACCACCCAAGGCAAGGTCAGGTAGAAGATAATCCAAAGCACAATGGTTATCCCGGAGTACAGTGTCGGCGATAGCCGTATGACTTCGCCCAAAAGGTATTGGGTGATGGGCGTTAGTATCAGTATCATCAGGCTAGGCAGAGCGGTCCAGAGTTTTGTTCTGGATTGCTCCCCCCGTTGCCGATGTTTAGCATAGTGGTGGCAGAGCCAGATCGCAGCGGCATAAAACCCAAGAACGAAAACAATGCACAGCCACTGCCAGAAGGGCTGGCCCATAATCGGGGTGTGGGTCCACCCGGGAAGTGAGAAGAACCATCGGGGTGGAATGACTCTATGCAACATCAGTGCAAGCCCCGTGGGTTGTACGAAAATAATCTCATACATTCCCTGCGTGTTGCCTCCTTTGTAGGGGAAGTTTTTCACTCGCTGGTAGAAAGCGGGAATTTGATTGACGGTCTCTTGGGTAAACACAAATTCGCCGGCTCTAGGTCCCGACTCGATGAGTCCAATTCGAATTTCAGTCCCCGGAATGGTCCATTTTTTGATGGGCTTTGATTCAAGCGAGGCGGCGTCTGGAACGTCGTTGAGGGGAGGCAAGCCGATGCGATCCAGTATCTCCTTAAGCTGGATACTTAAGCGCCAAGATGCCTCGTCCACGGTGGCGGGGGGAAGACCGGATAAATCAAGGTATTTGGTACTCAGTTCTTCGGCTTTGAGCATCTTGGCAATGGCTGCTTGGAGTTCCCGTTCGTTTGCAAAAAGTTCACCAGAATCGAGATATCGGTGCAGGATTCCGTTTTTCCCAAAAGTGACATTGAAGCGTTCGTCCATGGCGTTTAGAAACCCTTCAAGGGTACTGCGCGGACTTTGGGTGTGGGCAGGTTCAAGCGGATTCGGAAGGATGTCTTGAGCAACAATCGCATGGCTTGGGAATGCGACAGTGACCAAGAAGAGTATCAAAATAAATTTGAATGATCGAATGACTGGGTAGATGCTTTTCATGAGTTCGCGGGGGGCTCATACCTTAGGGGCGATAGGATGGGACTGAGTGTGCAATTCCATCCATTGAGAATGATATTCCTGCTTCCGTGGCAGATCGACGGACTACTTATTGTTGCAAGGTATAAGGCGTCCCTTCATTGAACCGTGACTGCCAGTGTTTCAGATAGCTTTCGGCCAAGGCGGGATCATTCCATACGACTAAAACATTCTCGCTATTTTTATTGGCTGATTTGGCATAGTTAAAACTCCCGGTCTGCACATGCTTCCCGTCAATGATGATCAGCTTATCGTGCATTTTTCGATATTTGTCATTAGTCCGCACCACAACGCCCGCTTGCACCAAGGCATTTAGCGCGTCTTTGCCTATGTTTTTGGAGTCTTTGACAACATTATGCTCGTAATCGACCACCGCTTGCACATCGACGCCACGATGCTTTGCCGCTATAAGTCCTTGGATGATAGAGGGAGATGATAAGGCGTAGGCCGACACCCGGAGCGACTGATTGGCAGTTGCCATGACTTTCATGACCAGTGGCTCCGCCCCGGCTTCCGGGCCAAAAGCGGCTTCGATGTACGGATGCGAGCCATGGTGTGAATGAGTTGATGCGCAGGCTACTAAGCCGGTCAACAGACAAGCGGCAAACACGACTTTAGTGAAATGGGTGAATCTAATCATGCAATGGACTCCTTCGTGGCGATTGGCATTGAGTTATTTCCCTTCTCCCGCCGGGAGAGGGGCTATGGGTGAGGTGTTGTATACAGATTAGAAAAGATACTCTCTGCTTTTTCCATCCCACTTCTTTCCTTTGGGTTTGTCTGTGTTCATGATGCTGAGCGCGACATTGGTTGTCTTTTGCTCCAAAATGGGTTCATCGGTGACTAACAGGGTAGTGCCAGGAACCAAACTATCATAGAGCGACTTGGCAAAGCGCGACGGCAGGGTAATGCGACCAACCTCAGACGAATTCAACGCTTGCCCATGCTCGTTGGCATGGCCGGGAATCCCCACCGCTGTCCACCGATGCGCTTGCGCGTCCTTGGCAATGGGGCTTTTCCCCACACCCCAGCCATCCTGCATAATATAGGCGTGGGTTCCAAGCAGCGTTCCGGGCTGGCTGATCCCTAGCCTTGCCCGTCCAATTTCGACCCCATTACGAAACACCAGTACACGCTGGTCTGCACCGCTCATGACGATGGATAATGGGCCGGATGAAGCGGCCTCCGGCTTCCATCGGAACTCTTCGTTGGCACTGAGTCGGGGGATTTTAATGGTGGCACCGGTATTGGCATCCACCGGCGAAAGCGCGGAGGGATGCACAACGTCTGCTGGTTTGTTGTAATGGTTGGCTATCACCACCGTCATGCCCCTAGGTGAAACCTCAAACAAGTGGCGGGCAAATTCGGAAGGAAGGTGGACGCAGCCGTGGGAAGACGGATAGCCGGGAAGCCCGCCGGCATGAAGCGCCACGCCATCCCACGTGAGCCGCTCGGTATAAGGCATTGCCGCATTATTATAAGTTTTCGAACGATGATCCTTGTCTTTTTGAAGCACCATGAAAACTCCCGTGGGTGTGGCGTGATTCGCCATGCCTGTACTCGCGCTGGAAACGCCGATGCGTATCCCATTTCGGAAGACGTAAGCCCTTTGTTCGGGCAGGCTAACGACCACCACAATCGGTCCTGTAGGGATAGCGCCCCCCTTCCAAATAAATTGCCCGGGTTTAAGCTTGGACGGGGGTGTTTCGACTGGCTGAGATTGCTGGTCACCCCAGAAAGGAGCGGCGAGCGACAACTGAGTGAAACAAAGAAGAATCGTTAGAACAGTGTAAGAAGATATGCGAAACATGAAAAATCGAACTATGTGAGGTTGTTGATTGGCAGACACCCTAACTTTTCAGGCCAGAGTGTTTTACCGTTGGTCATGATGCCAAATATGGCTCTATTAACGATGATCCCCGTAGGATGCCGGGGCGGCACGGTCTCTTGCCCAACTGCGAATATGATCCACTTGTTCCTTCATGGTCTTCGACAATGGCACGATATTGCCCGCCGTGCGAAGCAAGTCTTCCAGTGTCATCTCGCGGTCTTCCAGCTTGGCGCGAGTGACGGCAGAGACGACGCATTGTTCGCATTCGGCCCCAGTCCAGCCCTTGGTTAACTTGGTCAAACGCTCGACACCAAAGCCGGTGGGATCAATTCCGCGTTTGCGCAAATGGATATTGAAAATGTCAATGCGTTCCTCGTCCATCGGTACATCAACGAAGAACACCTCGTCAAAACGACCCTTGCGGATCATTTCTGCCGGTAGCAAGTCGATGCGATTGGCGGTCGCCGCAACAAACAAGCCTCTGACCTTTTCTTGCATCCAAGTTAAGAAAAAGGCGAAGATGCGGCCTTGCTCACCGGAAGACTCCGACGAGGTGATGCCCATTTCGATTTCGTCGAACCATACGACCGCCGGGGCAATCGCTTCCATGGTGCGGCAGGCACGGGCAAACGCCCATTCCGGGTTGCCATGGCGGCCTGAGAAAATTTCGGTCATGTCGATGCGGTAAAGCGGCAATTCAAAGCAGGAGGCGACCGCTTTGACGGACAGGCTTTTGCCGCAACCCGACACACCCATCACCAAGACTCCTTTCGGCACAAGTTCCACACCGATGCTATCGCGCATCAAAAACAATTGACGGCGTTCCAGCAGCCATTTTTTCATCACTTCCAACCCGCCAACGGCTTCGATTTGTGCCCCGTCGGCAATGTATTGGATTGTGCCCGAACGATTGACCAATAGGCGTTTTTCTTCAAACAGCACCGGGAGTGATTCCATGCCAAGCTGACCGGATTCGGCAATGGCGCGATGGATGGCAAAGCCTGCTTCGTCCATCGTAAGCCCTTGCAAGGCGCGGGTCATGTGGATGATGGTTGCTTCACTGGTGTCCACCGTCTTGCCTGCTGCGACGAGGGCGGCGGCCTGTTCTTCCAAAAAGAATTTGACTTCGTTGAAATCAGGAATGGTGAGTTCAAAAAATACGATGTTACGGCTGATTTCTTCTGGGATGAAGCGGATGGGCGATGAAATCACAAGGAATTTGTTTTTTCCGACACAAGACTCATACAAATCGCGAATGCGCCGAACCACGACGGCCTCGCGCAAGGCATCGTGGAAGTCTTTCATATGGAAAACCGCACCACCTTTATAATCGGCGATAAAATCCAGTGCGGCGCGGGGTGTGGTAGTGTCATGATCCGACTTGGTGCCGTCGGAACAGACCATGCCTTCGGTCAGGCTCCAAGACCAATACGGCAGAGAGGGTGTAAAGAAATGCTGTGCGCCTTCACGCAATAGCCTGGCGATGCGTTGCTCCTCGGCTGTCATGATGTAAATGATTGGGCGTCCAGAGCCAAGCAACTCTCTTAAAAGTTTGCTTGATTTGCTTTCTAAGATGTTTGAGGAGGTTTGCGTTGCCATAGGCTTAACTCGCGGTGTTGGAAGGTTCAGGCCAAATCAACGGGATCATTGGCATAGGGTTTGTTTTGGGGATGCATTATAGCAAGTCGTCGGAGATTTGTTTGGCGATGATCTCATCTAATAGTGTATGGACTGATATGCCCTTACTGTTTGCTTCATTAAACAGCTTTTGTTTTGACTGTTCAGTGATGCTAAGCTGCTTTCCAATGTAGCGTGTCCTTGCCGTCCCCCCTCTTATGCCTTGGTGAGGGACATCAATATCCATTTCAGGGAAGCCTGTGGTGGGAGTAAATGAAATAAGATAAAAACAATTTCCTAATATATAGCTAAGTTCTATGGCAGATGCGTTATATGGAATCAAGTTTATAGGCGTTTCAGTAGCCCACAATCCTATATTGTTTATCGCTATATCCGCATACAGGGAACCCTTTAAGTGGGGTGCGATTCCTTCATCGCCAAATAATACCACTCCGCCTATTTTACAGACCCGCTCCATTTCTGAAATCGCTTTTTTTACATCGCCAAAAAGATTGATTCCCCCAAAATGAAAGACTGCGTCGAAATATCTTGAAATGTAGGGCAGGGATGTTGCGTTTGATATTGAAAAGTATATATTCTGATTTTCAATATTTCCGTAGGCAGTGACAACCATAGATTTACAAATGTCTTGGGCGTGTACTTCCCCTTCAAAGCCTATTTCGTCTAGGATAATAGGCAGGTCATCCCCTAATCCACACCCAGTAACGAGTACTTTCATGCCTTTGGAAAGCTTTAGGCGAGACAAAAGCTTTTTACGAAATTCCATTTCATCCTCTTTGAAGCTTTTGAAGAGCCAATCCAAGTAATTGTTATATTTCTCAACTGATGAAGGTGAGTCATATGCCTCCCTATTTGCCTTGTCGAAAGCATTGATTAAATTAGGCTCAATAAAGTCTATGATGCGATGATTGGGTTCGATAAATTTGTATAATGTGCCATTATCATTACATAAGCCTATATGTGGCTCTAGCCGAAGCGGTTTATGCAATTCCGGCTCGCAAAAAGCTTCATAAGATCTTTGCTTGGCATTAGGATTTATTATCATTATGGATGGACTTCTTTCGTTTTACTTTACCGCATATAGATTATAAAGTGTGCTTATTCAAGCACTGCCAAGCCGAAACCTGTTTTACCATAGCCGTTGCCGTTATAAAGCATATATCTTTGGCCCTTGTGATCAAATACAAATGGATATTCTATCATTTCAGAATCCCATCCTGATGGTGAAATATCGAGATTAATTTGATGGTCGAGCCGTTTCCAAGAGCGACCATCATCTGACTCGGCATAACCTATTCGATAGGATTGACCGCGATAGGAGTACCACATTTTCCATCGGTCATTGTCGCGTATTACTGATGGTCTGGAAATTGCATGTTCTTGGTCGTTCAAATAATCAATGGAAACCAATCCATCTCTTTGCCAGTGAATGCCATCGTTAGACTCCGCGTATTTTATGTGATAGCGGTGTTCAGGTTTGCCATTGAGCATTCTCCACTCAGTGCAAGACAGGTACCACATACGCCAAAAATCATCGCCCGGCAACACGCAACAACTTCCACAAAAGTGGGGTTCATTGATAGATCGGTCAACAATGGGTCCGTTGGAATAGCGATTATATTCATCATTTTGCGTACTAACGGATAAGCCGATTGAGTTGTGAAAAGGCACGGTGATGCCTAAGTTCCATCCTGCGTAATAGAGAAATTTGATATTCTGTCGAATGACAAGCCAAGAGGCCATCGCGCCACTATCATCAAACTCACCCAACTTTCCCGGCACAAGGACAGGTTCAGTAGAGATGTCCAGAATTTGGTCAGGCCGAGAGATATCAAACACCAAATACCCTGTGTGGCTTCTATTATGGTCGTCACGGGAACTAAAATGTATTTTGAATAAATCGCCGCCTAAATTCTCGGCAATTGGAACTGCTGCATGAGATTTCATCCATGGTGTTTCTCCAGAAGGGCAAAAAACCAGTCCGAGCTTTCGCCATTTAAACGGATGAAGATTCATATTTTTTTCAATTTCGTACTTGAGATTTTGGAACGTTCCGTTGCAGTGCCAATATAAACCCCTTCAGGTTCCGCATCGGCAAGCAGCAAAGCACCCGCTCCAATCACGCATCTATCACCTATTTTGATGTGGTCGCGCAAGGTTGCGTTCACGCCGATAAAACACTGCTCTCCAATTTCAACTCCCCCTGAAATGACCGCATGAGAGGCAATAAAGCAGTGATCTTTAATGACTGAATGGTGGCCTACATGGTTGCCACTCCATAATGTCACATTATTGCCAATAGTGACAAAAGGTTGAATCGTATTGTCTTCAAAAATGAAACAATTTTCACCAATCTGCCAATCATTCAATAGGGTGGATTTAGGATGAATGAATGATGGGCATGTATAACCTTTTGCTTTAGCAATAATGTATTTTTCCTTGCGAACAGCATTTAATTTAGTGTAGGCGATGGCTATAAAAATTTCGTTCTGGCTTGGTGGATAAATTTCTTGCACTCTTTCGAATGGGACAATGGGTAGGCCGCAATAAACTGAATCTTCGATATATTCTTCATCAACGGTGAAGGCTATTACTTTGTAATCGGACTCACGTGTAAAATAGAAGTGAGCCAACTGAGCCATTTCTGTCGAACCAAAAATTACCAAGGGTTTCTTCATTGGCTGGAATTAGAATTTCTTGGGGTGTTATAACTGAAAACCTCTCTTACAATCGTATAGGGTCGTCGCTTTGTTTCCGAGAAAATTTTGGATAAGTAAATTCCGACCACGCCTATGAAGGAGATAATCATCCCTCCGAGTAGCCAAATCGATGCCATCACTGAAGTCCAACCGCTTAGCGGCTTGACGAAAAATATCCATTGAATGAATAGGTGTAGTATATAGAATAAGGAAAATAATGAAATCGATAGGCCAATGTAGAAGATACTCCTCAACGGCGCATTACTGAAAGATGTGACCGAATTGACAAGCATAGACATTTTCCTTCGAAATGTATATGTAGTTTTGCTGGTACTATGCTTGATTACTCTTTGGGGCGTTTGATTGAAGCCAGTGATATGAAAAAGACCCGCTATGAAAACCTCCCTTTCTTCATGGAGCAATAAAGCTTTGACGTAACGCAGTGTCATTAATCTCGCTATCACAATGTTTTCAGGTAGGGACATGCCTGTCAATGCATTGAAGAAATTATAAAACCATTGTCCACTGATGCGTTCAAAGAAACTCCCTTTGCGCTGCTCTTGAACCCCGTATACTACATCGCACTTATCTTTGCCCATCTGTTCGGAAAAACTAATTAGCCATTCGGGTTCTTCTTCCAAGTCGCAATCTATCAATAAAACAAGATCGCCTTTTGCATAAGAAAGGCCGTTCATTATGGCTTTATGGTGGCCAAAGTTGCGTGACAGGTCAATTACGGTGGCCTTGGGATCCGAATTGTAAATGGCAATTGCCAATTCAAGGCTGTTGTCGGGAGATCCATCGTTTACGAGGATGATCTCGTAGTCGTCGTCGGCTACTTGTCTAGCTACCAAGCTGGCTCGGCGGTAAAATTCATTGATATGGGGTGAAGACTGATAAAGTGTGGTGACAATGGATAGTTTCATGAAAAACCATGCTTATTTATGGTATTAAGTTATAATTATACTTTAACCTTTGGTGCTCGTTTTTGGTTTATCATGTTAGAAGCGAGGATGGAAATGGAGATTAACCCAAGCCCTAGGTCGTGGTTGGAGCTTTCCATGCAGTTTTCTATTCGGCACAATATATCACTGATCAATTCTTCTGTGGTTGTGATGCAACATATGGGATGAACTTGTTTTGTGTCAGACTTTTTAGAATTTAGCCTACTTCTTATGACCAGTGCAAGATCAATCAGCACCAAAACTGGCTCCCCTAGTTTTGCCAATGGATGTTGAACCACTTATTTTTTCCCCATTATCATATAACAAATTTGTCCGAATGAAAAAGCTATTGGGCGTTTTAGTGTTAGGCGTTGCTTTGTTTTTCGCGTGGCGCTGGTATAGTCGGTTCAACCAGATACCCGCCCCACCACCGTCTCAGGCCGGACTACCTGGCATGATGGCCTTGCCGGTCAAGGCTGCACACGCCAAGCGTGAAAAGGTTTCTGCCAAGATCGAGGCAGTCGGCGATTTGCTGGCAGGGGAGTCGATTGTTTTGCGCCCAGAAATTGTCGGGCGGATAGCCGCGATTCGTTTCGAGGAAGGGCAAAAGACAAAAGAGGGTGATCTGTTGGTCGAACTCAATGCGGAAGAACAGCGCTCCGCTTATGGGCAGAGTCAGGCATCGTTGAAGCTAGAGGAAGAAACTTTCAAACGCATTCGGGATGTGCGGGCTAAAAATTTGGTCAGCCAGCAACAATACGATGAATCTTTGGCG
>CAIWDB010000567.1 GCA_903911305.1 uncultured Methylococcaceae bacterium | reverse complement strand
TGTTTCCCTTTCTTCATCAATAAGCTTATGATTTTGAGTTAAAATGTAAAAAATTTTAAACAATCCCGGAAGCATCAACCTTATGAATCCACTTTTTACCTCCAAAACCACACTACTCACCATTGCCGGAACCCTCGTCCTAGTGGCTTGTGCTTCCTCCAAGCCACCTGTCGCGCCACCGCCGACGGATGCGCCAAAACTCAAATCGGGAGAACTCATGCTATTGGAAAGCCAAAACCTAGCCAAGTACGGTGAAAATTGGAAGCAAGGCCAACAGAAAGTCCAATTGGGCGAGGAAACTTTGCGCCAAGGCCGGATAAAAATGGAAGAAGGCCAGCGCCTGATCGACGAGGGCAACCGTATCATGCGGGAAAGCGAAGAGGCGGCTTACCAAGGCACCAAAAAATAATCGCGGGGGGTGTGTTGCCCCATTTTGATCATTAACTATTTACCAACGCACTAGGACAAACCTATGAAATTTGAGACCTTGGCCGTCCATGAAGGCTATTCGCCTGAACCCACCACCAAAGCGGTCGCCGTGCCGATTTACCAAACTGTTTCCTATGCCTTCGACGATACCCAACATGGCGCGGATTTGTTTGACCTGAAAGTACAAGGCAACATCTACACACGCATCATGAACCCGACAACCGACGTGTTGGAAAAGCGCGTTGCCGCTTTGGAAGGCGGTATCGGCGCATTGGTGTTATCTTCCGGCTCGATGGCGGTGACTTATTCGTTACTGACTATCGCCGAAGCCGGGGACAATATTGTTTCAGTCGGAACCTTATACGGCGGCACTTACAATTTATTTGCCCATACCTTGCCGCAATTTGGCATCCAAGTCCGCTTTGCCGATTATCGGGACCCCGAAAGTTTCAAGCCGCTGATTGATGAAAAAACCAAAGCGGTATTCTGCGAATCCATAGGCAATCCGCTAGGCAATATCGTTGATCTTGCCGCTTTAGCCAACATAGCCCATGAGGCGGGTGTTCCGTTGATTGTGGACAACACCGTCCCTAGCCCTTATCTATGCCGTCCGATTGAACACGGCGCAGACATTGTGGTGCATTCTCTGACCAAATACATGGGCGGACACGGGACGACGCTTGGCGGGGCCATCGTGGATAGTGGCAAATTCCCATGGGCCGAACACAAAGCGCGTTTCCGTCGTCTGAATGAACCCGATGTCTCGTATCACGGTGTGGTGTATACCGAAGCCTTGGGCGAGGCCGCCTACATCGGGCGAGCGCGGGTTGTGCCACTGCGCAACACTGGCGGGGCGCTTTCGCCGTTTAACAGTTTCATGATTTTGCAAGGCATTGAAACCTTGGCCTTACGCATGGATCGCATTTGTGAAAACACAGTGGCGGTCGCGGAATTCCTACGCCAGCATGACAAAGTCAGTTGGCTGAACTATGCCGGCCTGCCGGATCATGTGGACTATCCCTTGGTGCAACGATACATGAATGGCCGCGCATCGGGCATTTTGACGTTTGGCGTCAAAGGCGGTGCCGAAGCTGGCGCTCGCTTCCAAGATGCGTTGAAGCTGTTTACTCGTTTGGTGAATATTGGCGACTCAAAATCACTCGCCTGTCACCCTGCCAGTACCACGCACCGCCAATTGTCGCCGGCAGAACTCGCCAAAGCCGGGGTGACCGTGGACATGGTGCGTTTGTCCATAGGCATAGAGCATATTGATGATTTGAAAGAAGATTTGGCTCAAGCGTTGGCGGCGGTGTAAGCTTACGCATAAACCCCCTCGGATTACAATGCTGTTGAATTAAGCCATCCGCAGCCTGTTCCCCGAGCGAAGTCGAGGGGAGAAGTTGAAGCGAACAAGCTGGCTTCGGCTTCGCTCAGCCAGCGGAATGAATTAATCACAAGTGTTAATTCAACTGCATTGCCCCAAGACCTTCACCCAACCCTATCCCAAAGGGAGAGGGGGTTTTGAGATCGGGGGGAGGCTTGGGTTCAATGCCATTAAATTAAGGCTTAGGTCTTGCCTACGCTTGGAGTGCAAGGCTTGCCTTGCTGGTATGTACCCACAATTGGGAACCCTCGCAAGGCAAGCCTTGTAATCCCTATGTGATTTCAAATTTAGACTCAATACTAGGCAAAACTGGTTTTTGTATTGTCTCACTTTCGAGATTATATTTTTTCTTTAGGTAATCAACCAAACTATCCAAATCGTAAGCGTGTTCTTTGGCTAGGTTGTCTTTGACAGACCACAGTTCTTGCAAAGTTTCATCAATCATCTTCATTAACCCCCATCAGTTCTATCGGTGTGGCGATTTCCGGGCAAATAAAGCCATAATTTTGGCAAATTTTTCGTATCAATGGCTTTTTCTCCGCATTGTCTATATGCCTACAATTCCAAGTCAGCAGATAAGTCCATCCAAAGTATCGGCTAACACTTCTCACAAGCTCTACTTGTTCCCAAGTTCCTGAGACAATGAAAGAATTGCCATAATCGGCTATCTTTCGATTTCAACTCATTGATCTTCAATGTCGAAGTGGAAAAAAATGAATACTTTGACAGTCTCTCCTGCTTGGGAACGCTGTCTTGCAATCTCCAACTTCCGGTTAGCGTGGAGAGAGGTAGAGATTGAGGGATTAGGAACCAGTACAACGAGTGAGTGAAAGGGAGGTTTAATCTTTGCCCGATTTCAGCAAATGCGCGAAAATAATCCGCGCCTAACCTAAACATTTTTTCTTTCAATTAACCAAAGTCTAGTTTTTGCTGTCCCTTGTCCGCATCACGCAACCGGGCAAAATCCAATAATTGGTCAAGTCCCGCACCCTTGTTCCGCCAATCATAAAAGGTCGCTTCCCCTAGCAGGACATAATGCCATTCCCTATCTCCCCGCTGTTCGGCGGGTAAAGCATTGATCCGTCCACACCAAGCCAACGCGGCCTTGAGTTTGCGCTGTACATTGGGATGGTTGACTTGTTGTTGGGCTTTTGTTTCAACCCAATAAATAAATTGCGGGACACGCACAATAAAATCAGGCGAATAAAAAGCGGGTAAACCCTCTTCTTTGAGATAACGCAATCGGGCAAAATCATGTTTTTGTTCGTTGATCTTGCAAAATGCCTCGACACTGGCATCGTGCATCGCCCATTCAATGAAGGCTTGCTCCAAGCCGCCATTGCGGGCCGGATAGGGGAGTCGCTGGTAAATGCACTTGGTGACCGGCAAAGAGGAACTTTCACGCACGGTCAGTTTGGCAACTTCCGATAGCTGGCGGTAGACCACCTCGGCAAGTGTGGCGGTCTCGTTGTCTTCTGCATTCAATAGGGCATTGGCGAACACCTTAACCAGATGCTCAGCCACGGGTTCCAATAATAAAATTCGCCAATTTTCATCGTCCAACGGATTAAACGAATCGCCAAATAGCCGTTGTTTGATGTAAGCATCTAAACTGCTCGCTATCGCCGATTGGTCAATTTGCAAATAGGGAAACTTGCTTTGATTTAATGATTTGCTGCTTTTTGTCAACGGTTGGCTCAGTGCTTGCCCTAATCGTTTAGTTAGCCTTGCCAGATAGTCATTATAGCCCGTCGCCGTCATTACCCCGCCATCTACCCGATAATCACCAAAGCGGGTTTGTGTTTGCACATCGTGAGAGGAAATGACATCGCCCCGGCCAATCATCGCTTTAAGTTGTGTCAGGCTAAATCCGCTGAATGATGGAAGCGACAAAGCATCTAGGTTGAGTTGTTGCAGAGTTTCTTCGCCCTCCCGCAATACAAACGGAATGGCAAAGTCAAAATCTTGATAGTTGTCAACTAATTCAACAGTCATCAAATCGGACACTGCACTTTTGTCGTCGCTATCGTCATCAGTCGTACCCACCAAGCCATCTTGCATCAATTCATCATAAAACTGCTGGAAAGCCGGGTGTTCCACAACCGTCAAAATGTCGATCAAGTCATTCGGTTCTTGACCATTTTTGATCCGTTCCCGGTTTTCGTGCTTGTTGCTGTCATAATCATCTTCACGCCACATCAAGCGCAAACCGCGCCCGATGGTTTGCTCTAATAAAATTTGTGCTTGGTTGGAACGCAGCGGCACGATCACGCAAATATTGTTGACATCAAACCCCTCCCGCAACATCAATACGCTGACAACCACTCGCGGTGTGGCGTGACGATCCACATCAAACAGTCGTTCCCGCACTACTGCCCATTCACTAGGCTTCAGTTCGCCTTTTTTGCCGGAATCAATCGCCATGATTTCTTCTTCGCCTAAACCTTGTTCCTGCAAAAATTGAACGATCAAAGGCGATACGGTGGTGTCCTCACAGACCACCAACATTTTTGGGTGTCGTGCCGGGTCAAGTTTGGCAAAATCAGCTTTCAAGATTTCCAATTTTTTTAATCCGACTCTAAGCATTACCCGCTGACCTTCCGATAGTGCCCGATTGCCGTCTGAGTCATGCTCGGCTTTGAAGTCCAACGGCAATGCGCCGATTTCCCTGCGTTTGTCTAAAACCAATGCCTTGACCAATCCTGCCCTCATGGCAGCTTTCAAGTCAAAATCAACAATGATATGCGAGAAAAAAATCTTTACCTTGTTCTGGCCAACCCCTACATCGTAGAAAGGCGTAGCGGAAAAATCCACTTGCACGAAGTGATGCTTTTTGTTTTTTGCAATTTTGCTGAGGCTTTTTTGCCATTCATTATCTACGATCTCTCCTTCTCGCTTGAATTCTCGAATCCATTGGGCCTCATCGTTGAACACCAGCAATTCCGGTAATTCAGCCAAAAAATCCAACACCCCGCCCCGTGCAAACCGTTGATCCAACATATCCAAACTATTGCCCGCACTCTTGCCCGGTGTAATGGGGAAGATGGACTCCACCACTGCTTTTGGGTCTGCCACCATTCCGGGGGTTTCCAATTCGTCGGTTTCTTCCTCCGTATCAGCTTCGCATAATAGATGCCAGTTGGTGATGGCAATAATGCCGCCGCCCGTGGTCTTTTTGCCGATCTCATCCTTGGCGCAGACATTGCCCATCACGAAACCAAAAATCTGCTCCCGATGCCCTTCAGGTATGAACAACTCGGCATAGCGTTTGATGTCCGATTGTTCAAAATCGCGTTGCCCGTTAGATTCTTTGCCACAAAACGCATCCAATAATCGGTCATAAACAATCAAACCCGGAGCAACTAATAGAAAATGCCGGGTGAAGCGTTCATCCGCAGGATTGGCGGCTTTATTCAATAACTGCCACACTAACAAGGCTTGCAATACCCATGTCTTACCTGTACCGGTTGCCATTTTCAGGCAATATTTTGGATGATTATGCTTGACTTGTGAAACCTCCTGTAGTCGTTTACCTGTCAATAATTCTTCCGGGGCAATGGCTTGATATAAAGCTTTTAAGCTCGGCTGGTTGATGATTTCGTGGGCAAAAATCGTATTCAAGATGGCCTGTTGTTGCCCATCATGAAAATTAAACCGGCGCATCTGGCAATAATCGGTTTGAAACCAGAATTTCAACAATTCCGCCGTGGTGGGTGTCACCATCTCCAATATATCGGCAACCCCGTCTTCAAGCCCAATGCATACTTGTTCGGTTTTCGTGGTCAGGTTTTTGGCTAAAACTAAGCTACTCATGGCTGCACCTCCGTGATAGCTTCCGCTTCAAACCCAAACACATCCACCACCCGCACACAAACGCGCCGGGTTTCAGGCTGATACGGGATTTGCAATACCGCCTTGGTCACCACCCGCAACGGATCACCATCATTTTCGGTGTTGCCGCGATAATCCTGCCAAACCGAACGGAACACTTCGCCATCATAATTCGGGTCTACCGCCCAATATTCAATCAACGCCAAAGGCTCGGCATTCATCACCGCTTGCAGTTTTTCCCGGTTCGCCTCATCTAAATTGATGGCATCGGGCGATAGCAACACATAATTGTCCAGTTCAACGGTGAGGGTTTCATCTGCACTGTTCCCCCCTTGATAAAGGGGGGTTAGGGGGGATTTTCTGATTACAGGTTTAATCGTCAAATACTGCAAACTAGAAAACCGCACCGAGCCTTTCATTTTCTCCACTCCGCCTTTCTTTTTCAAGCGGTCTAGCAAATCCGGCGGAATGACCAACACTTCTAGCCGTTCATCATTCAAGGCTTGAATATCATGACCGATGGACGGCGTGAAATTCCAACCAAGTACAATGACCTTATCCCAACCGCCCATCACTGAATCCCTCAATGCGATAGCTTTTTTGAGCGTCGGTAGCCCGGTCATTTTGTTAGGCGAGTCAACTAATATCAATATTTTGCCAATTCGACCTAAATTTCGTCCGGGGTTTTCCTCCGGTGGTAAAGGCAATGCCCCATACAGCGATAACACAATCTGCGATAACTCGCCGATACGAAATTTTCGGCCCAATGTCGATTTTGCCGCTTCCACCTGATAATCCCCAATCGCCTGATATAAAAATGGTTGGGCGTTTTGGTCAATTAGGCGTTTTCGCATAATCATGCAAGCCGGTTTGCCTAGATCAGAGATTATCCAGTTTCGGTCTAGCTTCTCTGCGACGGCGGCGGTAGTGCCGGAACCGCCGAAGAAATCGGCGACTAGGCCGTTTTCAGGGCAGGAGGCTTGGATAATTCGGTCGAGGAGTTTTTCGGGTTTTTGAGTAGCGTAATCGAGTCGTTCTTTAGCAACTTGATTGATTACATGAATATCGTCCCATAAATTCCCAACGGCTTTTCCTTCTATTTCATCAAGATACCTTATAAGTTGCATTTTTCCTGTATTAGTATAGTAAATTCGACCTTCCTTTTTAAATTTTTCGATCATATCATCCGAATAATCACCTAATGGGTTATCACGGCTATAAATACGACCATTTTCATCTTTGAATTTAAATTTGTTGTTAGGGTCACTTAAATCAACGGGTTTAAATGGAGTCTTAAAAAAATAGGCATCCATTTTGGTATAAAAGAACACTGAGTCACAAACTCGTCCATATTTGTTTGATGTTGTTTTTGCGCCTTTTACAACACCACTTTTCCAAATAATTTCATTTTTGAAAGCATCCCTGCCAAATACCTCATCCAACACAATCTTGACATAATGCCCCACATGCCAATCCAGATGCACATAAATTGAACCCCTGTCACTCAAGAGTTCCCGCATCAAAATCAAGCGGGGGGTAATCATTGCCAGATAAGAGGCCGTGCCGTCCGCCCAAGTGTCGGAATAGGCGAATTGCTCAATGACGGTGGGTTTTTGTTCCAACTCCATAGATTGGCTGTTTTTGCCACGGGCAAGAGAAGGGAGTATGACTTTGGTGCGGTAATCCGCCTTGGAGTCAAACGGCGGGTCAATATAGATCAGGTCGATCTTGCCGCGTAGGGAAGGAGTTTGTTCGTCACCGGCCAACAATGCGGCCATCGCGAGCAGATTGTCGCCGTAAATCAGGCGATTGTGGAAAACAGCTTGGGATGGCGGGAACTTGCCAGCATCAGCATATCCAACTGTTGGCTGTTGGCTGTTGGCTGTTGGCTGTTGGCGACATGTTGCGCCCATTGTCCTTGCCGTATCCAGTCGGCATGGGCGCTATCCTTGGCGGGAATGACAATCTCGCGGGTTTGCAAGCCTATGCGATGCTTGCCTTCCAACCCCTCCAAAATCTGCTCAGCTTGTTTCTTCCCCGCCGCCACGATCTGCGGCAACTGTTCCAACAAACTCTTACTCATGATAATCTCCTATATCTGTCAAAATACAATCAGAGGCGACGATTTTATATCATCTTCGATAACAATGCTTGATTCCTTGATAAAATGCTAGGGCTATAACCGACCTAGGCTTTTAGGCGAGGCAAAGGTATTATCATTATTGCTATAGTTTTTCAATTATTTCTTTTAGTAATTGTTTAACATCATAATCACCACATGGAGAATATCTTCTAAACGAAGCTGCTTCTTGCTGAGAAATTGGCTGTTCAGAGTCATCTATAGAAACAGCCATTAATTGCTTGGGAGGCATTCCGTAGATAAATTTTATGTCTTTAAATTTATCATCAATGTTATTATCATCTAAATGACCAATAATTCTCCAATCCCCCTCAATTTTTCTCTCAAATAATGAACATGTATCTAAAATCAAAGGCTTTATCAACCATTTATTAGTTTTAGATAAATCCAGAATTGGTTGCTTTGAAAAGTAATCAAAAATTTCTGCCACCATCCCTATGCTTACACTGGCTACCAAACGACCAAAGCCAAATAATTCCTCATTAATCCTAAAAGCAAATATGTCACCGGGAGTTGGTTTGACTCTTTTCGGTCGCTTTGAAGTTTTTATTTCAACACTTTTTACTTCAAGTTCTTCAAAGTTTTGAAGAATATGATTATCAAGATTGACTTTCAAAACAAGATTTAGTGCATATTGAAGCTCCGTCAATGTAGGCTTCCTTTCTAAATCTTCTTGATATTCCTTGCTAAAATCAATTAAAAAATTGCGAGCCAAGTCTAAAACAGTATCACCAATGGTAATATTGTTTTCATCTGAAATTGACCACCATCCCATAAAATATACCTCTTATGCTGTAAGTTAAAAAACTTGTCCGTCAACCACAATCGCCTTTACCTTTTAGTTTAGAAATCTCTTGATTGTAGCTTTTTTCAAAATATTTTTGCCTTTGTTTTGGACGAGTTTTATTGTTATGATCGAATGAATTAACTTTGTTTCCTCTATCAGGGTAGTTATTAGCAGATTTCATATCTGACCCAACATGACCAGTCTTCGTTCCATGATACTCTATATTGGCTTGCTCAATACCGCGAGCAGTGCCGTAGGTTACATTTCTTTGAATAGGTTCCATACTAGCACCTGAAGTTAATCGTCCAGCCTCTCTATGCTCAGTGGCTCGCCTACCAAGATCATCTGTTATCCCAATATAGTAAGGCTTAGATTCCCCCGGTGCATACAAACCATAGACATTGTAACCCGGTGTTTTTTCATGGATGTAACCAAACGGATCAACCCAATTCACCGGGTTGGGGGCGTATTCGTAGAGGTTCTCCCCGCCTTCCAGCCCTATCGGGTCTTGGTGGATGAAGCGTCCGGTGGAAGGGTCGTAGTAGCGGTTTAGATTGTAATGCAGCCCGGTCTCGCTGTCGAAGTATTGGCCTTGGAAACGGAGGTTGTTGTCGATCAGTTCAATGTCGGCAAGGGCGAGCGACCCGTGGGCGCGGTAGCTGGCGGACCAGACGATGCGGCCTTGCGCGTCGGTCATTTCTCGCGGGGTGCCGAGGTGGTCGAGGTGATAGTGGTAGACGGCGGTTTGCCCTTGTGCGTTGCGGTCGACGCGGACGAGGGGGCGGAAGCTGTTCGGCTCGAATAGGTGGAGGGTGGTGACTGGCGTGGTGGCTTCGCTGCTTTCTGATCGCCCCCACCCTAACCCTCCCCCGTTGGGGGGAGGAGTTAATTCAAGAGCATTGCCTCCCATCCTGTCCCCGTTGGGGGAAGGAGTTAAGCCAATGTCGCCCCCCTGACTCAGGTCGTCCCCTAGTCCGCCGCCTTGTCCTGGGTGTTGTATCCGGGTTTCGGTCAGCAATCTCGCCCCGTCATATACAAACCGGGTCTTGCCTTGTGGGGTGTTTTTTTCGATGCGTCGGCCGAGCGGGTCGTAGCGGTAGGTGGAGGTCCCTTGCGGGGTGTCGGCTTTAATGAGGCGGTTGTCGCCGTCGTAAGTGTAGCGGGTGACGAGTTGCCCGCCAGTTCCACGGCGTTCTTCAATCAGGTTGCCTGCGCCGTCGTAGCTGAAGTGGCGGTCACCGAGCAAGATCAGCCGGTCGCCTTGCACCAGCCCGCCGGTGGCTTGGTTAATGCCTATGAGGTTGCCCGCTGGGTCGTGGACGAAGCTTTCCGGGGTTTTGCCCTCGACGCGGACAAGCCGGTCGGCGGGGTCGTAGAGATAGCGGATGAGTCCGTTGCGGAGGTCGTCGATGGCGGCGACCCGTCCAGCCGGGTCGTAGGCGTAACGGCGGGCAATCAGGGGGTTGGCATTGCCTTGCAGGCCGGCTTGTTGGCGTGTGAGCCGGCCCGCCGGGTCGTAATCGTAGCGGCTGACCATATCGCCTTGCTGCCGTGCGTCCTCCTGGCCGAATTCGTCGTAGCGGTGGCGG
>CAIWDB010000566.1 GCA_903911305.1 uncultured Methylococcaceae bacterium | reverse complement strand
GTCAAAGTGAACTTCAACGGCAAACCAGTGATGAGTGCGGAAACTGACATCGCCCTCAGCACAGACCCGAACTTCCGGTTTTATTTTGTCCCTGACAAAGCGGGTGAGTTGAAGGCAGAAGTGAAGGATAACCTAGGCAAGGAGTTTTCATATACACAACCGGTAACCCCCTAAACATGAATAGGCTCTTTGCCGGCAATGATGACACCCAAATCAAAACTGATTTGCCCGACCGTCGCGTTTTGCCTCACCTTGCTGACGGGTATGCCCTACGCGGCTGAATCACCCAATCCAGAGAACCGGATCATGAAGCTTGAATCGACCTCCTTTTCCCATCTAGGGGAAATTCCCTCACGTTTTACTTGCGACGGTGGGGATGCCTCGCCTTCGCTGAAATGGTCAGACTTGCCGACTGGGACCAGGAGTCTGGCTTTGATCGTGGACGACCCGGACGCACCCGACCCTAATGCGCCTAAGATGACTTGGGTGCATTGGGTGTTGTACAACCTCCCCGCAGAAACCAAAGAACTGCCTGAGGGGTCCAAGGCGGGCAATCTTCCTGCCGGAGCCAAGCAAGGGCTAAATGATTGGAAAAAAACTGGCTACGGTGGTCCCTGTCCGCCTATAGGCCAACATCGCTACTTCCACAAACTCTATGCTTTGGATGTGGTTTTGCCCGATTTGGGCGAACCCAACAAGCTTAAACTCGAACAATCCATGCAAGGGCATATCCTCGCCAAAGCCGAGTTGGTTGGCGTGTATCAGCAGAGCAAGCGATAGACCCAATAAGACCGACTCGGTTTTTAAAACCGAGTCGGTCTTCACGATCACTAAGCCTCCACTTAGATGTCAGAAAGTGTTAGGCGTAATTATAAATGCGGGATTCTTCGAGGCGTCAAAATGAGTATCAGCCAGCGCGGTATCCTTTTCATTATCGCAAAAACCCTAATACTTGCAGCACTCATCGCATCCTTAGCAACTAACTTCTTGTTGCTGACCAGTCAATCATTTCATAGCCGAATCTATGGCATCTTTGCGCAAGCCGGATACGAAAGTTCCCTTTCTGAGGGTGTCCTATCGAATATTCGAAAGCTGGAGGCAGAGAAAATGGTGCTGTCCCAAAAGGCTGGGCGGTTGGCTGCTCGACTGGAGAGCCAGTCCGCCAATCTCACCAAAGCACGAGGTATCACAAAGCGCATCGCAAGTAGAACGGTTAAAAATGTTGCGTTAAATGTCTCATCGGTCATGGAAGAAGCAGCCCCTTACATTGGTGCAGTAGTCATCGTCGCATTGACCGCTGCTGACGTGAAAGCGGGGTGCGACAACATCCGGGACATTAATGAAATGAAGCAAGCATTAGACCCCGCAGCGCCGCTTGAATCAGAAGACGAGGTTTGCGGAATCAAAGTGCCGAGCGTTGAGTCCATCATGGCAGAAATAAAGGAACATATGCTCGGCACCTTCAACAAGGCGAGCAAGGATGCCAAAGATTCCGCACATGAACTTTACAACGATCTGGGAGGCACTCTTAATGAGATATTCATGAGATATTCGAATAGGCCGTAGTAATTGCATTAGGGTACGCTATTCGTCTGACAACTATTAGGATGCATGGATTCGCTCTTAGAAATCACCTTATCACCTTAGCCACTTTTAAATTTGGAGTCTCCATGAATTTCAGTATCGAATACGAGCAAGAAAAAGATGGTCGCTGGCTTGCTGAGGTTCCCGAATTACCGGGAGTTCTTGCCTATGGCACAAATGCAGATGAAGCTATGCTAAAAGTTGAAGCCCTGGCTCTACGCATCATTGCCGAGCGACTGGAACAAGGGGAAAGTCGTCCCACACCAATTCATTTTTCGCTCGCCGCCACAGCATGAACCAATGGTCATCGGTCAAAGCGAAACGAGTTTTAGCGGCACTCATACTCATTGGCTGGCAGATCAAAAGACAAACGGGTTCCCATAAAACACTTGAGCGACCGAGCTGGCCTGATTTCATCCTTGCCTTCCATGATGGCGACGAAATCGGTCCAAAAATGCTCGCCCGCATAGCTAAAGTACAAAAGGCTAAAGCCCGACAACCTGTAATCCGCTCGGGCAACGGCATTTTCTAGACAGACTAAACTCTAAGCTATGCCTTGGAAACCAGTGGACTAACAAAAAAACCGACTCGGTTTCTCAAACCGAGTCGGTTTTTTTTGTTGACATTCAAACAACTGTTTAATACCATTGTTTACAACAATCATTTTAAACAAGCGTTTTTATCATGTCCGATTCCCCCTCCAACGACCCAAGCCGTGACCGTTTGCTCATGGCGGCCGTGGAAATATTCGCCGAGCGCGGTTTTCGCGATGCCACCGTGCGTGAGATTTGCGCCAAGGCAGAGGTCAATCATGCTTCAGTTAACTATTACTTCGGTGGCAAAGAGAAACTCTATGCCGAATCGCTAAACTTTGCCTTTCTCCAAGCCAACGAGCGTTATCCTCTGAGCAACACCTTGAATTCGAGCTTGCCGGCTGAACAGCGGCTGACCGATTTCATCCAAGTGTTCTTGCATAAATTGATGGACGACACCGCTTTAGGCCATCACGCCAAGTTAATAACCCGCGAGATAGCCGACCCTACCAGTGCGTTGGACGAAATCATCAGGTCTACGATGGCTCCACAGTTCGCCATGCTGAAAGAATTGATGCCTCGCTTAATCGGGCCGGGATGGTCGGAAAGAGACATTTACCGTTGCATTTTGAGTGTTGTCGGCCAATGCCTGATGTACAAACATTCCCGTTCCGTGATTGACCGTCTATGCCCCGAAGTCATCGCCAGTTCTGAAGAAGTCAATCGCACGGCGGAACATATCGCACGTTTTTCGTTGTCGGCGCTCACAAACCTAGACAAACAGAGTCCAGCATGAACCATATCGCATTGAAAATGCTCATGGGCGACCGGGGCAAATATTTAGGCATCATCATGGGGCTGACTTTCGCCTCGCTGATCATGACTCAGCAACCGGCGATTTTCGTAGGCTTGATGTCGCGATCTTTTAGTTTCATTTCCGATCTAGGCTTGCCGGACATTTGGGTGATGGACCCGAAGGTACAGTTCATCGACGATGTCAAGCCCTTGCAGGACACCAAACTTTACCGGGTGCGCGGTGTGGCCGGGGTGAAATGGGCAATGCCATTGTACAAGGGATTGCTGAAGGCAAGGATGGCCGACGGCACCTTTCAAACTTGCAACGTCATTGGTTTGGACGATGCCACACTGATTGGTGGCCCACCCGTCATGCTGGAAGGAAAACTGGAGGATTTACGCCGCAGCGACGGGGTCATCGTGGACATTGACGGAGCCATTGACAAGCTGGCGAAACCGTCGAAAATCAAAGGCGGCAAGCCCGAACCGCTCAAAATCGGTGACACTTTGGAATTAAACGACAAACGCGCCATCGTGGTGGGCATTGCGAAAACGACCAAGACTTTCCAGTCGCAGCCTGTCATTTACACCACTTATTCGCGAGCAGTGCGCTTCGCGCCCAGGGAACGCAAGATGCTATCTTTTGTGCTAGTGAAAGCCATGCCCGGAGAAAACATTCCCTTGCTGACCCGGCGCATCACCGAATCCACGGGTCTGGCAGCTTACACTCAGCAAGAATTCAAGGATCTGACTTGGGGATATTTCATGAAAAACACGGGCATCCCGATTAATTTTGGCATATCCGTCACCTTGGGCTTCATCGTGGGCGCGGCGATTGCCGGACAGACGTTTTACAACTTCACTTTGGAAAATCTGCGGCAGTTTGGCGTGTTGAAAGCAATGGGAACCAGTAACTGGACCTTGTTGAGAATGATCTTGCTGCAAGCCATTTTAGTCGGCTTGATTGGATATGGATTGGGCGTGGGTCTGACCGCTCTCTTTGGCTATGCCATGCGCAACACCATCATGGCGTTTAAGTTCCCTTGGCAATTGCTCGTCTTCAGCGGGTTTGGCGTGACCTTGATCTGCGTCTTCGCGGCACTCATCAGCATACGCAAGGTGATCAAACTCGAACCCGCCATCGTGTTCAAAGGTTAAAGCCATGAATGGACAATCCACGGCAGCCGTGCGTTGCAAGAGCGTGGTTAAAACTTACGACACCGGCGGTGATAAAGTCGTTGCTTTGGGTGGCATCGACCTTGAAATCCACATGGGGGAATTGATGATGTTGGTCGGGCCGTCTGGGTGTGGGAAAACGACGCTGATTTCGGTCATCGCCGGGATACTCGACCAAGACTCGGGTTCATGCGAAGTGTTCGGGGAAGACATGCTGCACATGCGTAGCAACCAAAAACTGAAATTTCGCGCTCGTAACATTGGCTTTGTATTTCAAGCCTATAATCTGTTGCCTAGTTTGAATGCTGTCGAGAACGTGTCAGTTCCGCTGATTATCAATGGCGTCAAACGGCAAACAGCGGAATATCGTGCGGCCAAGGTATTGGAGCAGGTGGGCTTGGGCGCTCGCGGCAAATCCCTGCCCTCACAGCTTTCCGGCGGTCAACAGCAACGTGTGGCCATCGCTCGCGCCCTAGTCCATGATCCCAAGCTGATCGTCTGCGACGAGCCGACCAGCGCCTTGGACCACGAAACGGGCCACACCGTGATGGAGTTATTGAAAGATGTCGCTTTGCACGATGATCGCGCCTTGGTGATTGTGACCCATGATTCACGCATTTTTGGTTTCGCCGACCGCATCGCCCGGATGGATGACGGGCATATCGACAAGGTGGTGGATTCGTCGGACAAACTGTAGCGGCGGCTTCAACCCCCGCATCTCCTAGGGACAGGTTTTGAATCTGCCCACATTTGTTTTTTTGAGACTAAGATCAAGATGCTACCTAAATACACATTACCCGCACTCGCCGCCCTTGGGTTTGCCTTTGGCGTTTTTTCAGTAATCCGCGGCAACCAACCCATTCCGATTGCCCAGCCAGTGGCTGAACCGGCAAACTCACCCTTCCCGTCGTTTATTGCCGGTGCGGGCATTGTCGAAGCGAAAAGTCAAAACATCTCTGTCGGAACCCCGCTGAGTGGGATCATTCAGCAAGTGACTGTCAAAGTTGGCGACAAAATCAAAGCGGGTGACATTTTGTTCCGTATTGATGACCGCGAAGCATTGGCTGAATTGGGCGTGCGCAAGGCTAATCTAGCCAAGGCCAAGGCGGCGGTTGGCGAAGCCGAAGCGTCTGTTAACGATACCCGGAACATGCTCGAACTCATAGAAGCCGTGACTGACCGGCGAGCCATCAGCAAGGAAGACTTGGATCGAAGGCGCAATGCCCACACGATTGCCAAAGCCCGCTTGGAAAGCGCCCGCGCCCAAGTTTTGCAAAACGAGGCCGAACTGGCTGCCACTCAAACCACTCTCGACCGCTTGGTCGTCCACGCCCCGGTGGCAGGGGAAGTGTTGCAGGTCAACATACGCCCTGGCGAATTTGCCCCGGCCAGTGCCGGCAACACGCCGCTCATGGTGCTAGGCAATCTGGATCAATTGCACATCCGGGTGGACATAGACGAAAACGATGCCTGGCGCTTCCGCAAAGAAGGCCGCGCGGTGGCCTATCTGCGCGGCAACCGCAACTTCAAAACCGACCTGAAGCTGGTGTGGGTGGAACCCTATGTCATTCCGAAAAGATCACTGACCGGGGACAGCACGGAACGGGTGGATACTCGCGTTCTGCAAGCGCTTTACAGCTTCGACCGTGCATCCATGCCCGCTTATGTCGGCCAGCAAATGGACGTGTTCATCGAAGCCCCGGATGCCAGCGCCACTCTACCTTCCATGCCTAAACCCGGAACGGCGGAGACACGTTCATGAATGCCTGGGCTTTTTGTAAAATTTTCTCGACTTTCAACTTCCGCAACGTTCTGATGGGAGGCGTGACGGGCTTGTGGATTGCGGGGTGTGCGGTCGGTCCCGACTATGCCACGCCTAAACTAGACACACCGCAACGATGGACGGAAGCCCCATTGGCCCAAGCCAACGCCCTGCATCTGAGAGACTGGTGGAAGACTTTCAACGATCCGACCTTAAACTGGCTGGTCGAAAGGGCCATTCAATCAAATTTGGATTTGAAATTGGCGGAAGCCCGCATCCGCGAGGCCCGCGCCAATCGTGAAATGACCTTCACCAATTTATTGCCCATCATCAGTATGCGCAGTGATAGCATAGGCCGCCATAACAACTCCAATTTGGGCACGGCCAGCAGCGGGGGCTTGTCCGGCGGCAGCCTAGGCACGAGCAACCAGACAGTTGGCATTTTTCAAAACGGCTTCGATGCCACTTGGGAGATCGATCTGTTTGGCGGCATCAGGCGCTCGGTGGAGGCGGCTGAGGCCAATGTGGAGTCGGAAGAGGAAGGCCGTAGGGATGTGTTGGTGACCCTGCTGGGCGAGGTGGCTCGCAATTACATAGAATTGCGCTCCAACCAGCAATTGCTTGCGGTGACACGGGTGAACCTGAAAAGCCAGGAAGATACCTTGGAACTGATACGCCTGCGCAACCAAGCCGGACTCAGCTCAGAATTGGAGGTCGCACAGACCGAAGGGCTGACCGCGGAAACCCGATCACAGGCTCCCGTTTATGAAACCTTGGTTAGGCAATCCATTCATGCCTTGAGTGTGTTGCTCGGACTGGCACCCGGCAAATTGGCCTATAAACTGGCTGAGGAAGGGCCAATGCCGGCCAGCCCCGACCCCGCGTTGGCCGACTTGCCTTCTGAATTGTTGCGCCGCCGTCCCGACATTCGCAAGGCCGAACGCAAAATGGCCCAAGCCACGGCCAATATCGGTGTGGCGATTGCCGATTTTTACCCCAAAATTAAATTAACGGCATTCATTGGCTTGCAGAACTCAGACCTCACAGCCTTCACCCCCATGGGCCAGTCGTGGTCGGTGCTGTCCTCTCTCAGCATGCCCTTGCTTAACTGGGGGCGGCTGGAAGCCAACCTACGCGCCAAGGGGGCGTTGAACGAACAAAGCTTCATCACTTACCAGTCCACCGTGCTAAAAGCGTTCAAAGAGGTCGAGGATGCCCTTGTCGCCCATGCCCAGGAGAACCATCGCATCGCATCTTTGGCACAGGCAGTCGAGGCCCAACGTTTGGCCTTGGCCTTGTCCACCGAGCGCTATGGCAAGGGCTTGACCGCTTATCTGGATGTGCTGACCGCCGAACGCGCCTTGTTCCAGACCCAACGGGAGCTAGTGGACAGTCAGGCCAAACAATCGGAGCAGTTGGTGGCGTTGTACAAAGCCCTTGGGGGCGGGTGGCAGATTTTGTAATTTTGTATAGATATAAGGGCGGGTTAGGTGCGCATTCCGCCAATCTTGTCGCAGGCATGGTAGGCTAAAGTCAAATCGTCATACGCAAAATCAGTCATTCTTAAAGCTAGGTCGGCTTCCCCATGCCGATAGCGGACTATTGAAACTCAGCATTTACCAACAAAAGCCGCTGATTTGCCAAAATGGTGTTTCCCGCAACAAAAGTTATGGCAGGATAAGCAAATGTACTCCAAGCCCGAACCAAGACTATCGCCATGAACAAGCCACCCGCTTCGACACACACAAACCCTTCCCCTGCCAGCATGACAACCAGCCCTTCCACCCCACCCCATTTTTTTGACCGCGAACTGCGCCAGCGCATCAGGCTGTTAAGCGTCCTGTTGGCTAGAGTGTTAAAGTCCCAAGCCGACTCGGAAACGATTGAAACTCTGCATGAATTGAGACTGGGTTTTGCCAGCCTGCGGACGCAAGACGACAAAAATCTGCGCCATCGCTTAATGGCAAAGATAAACAGCTTGCCCCCCGATACCGTCGGGCAGATGGTAAGGGCCTGCCAGCTTTACTTTAACTTGGCAAACAGTGCCGAGGAAGCCTTCCAATTGAAACTCCGCCGACAACAAGCCGAGAAAGGCGGGCATTTTTGGAAGGGTTCGTTTCGCGACACCTTAATGCTGTTCCGCGAAGAAGGCATGACCCAAGCCGATTTACAAACCCTGTTCGACAATCTACATTACCAGCCAGTGCTGACCGCCCATCCCACCGAGGCGAAACGGCGCACCATTATCGAAGCCCTGCGCAAAATCTTCGTCAATATCGAGCAATTGGACGACCCACGCTGCCAAGGCTTTTTCCGCGCACAAACCATAGAACGTTTGCAAACCCAAATTCAAATCCTGTGGAAAACCGACGAGTTACGCGCCCGCAAGCTGGAAGTGCGCGATGAGATCGGCAACGGCTTGTTTTATTTCCCAAATTCCTTGTTTCAAGCGGTGACCGAGGTTTACCGCAATCTTAATTTGGCCGTGCGTGATGCTTATGGGGAAAAAGCGGCTCGTGAAATCCACATTCCCGGTTTTCTGCGCTTCGGCTCTTGGATAGGCGGCGACCGTGACGGCAACCCCAACGTCAAGGCAGAAACGACCGTCCTAGCCTTGCGCATGCAAGCGGCAGTCATTTTGGAAGAATATGTCCGTCGCTTGGAAGTTCTGGATGATGAATTGTCGCTGTCCGGGCGCTTTTGCAATCCTTCTGAACAATTCCTGCGCGGATTGGCCGAAGACAACAAATGCGCCGACCACGCCTTTCCCCATTTGCGCAACCTGTTTGCCAATGAGCCTTACCGGCGCAAAGTGGCCTTCATGCGCTATCGTATCCAGCGCAACTTGGCGGCGATCACTTCACAACTCAACGGCGAGCCGGCCACGAATGTGGAAGATTGTTTCCCCGACGCCAAAAGTTTCCTCAAAGAACTGCAAATCATCCGAGACTCGCTGATCGGGCACGGCGATGCCACCATCGCTGGCAGCGCTTTGCAAGACACCATCCGTCTGGTCGAAACCTTCGGTTTCCATCTGATGCAGTTGGATGTTCGCCAAGAATCCACCCGGCATGCCGAAGCAGTGGCAGAAATATTCAAAGCGGCCATGGATATTGACTATCTGGCCCTATCGGAAGAGCAGAGGGTTGAACTGCTGGCCGAGGGCATCGCCAACCCCAATGCATTCGACTATGACCTACGAAGTTTGAGCGAATCGTCCGGGGAGATTTTGAGCGTGTTCAGGGTCATGGCTCAGATGCGCCGGGAACTAGGGGTTGAATGTTTCGGTCGTTATGTGATTTCCATGACCCACAGTGCCAGTAATGTCATGGAAGTGATATTTCTCGGCGCACAGCACGGACTGGCTGGTCGAATTGCGGGCCGGGTTTACTGTCACATTGGCGTCAGTCCTTTGTTTGAAACCATACGGGATATGGAACACATCGAGTCCGTGCTGACCACGCTGTTGGACAATCCACTTTATCGGGACTGTTTGAGAGCAATGGGAGAGGCTCAAGAAATCATGCTCGGTTACTCAGACTCTTGCAAGGATGGTGGCATTTTGGCCAGCGCATGGAATCTTTACGAGGCCCAAAAAAAGATCATCAGCATCACCGAAGCCAGGGGTATCCCTTGCCGTATTTTCCATGGACGCGGGGGGACTGTCGGACGGGGTGGTGGCCCGACCCACGAGGCCATATTGGCGCAACCACCCGGCACAGTACGCGGACAAATCAAATTCACTGAGCAGGGCGAAACCATCTTCTATAAGTACAACAATCGCGAAACGGCTGCTTATGAATTGACCATGGGCATCACTGGCTTGATGAAGGCTAGCGTCAACCTAGTCCGCCCGGTGCAACCTGAAGCCGAAGAATACGGTGAGATAATGGCTGCCATCGCCAAACGTGGGGAACATGACTTTCGGCAACTGACCGAACGCGAACCCGGATTTTTGGACTATTTTTACGAAGCGACCCCACTCAACGAAATCGGTTTAATGAATATCGGTTCCCGTCCTTCATACCGGAAAAAGGGCGACCGGTCTAAATTTTCCGTGCGTGCCATCGCTTGGGTATTCGCTTGGGCGCAATCCCGCCAGACATTACCGGCTTGGTTTGGTATCGGCAAAGCATTGGAAGCCTATCGCGACGAGGCGCCACAAAATTTTGATAAATTGCGAGACCTATACCAACATTGGCCTTTCTTGCGTTCATTACTGGGCAAAACCCAAATGTCTTTATCCAAATCGGAGATGCAAATAGCCAAGGGTTATGCTAGGTTATGCCAAGACGAGGAAGTAGGGGAACGAATTTTTGGGCTGATAGAAAGCGAACACCGACGCACTTGGAATCAAGTATTGGAAATTTCAGGATTGGATTTTATGTTGCAGGAGGATCCTATGCTGGCTGTTTCATTGGCCCGTCGAAATATTTTCCTTGACCCGTTGAATCATTTGCAAATCAGTCTTTTGCGTAGGCTTCGTGAATCTCTTGAAGCACCAGGGGAGGAAAATCCTTGGACGACGGTGCTATTGCGCACCATTAATGCCATAGCGGCAGGCATGAGGAATACGGGCTAATGAATTCGGCATAGAACTTATTTTTGTTTATGAAAAGGGCGGCATACCATCGCTTTTGCCTAGACGACAAGCTTTCTTAAAATTTAATGATGAAATGAGATTGACGTTTATGGCTTTTCAGTCGCACAATTATGGATGATGTGATGATAAAAAATTTCCCTAACCTTCATTTTCTATAATGCCAAAGGGTATAAAACCTATGAAAAGTCGTTTAAAATTAACTGCGGCCGCCGTGCTTTTATCCGGGCTAATCCCGGTTTCCACTTATGCAACGGTAGCCGTCACCGCTCAAGACACCTTTATTTGCGATTGGGACCCGAACCACCCATTC
>CAIWDB010000565.1 GCA_903911305.1 uncultured Methylococcaceae bacterium | reverse complement strand
TGAACGACGAGCCAGAATGAAGCCCATTTCAGCCGAGGCTGTGCAAGCAGCCCGCGACGAGTTGCGGGAATGGTGAAACGGCTTGTTGTGGATGCCAGCGTGGCAATCAAATGGCTGATACCGCAGCAACCCGAAGAAGCCAACGTTCCTCAAGCGCTGGCGCTATTGCAAAAAGTGGAGGCCGAAAAATGGTTTCTTTGTCTTGATGCCAAGAATATCATTGACTTGAATCTGTTTTTACAGGATTATGCATCAAATTTAAGACGGGTTAGGCATCTTTTTGATGTCTAACACAAAGTTAGGCTGAAAAATAGATATCCATGTCACAACTAACAAAAAACCAACATAATGTACCTGTTTTTTACTTAAGGCAGTGGTTCAAAAATGGGACAGAAAAGGTTGTGTGTCACAACCTAGAGAATGGAAGCGTATTTGAAGTTTCGCCAGACAATATATTAGCAAGACGTTATTTTTATGAGGAAGAACGGGAAAATCCAGATAACCGAGTTGAGAATATTCTTGCAAACATGGAAGGACTTTGCTCGCAGCATTTTTCAATTCTAAATAGTTTGAACATTAGTCCTGTTAGATTCACGCAGGAGAGTAAATTTGTTAATGTAGTAAAAAATACCCTTTCACCAGATACATGTAAAGCTATCAAAACATTTGCCGCTTACCAATATCTTAGAATCCCAGGAGCTATTGATCAAAAACGGTATGAGCTCACAACCACAGCATTAACAGAGGCACAGAAAGACTATCTATTAAACGCTGGTCGCTTTGTGGATTCAGGGTTCGATTATATTAAAGATAGATTTTTATCTCTGAAAATTTTAGTTTTAATGTCAGCTGGACAAGACTTTATTACATCTGATTGGCCTTGTTTTGATTTGAAGGATTCAGATTCATCCCCCGTACTCGGAGAAGAAATCGGCGAGAACCCGGAAGTCGTGGCGTATTTTCCGCTAACCCCACGCTTGGGTGTGGTTCTTTATCCAGAATCTCACGCAAAGCATGTTGGTAGTCATCGTATGCCGGAAGCCCACGTAATTGCTTGCTCAGATTCAACTGTACGCAACCAAAATACTTTGGTCATTCAACAGGCAGATAGATTCGTAGTGGCAAACAGTCAAAAAGATTTTATATTTCAAGTCGCGAAGAAACGTAAAAAAGCAAATATGGCATAACAAAACCATACAGCGGACGAGCCAAAGGCGCGCACCGCTGATGGTTGCTGTTAGGCGGAGCAGCCTTGTCGGGCAACGTCTTTTTGTTGCCCTACAAAAGGATGGTGGGCAAAGAGCCAAAGCCGAGAACCCCCGGCCTTGTCTCCCTTCCCACTCGCCTAACCCGCCGTTCCAGCCAACCCGCGAAGACGTTTGGCTCATTTTTCTACCTCCTTTCGCGCGGGCGGCTGAACGGGGGCGTTAGGCTTTTTCAGCAAGATAGCAATAAAACATTTGAACCTAATTAATATAGCATGAATATTCCTGATAATCTCATTTGGCCTATCGTTATTGGAAGCAGTTTTACAATTATTTCTATCTTCGCGTTGTTCAGATTTGCATCTGCTTTGTTGCCTTTGATAGGTAGAACAACTAAAGTCGGGAGAGATGGTATTACCTTCGAACGCTCTCAGGATGGGGGGGAGATAAAGCCCCCTTTGCTTTCTTTCGATGAACTCATGAAATTCCCTATGTCTCGTTCTTCCCTTGATAGAGAGGATGCCATTAAGCAATAGATTCATACCTACAACCTCAATGATGATAAAAAAGTAGAAATTCTTATACGGATTCTTGCTACAACGAGAATAGAATTAGAATTTAATAATATTGCTCATAAAATTTTTGGCAGTCAAGTAAAATTGCTATTAAGTCTTGCCTGTACATACTCAGGTATTTCAATTGAAAAAGCTAATGAAATATATAATACAGCTAAATGCACCTTTCCAGAATTTTATAGTGATAGACCTTTTGACGAATGGATGCATTATGTTATTGTAAATAATTTAGCTGTAATAAAAGATAATACAGTTTTTATATCATTTACTGGATTGGATTTTTTAAAACATTTAGTTGATGCGCGTATTACTTATGAAAGATATGGGTGAATTAAAAGACAACGCGGTAAGGCGCATTCGTAGGGAGCAATAGCGGCTCCGCCTCGTATTGCGCCGAATGGAAAATGGAAACATTCAGCGGAATATGCGTGTCGCTATTTCGCTCTTACTTGTTGTGCTAATCAGGTGAACCATGCGCATCTATCTGGATATGTGCTGTTTCAATCGTCCCTATGATGACCAAACACAACACCGCGTTTCTGCGGACGCACAAGAAGCGGATTTTTTTGCTCACTTGGAACTTCAAACACATCAATAACGCTGAGACAAAGGCTGCTATTACACGGCTTGTGGAATCCTGCGGTTATGTATGTCCACAGTTATGTTCACTCGAAGAGTTAGGAGGAATGTCAGATGATTAACGACCCAATCGTTGATGAAGTCCGTCGCTATAGAAAAGAACACGCTGCACGGTATGGAAATGACCTAAACCGTATTGTGGAAGCTCTGAGGCAAAAAGAACGTGAGTCAAATCACAATAATAGGACTTACGCAACCGCTTGAAGCTCGCGCTGAACCCCTGCGGTTCACGCTTTCAGGTCATGCGAAAGACATGGGTATTGACGGGTTTTTAAGTTCCTCCTTCATATACTCTGACAATAGGCTGTTTTTGAGGGCGT
>CAIWDB010000564.1 GCA_903911305.1 uncultured Methylococcaceae bacterium | reverse complement strand
GAATATATGCAACATGTAGGAGCGGGCCACGCCCGCGATAAATAGCCTATTTTTGAAGACTTGGCCCAAACAATCGCGGGCATGGCCCGCTCCTACGGATCAAATAAAGTAATCAATTGATATTGAAAACGCTGTAAGCTTCCACTGGAATGTTTGATGTTTTATGCTAATGTAAACGAAATGGTTGGTTGGCCTACTGAGAGAGAAGTAAACATGAACCAGAATCTCCTTCCTTTAGAATTTAATGAATCCCCCGAGCCTGTAGCGGGTGGTGGATTGCTTGACCGGCGATTATTTTTACGTCATGGCATCGCCTTGGGTGGTCTGGCTGTCATGGGCCAAGACATCATGGCAGCGGATTTCGACAGACCTACTTGGATGTTAAAACCCGGCCTGCCATTCAGCAATTATGGTCAGCCTTCCCCTCACGAAAAGGAAGTTATTCGTTGGGTTTCTTCCAATCCGGCAGTGCCAGGTAATGGGATTTCTTGGACGCCTTTGCATTTGCTCGCTGGGACGGTCACGCCCTCTGGCTTACATTTTGAACGCCACCACAACGGAGTTCCACAAATCGACCCGGCCCAACACCGTTTATTGATCCATGGAATGGTAAACAACCCAATTTTCCTAAGCATGGACAAGTTAGTCCTGTATCCCATGGCATCCCGCTTCTGTTTTATCGAGTGTGGTGGTAATAGCAATACTGGCTGGCACAATGAACCAACTCAATCGTCAGTTGGAAATCTGCACGGACTAGTGTCATGCAGCGAATGGACCGGGGTTCCCTTATCCATCGTGTTGGAGGAAGCAGGACTCCAGCCTAATGCTCGTTGGTTGATTGCTGAAGGGGCTGACGCGGCAGCCATGAACGTCAGTATTCCAATCGAAAAAGCCTTAGACGATGCCATATTAGCCATCTATCAGAATGGAGAGCATATCAGACCGGAAAACGGATATCCGCTAAGATTATTATTGCCCGGTTGGGAAGGGGTCACTCAAGTTAAATGGTTGCGTCGTCTCGAAGCGGCTGATCAACCGGCCATGACCCATAATGAGACAGCCAAATACACTGAATTGCAGCCTAACGGCAAGGCACGGCAATTCACCTTCATTATGGAAACTAAATCAGTCATCACCCATCCTTCCCCCGGACACGCCCTGCATGGGCCCGGACTCTATCAAATTTCAGGTTTGGCTTGGAGTGGACGCGGTAAAATAAAAAAGGTCGAGGTGTCTGCCGATGGAGGCAAAAGTTGGGCCGAGGCGGAGTTGCAGGAGCCGGTTTTATCGAAGTCCTTCACCAGGTTTCGCATTCCTTGGCATTGGGACGGGCGTAAAACAGTTTTAATTAGCCGCTCTGTTGATGAAAGTGGTTATATGCAACCGGAACGTGAGAAGCTAGTCCTCGAAAGAGGCAAGAACAGTTACTTTCATTACAATGCCCAAGTGTCATGGAGCGTTGACACGGAAGGCCGGCTTAGCCATGTATACTGACTGAAGTGCCGGTGACAACTATAAGATTCGGAGAAACCAAATTGAACCAATCTAACAATCCCGTTATTCGATTTTCACGTCTAAGGTCCCTATGGTTTTTGGCGATAGTCTATGTGAGCATACCTTCATTGGCTTGCGCCGGTTCAGAAGGTCCAAAACTTGGCAAGCCGGCAACCAATCAAGAAATATCAGCTTGGAACATGACTGTCTTTCCAGATGGTAGGGGCTTGCCAAGTGGCCACGGCAAGGCGAGCGAAGGCAAGCAGGTTTATGAGCGTTTGTGTGTATCCTGTCACGGGGTTAACGGCTTGGGTGGAAGCAGCGAAGAACTGGCGGGAGCCAAGCATAGCCTAACCGATCCCAATCCAGATAAAACAATTGGTTCGTATTGGCCTTACGCCACTACTCTTTTCGATTTCGTGCGTCGTTCCATGCCACCTGATTCCCCCGGGTCACTGAGCAATGACCAAGTTTACGCGGTTTGTGCTTACCTACTGCATTTAAACGGAATCACTCCAGAATCCGCCGACATAAATGCCAGTGGACTCTCCCAAATTAGAATGCCTAACAAGGAAGGTTTTGTCCGCATAGACGAACCAGAGTAACGCAGAGACATTTTGTGATGATCGTTAACCTCAAACGACAATGAAAAAGCAAAACCACATAATTTTTGAATTTGGCTTGGAACCAACCCTAAGCGCCCCGGTCATACTTAACGTAAACAGGGAGACAAACTTTTTGCAAGGGGGAGGGGGTGGTGAGACCAGTGGTTATTCGTTAGCCACAATTCTTGACTGTTTTCCTCGGGCTTCATGACCGACTCAATTCCTTTATATAGGGAGCCTTTAACGTGAAAGACATGATGAAAAACATTTTACTATGGGTTGTGATAGCTGTCGTTTTAATGACGCTGTTCAACAATTTCGGCAATCGCAAACCCGAAGACAGTTCTCTGCCTTATTCTCAATTTATTCAGCAAGTAAATGATGGGCAAATCAAACAAGTGACTATAGACGGTCATGTAATTAAAGGCATAACCGGCACTGGCGATAAGTTTATGACTTATAGCCCAGGCGACCCCCACCTCGTGGATGATTTATTAAAAAACCGGGTAGAGATTAAAGCGCAGCCGCCGGAGCAGCAATCTATGCTGACTCAAATTTTTATATCATGGGCGCCTATGTTGCTTTTGGTTGGAGTGTGGGTTTACTTCATGCGCAAGTCGCAAGGCGGTGGCGCTGGCGGTGCGATGACATTTGGCAAGAGCAAAGCACGTTTATTGGAAGAAGACCAAGTTAAGGTCACATTCGCAGATGTAGCTGGCGTGGAAGAAGCTAAGGAAGACGTATCAGAGATGGTGGACTTTCTAAGAGATCCAGGTAAATTTCAGAAGCTTGGAGGAAAGATTCCTCGTGGCGCGTTGATGGTTGGACCTCCAGGAACCGGCAAAACTTTGCTTGCGAGAGCCATAGCGGGAGAAGCGAAAGTCCCCTTCTTTACCATCTCAGGCTCAGACTTTGTTGAGATGTTTGTGGGCGTTGGTGCTTCTAGGGTACGCGACATGTTTGAACAAGCAAAGAAACGCTCACCTTGTATCATTTTCATTGATGAAATTGACGCTGTTGGAAGACATCGTGGTGCTGGTCTCGGGGGAGGTCATGACGAGCGTGAGCAAACTTTGAATCAATTGCTAGTGGAAATGGACGGCTTCGAGGGCAATCAAGGCGTTATCGTGATAGCCGCAACCAACCGACCTGACGTGCTCGACCCTGCGCTGTTGCGGCCTGGTAGGTTTGACCGTCAAATCACGGTTGGTTTACCGGATGTGAGAGGCAGGGAGCAAATTCTCAAAGTTCATGCAAAGCGATTACCCTTGGCAGATAACGTCGAGATCAAATATTTGGCACGCGGAACACCTGGATTTTCGGGTGCAGATCTTGCGAATTTAGTGAACGAAGCAGCTTTGTTTGCAGCACGAAAAAACAAACGTGATGTGCAAATGGATGATTTTGAAAAAGCTAAAGACAAAATTTTAATGGGTGCTGAACGTACATCTATGGTGATGAGCGAAGATGAAAAGAAATTGACTGCTTATCATGAAGCAGGTCACGCCATAGTTGGACGCCTTGTACCTGAGCATGACCCGGTTTACAAAGTGAGCATCATGCCCCGTGGAAGAGCTTTGGGAATCACCATGTTTCTACCGGAACGTGACACCTACAGTGCGAGCAAACAAAAACTTGAAAGCATGATATCAAGTTTGTTCGGAGGAAGACTGGCGGAGGAAATAATCTTTGGAAAGGAAAGAGTGACAACGGGTGCTTCTAACGACATTGAAAGAGCCACCGGACTAGCCAGAAATATGGTTACGCGATGGGGTTTGTCAGACAGGCTTGGACCACTCGCTTACAGCGAAGAAGAAGGTGAAGTGTTTCTAGGAAGATCAGTGACCAAGCACAAATCAGTATCTGAAGAAACTGCACATGTGATTGACGAAGAGATACGGTCGGTCATCGATAGCAATTACGAACGTGCAGATCGTTTATTGAGGGAGAATATGGATAAACTCCACTTAATGGCAGATGCATTAATGAAGTACGAAACGATTGATCACTTCCAAATTGACGAGATAATGGAAGGAAAAATTCCAAGTGCTCCTAGGAGCTGGATCGACACACCTCCTTCTAATGGTGACAGCCAAACGGGTTCAACTGTGACAAAACTGGATGAATCATCGGATTTGGGGAAACCTGCCATTCAGCACTAGGATAAGTTAAACCTCGCGCCAAAAAAACCTCGGCAATTGCCGAGGTTTTTTTTGTTATGGTATAATAAAACCCGTTCTAATCAGGTTGTTGTTTTTTTGCGACCAACATCTCATCACAAAAAGCTTTGCCCCATTAAAAATTAATTAACTTGTTCTGAATGAATGTGGGGAATCTAATTTTCACATAAACTCACCTGACGATGCCAAACCAAAGCAAGCATATTTTAAGCCAAGAACTATGGGGCAAAATCCACACATTGATTGGTTTGACGGCAGGATTACTATTCAGCTTAATAGGGATTACTGGAAGTTTAAGTGTATATCATGAAGAGATTGATATATTGTTGAATCCAAAATTGAGAGTTGAAAGCCAGTCGGATAAATACCTATCATTGGATATTATTATGGCTAAGGTACGTTCATCACAGCCAAGCCGTTATGGAGAATGGACAATTGAAATGCCACTGTCTTCTAGTGGCATGATTACCGTTTGGTACGAAAAGCCCCATGAGACATTCGGTGAGTACTATGCACCATTGATGGTATCTGTAAACCCTTATAATGGTAATATTGTTACCAGCCGATTTTGGGGTCAGACTTTTGCGACTTGGATTTATAATATCCACACGCAACTGCTAATGGGTGCGTCGGGAGCAAAGATAGTAGGCTTTTTCGGAATCGGTTTGATAATTTCATGCATAAGTGGGGTTTATCTTTGGTGGAAAGTAATTTACAAACATCTTCCTAGAATTTATGCGATCCAGTATAATTTAGACCTGTTAGGACAGACACAGAAAATACACAGGCTTGTTGGCATCGTTAGTGTTTTATTTTTGTTGTTTTTTGCCACTACAGGTTTTCATTTGGCTTTTCCAGATTTCTTAGGTTCAATGTTAGCTGCTCCAAACATGGATCATGGCAATGACGGCCCAGCAATACTAAGTACTGCAATTCCCAATAACCACCCGGTAGGCATTTCTGAAGCCATCATGATCGCCAAAGGGTTATTTTCCCATGCACAAATACGTCGTGTAACTCTCCCTATTGGTAATGACGGAACTTATAGAATTAATTTGCAACGTTCACAAGAAGCGAAAAGTAGGCATCCATATACCACAGTATGGGTGGATCAATGGAGTGGGCAAATACGAGAAGTACGAAATCCTGCTCATTTTTCTACAGGGCAAATAATTGTTAGTAGGCTATGGTCGTTACATAGTGCTGATTTCTTTAACGATTCAGTTAAGTTTCTATGGTTTATCTTCGGGCTTAGTCCGTCACTATTATTAGCAAGTGGTTTTATTCATATATTGGTTAAAAATAATTTATTACACAATCATGTGTTCTCATCAGGTATATGGCAGTTTATGGTAAGGCGAATATTATATATCATAGATATTTTATGATTGCTTTAATTATTGCCGTATCTTTTCATTTTTTAGGAATTGGAAGCTATTTCCTTGCTATTAAGTTGCAGGAATCCGATGAGGATAATATTCCTGTTG
>CAIWDB010000563.1 GCA_903911305.1 uncultured Methylococcaceae bacterium | reverse complement strand
TGCCGGCGACGAACCGGGTACGGTGGGCGGCGTAATGAGCAATACGTTCAAGCAGGAATGCGAATTTCTGTTGTATTCGTTCGATGTGATGCTGGAAGGGAAGAATGTCTGCCGAATGGGGGATATGTTATGGCATAACAAAAAGAATATTTGCGGGTGATGATATGACAGAACTTGCTGAGGGTGTAGCCATAGGATTTGTCATAGGTAATGACGTGACATGCCCATTTGATCATGATACATCAGAACCAGAGGAAGTGAAAAATCAATTGGTCGGCAATGGAGGTACATTAGGCGACAATATGACAGCCGGAACAAGCACGATATTGTATGCACCGATGCGCAAGCCACGGACGAAAGAACCCAATTCGGACCTAGACGTTGGAGAGACACCTATTGACATTGGTGAATGGTTGTATCCGGTCAGTTGTGCAGCCCATCATCTAATCCCTGCACAAGCATCGTTAAAAAAAGCAGGAAAACTATTGAAGTTTATGAAAAAAGGGGGAAAAAAGCCCAATAATTTGTGGAGTGATATCGGATATGATGTGAATGGAATCGAAAATGGAGTTTGGCTACCAGGTAACTACGCTGTAGGCGGCAATGGCACGGGGGATTGGGTAGGCGCACCAAGTGCTTTTGACGGTGATAATGAACTTGCGAGTGTTCGCAAACGTGCGGCTCGGCGCAGTTCTGCGAGTTCCAAATTAGACGGTGTTAGACATGAAGTCGATCCCAACAATAGAAAGTGGCTTTATGTTGATCGAGCAACAAAACTATTCAGTGCGCAGTTTCATGATGCTCATGTCGATTACAGCAAATTTGTTCTTAAGGCGCTTAACAAGATTGCTGAAAGCTTGGTTGAAAAGCGCAAATCCAGCATAGAAAATCTTTCTTGTCCCAAATGCAAGAAGCGGCAAGAAAAAATTGCTGAGTATGGTGTACCTCCGCCTTACAGTCTCAATCAGAGGCTAAACGGTGTCTCAAAAAGGCTTAGGGGTTATGTGGACGGATGTCGTGGCCATTCTATGGTTTATACCTCTCGTTGGGGTAAGCTCATAGGCGATAAAAAACTGTGAGGATAACTTATGTATTTTATGCTTGAATGTTTTAGTCCAGAGGAGGCAGACCATGCCCAGTACAGTTATGAAGATGATGAACTAAGTTGGATGACGGGCCGACGATTTGATCTACCACCGCAACAACCTTTGATTATAACCATAGAACTAGGTGAGAATGGTGTAACTCCTGAATTGACCGATGTTCCGATACCATTAATGACAAAACGTCTAGCCAAGTGTCTTGAAGGCGCAGGTGTATCGAATATTGATTATTACCAGGCTGAAATTCAAAATGTAGAGACGGGTGAAACCAGTACCGATTTATTTGCGTTCAACCTAATTGGATGTGTTTCTGCTGTCGATCTTGCAGGATCAAAATTTACTGCCCCTGACGGTTCTTTAATATCCGTCGATTTTGATTCGGTAAAGATAAATGAATCAAAAACACGCGGCGCACTAATGTTCCGTCTAGCCGAATCAGTTAATGCCATTGTGGTACACGAATCAGTGAAAAATGCCATCGAAGCCGCCGGTATTGACACCCTAACGTTTATTCCACCCGAAGAATGGGTAGGATAAAGGAGATTGTAATGACTGCAAAACCAGCCACTGCCCGCATTTTCGAGCTTCAACCAGCCGAATCAAAGGGGGTGATGCCATCGTTTCAACCGTTGCGGGCCAAATTGCTTGCTATTTCCTACGAAGGCATCTTTGCCGTTCGTGCTTCAGACGGTCATGAATTCCTCTGCGACTGGCTCGAAGGCCCATCCACGTCTGGTATTAAATTAGAACCCGGCGACCGTTTGCTGGTGGTTCCCCCTTCAGACGGCGAAAATGGTGTCGTACTTGGACGAATTGGACGTTACCATGAACCCAAGACCGAGGCGAATGTCACAATTGAAGCCAGTGAAACGCTGACCCTAAAATGCGGCGAGGCTTCGGTGGATTTGCGTAGCGACGGTAAAGTAATGGTTCGTGGTGAAGACGTGCTATTGCGTGCCAAAGGGACTCAGCGCATTCGTGCCGGCACTGTGGCGATTAACTAAACCTTGGAATTGATTCCCCGCATGTCAGCCAACCGGGCAAGATTCATCCCCGATCTTCTCGAAACCCACTTTGAG
>CAIWDB010000562.1 GCA_903911305.1 uncultured Methylococcaceae bacterium | reverse complement strand
TGCCGGCGACGAACCGGGTACGGTGGGCGGCGTAATGAGCAATACGTTCAAGCAGGAATGCGAATTTCTGTTGTATTCGTTCGATGTGATGCTGGAAGGGAAGAATGTCTGCCGAATGGGGGATATGTTATGGCATAACAAGAAGAATATTTGTGGGTGAATTCTTTGACTGAATTGATCGAATTGGTACATATAGGTATTGTCGATGAGAAAAAGCTTGAATGCCCTTTCCATGAAAAGGCTCATCAGCACGATAATGATGTAAAAAATAAAATTACTGAGGGTAACGCAGATACCCTAGGAGAAAACCTAGCAGACGGAGAACCTGCTTCAAGTACTGTAAAACGCACTGATAAGCCTTATATAAATTATAGAATACCAGAGAAAAGCAAAGATCCAGATAAAGTACCCCCCAATAAACGACTAGTTAAAATTCAAATTCACGATCAGAAATTGCTTTATCCTGTGGCCTATTCAGCCCATCATCTGATTCCCGCCAAAGAATCTATGAAACCTGTTGAGTCATTACATAAATTTATTGATTCTTCAAAAGGAAAGATATGTTGTAACCTTGGCTACGATATTAATGGTAATGAAAACGGTGTTTGGCTTCCTGGCTTGCATGCGGTAAATAGCAAGGGTATTGGAAAGTGGGGAAGTGCCGATGAGGAATGTCCAGACGAAGAAAGTGTCAGAAAGGGTGCGAAGCAAATTGATACGGGTAAAAAAGACTTTTTACCACTTGACGGCCCAAGACCAGCGGATGCTGACCCAAGTGAAGTTTTCACCGATGACAATATGAAATGGCTTTACATCCAAGCAGCAATGAAATTTGATCCGGGAGACGGTAATAGCCCTAGACAGTTCCATGATCGCCATCCGACATATAGTGAGCAGGTTGAGGCAAAGCTTACCGCTATGGCTAAGTTGCTTGAGCATCTATATGGCTTGAAAAAAGACGATAACTTGCCTGGTTGTCCGGAATGCAAAAAAAGCAGGCAACAAAATTCAAAGCCTCCCCCACCTGCCAGATTGTTGAGTTGGTTGAATAATTTGTCACGATGGTGCAGGGATAGCAAACTGCTTGGAAATACCCAAGACAATCTATATTACACTTCAAGCTGGTGCGGTCCACGTACTGCCAGTCCTGCACCAAAAACCCCTAAAAAGAAATCAGTTCAATGGAAGTTTACGTAAATATGAAACTTTTAAAATAAGTGATTGATCGTACTCAATCAGTTATAGTCATAAATGGTTGCCTACTTAATTTGTCAAGATCAAGGAGTAATTGATGTTCTATCTATTGGCGTTACAACCTCTTTTGGATCACACGGGTAAATATTTTTCTTATTACCGTTATAGTATTGTCAACAATGAAGATTTGGAATGGCCTTGGTTGCATGGGATAGCCTTCAGCAATCCTCCTACATCACCATTACGCTTGAAGTTGGAGGACGATGATGATGCGGGTGAGTTTGCTGATTTTGTACTCAATCCCATTCCACTTGTAACTGAACGCTTCCGCAAGGTTTTAGAAAATTGTGGGGTATCTAATGTAGATTATTATCCAGTTGTAATGGATAATATTGAAGGCTTTGAAGATTTTCCTAAGTATTTCGCAATTAATGTTATTGGTAAAGTAGCTGCGGCTGACCCGTCAAAATCAAATTATAACGAAACGTTTGGACAGATGGGCGCTAACAATTTCGATAAATTTGTTCTGAATCATAATGCTGTAGCAGGGCTAGATTTTTTTATTTTAGCCGAGCATTTGTCCAGTGTTGTCGTTTCCGAGCGAGTGAAAGCCGAGAGCGAGAAAGAGGGGATTGATACTCTCAGGTTTGACCCTATTGAAAGTCTGTCATAGTTAGATGTTAACCATTCATAAGATACAGGCGTTATGTAAATATCGAATTGACTTTAATGGGGATTTATTCACATGAGAAATCAACCTACTACTGCTCGCATTTTCGAATTTCATCATACCGAATTGATGACTCCGAATCCTATAGCATCTCCTATTCGGGCCAAATTGCTTTGCATAACCGAGGAAGGTTACATTGTTGTCATAACTTCAAAAGGCCATGAATTCCCCTGCGATTGGCTCGAAGGCTCGGCCACAGCAGGTATTAAGCTAGAACCCGGCGACCGCTTGTTGGTGGTTCCCCCTTCCAAAGGCGAAAATGGAGTGGTATTAGGCCGCATTGGACGTTATCAAGAACCCAAGCCCGAGGCGAATGTCACAATTGAAGCCAGTGAATCCTTGACGCTAAAATGCGGCGAGGCTTCGGTGGATTTGCGTAGCGACGGTAAGGTTATGGTCCGTGGCGAAGACGTGCTATTGCGTGCCAAAGGGACTCAGCGCATTCGTGCCGGCACTGTGGCGATTAACTAAACCTTGGAATTGATTCCCCGCATGTCAGCCAACCGGGCAAGATTCATCCCCGATCTTCTCGAAACCCACTTTGAG
>CAIWDB010000561.1 GCA_903911305.1 uncultured Methylococcaceae bacterium | reverse complement strand
GCGGGCCACGCCCGCGATAAATAGCCTATTTTTGAAGACTTGGCCCAAACAATCGCGGGCATGGCCCGCTCCTACGGATCAAATAAAGTAATCAATTGATATTGAAAACGCTGTAAATCCAACTCCAAATATTCACATATTTCTTAGTTAGCGATGACATCCAAAAAAATATTCGTCACCCAACCCTTTCTTCCCCCTCTAAATGAAATGCAGCCTTATCTAGAAGCCATCTGGGAAAGCAAGTGGCTAACCAATGGAGGCCCTTTCCATCAACAATTCGAAATTGCCTTGGCGGAATATCTTGGAGTGGAACATATAGCACTTTTTACCAATTCTACGCTCGCATTGGTAACCGCCTTGCAATGTGCCAGGGTTACCGGAGAGGTTATTACCACACCGTATACTTTTGTCGCTACGTCTCATTCACTGCTTTGGAATGGTATAAAACCTGTATTTGTTGATATTGACCCGCTGACTTTCAATCTTGATGCCACCAAAATAGAAAGCGCCATCACCCCCCAAACCACAGCCATTTTACCCGTGCATGTCTACGGATACCCGTGTGACATAACAGCTATACAGAGAATTTCAGATACTTATGGGCTTCGCGTCATTTATGATGCGGCCCATGCATTTGGAGTGAATCAAAATAATCAAAGTATATTGAAAAGCGGCGATCTTTCTGTCATTAGCTTTCATGCCACAAAGGTTTTTAATACATTTGAAGGTGGTGCTATAATATGCCATGATGCCAAAACGAAACAACGAATCGACTACCTTAAAAACTTTGGCTTCGCCGATGAACTTACCGTCGTCGCCCCTGGCATTAACGGCAAAATGAGCGAAATACAAGCTGCATTTGGCCTACTACAACTAAAATACATAGATTTTGCCATATCACGAAGAAAAGAAATTGACACTCAATACCGCAACAGCTTGAATTCTGTCAACGGTATTACAATACCTACACATCCGAAATCATCAAAGCATAACTACTCGTATTTTCCGATACTGGTAGAATCTGATTATTATACGACCCGTGACAAATTATATGATTTTCTCAAAGAAAATAATATTTATACCAGACGTTATTTTTTCCCTTTGATCAGTGAGTTTCCAATGTATAGCAGTCTGCCTTCTGCCGCAAAAAGCAATTTGCCCGTAGCCCATGAAATTGCGACCAAGGTTTTATGCCTTCCAATTTATCCCGATCTATCATCGGAAGAGGTTGATCGCATCATAAGTTTAATATCGAACTATTGCTGAAGCCCAGTTCTTAGAAAGAATATAAACAGCACGATTGGAGTATTGTAGAATGGCATTTTATGATGAAAAAGAGCTTCAAGGCTTAGGGTTCGCCGAGATTGGAAAAGGTGTAAAGCTGTCGCGCAAGACATCAATTTATAACGCCGCAAAAATTTCTATAGGGGATTATTCAAGGATAGATGATTTTTGTGTATTATCTGCGGGAACGGGGGGCATACGCATTGGACGAAATGTACATATTGCGGTTTTTTGTGGGCTTATCGGCAAGGAGTTGATAGAAATGGATGATTTCTCATGTATTTCATCCCGTGTCATGGTGTATTCAAGTAATGACGATTACTCAGGTAATGCACTTACTAACCCAACTGTGCCATCACAATTCACTAATGTACGGCATGCCCCAGTCTATATTGGGAAACACGCCCTCGTCGGCAGTGGCTCCATTATTTTACCTGGCATTACTTTGCAGGAAGGAGTGGCAGTCGGCGCTTTATCATTAGTTACCCGCGATTGTGACCGATTTAGTCTATATGCGGGTATACCTGCAAAGCGCTTGAAGCCGCGTTCGGAAAAGCTCTTAGAAGCTGAACAGTGCTTTCTTGAATGGTCGGTTGCCAATGACGATCCGCATCCGCTCCATCAGCACCGCCAATTACCGTAATATCTTCCAATCAATATTTGATGTTACTACTGATGAATGATAGCGCTAAACTGAATGGCCATGCCAACTTGCGAATACCCGATTTCTCAATCGTAATCCCTGTATATTTCAACGAAGGATCACTATTTGCGACCATGGATGCCTTAAACACCCAAGTCTTGAGTCGCAACGACGGTCTCCAAGGCGAGGTTATCTTTATTGACGACGGATCAAAAGACCAATCCCTCTCCGAGTTATTGGCCATCAAATCTAATTTCCCTCACCTTGTCAGAATTATTAAGCTCACCCGCAACTTTGGGCAAGTCAGTGCAGTGCGGGCAGGATTTGCTCATGCACGTGGGCGGTGCGTCATCGTCATCTCGGCAGACGGTCAAGATCCGCCGGAATTGATGAATAACATGCTACACAGTCACTTTACCGAAGGTAATCAAATTGTGATTTGCACTCGAGAGGGCAGGGAGGAGTCCGTGTTCCGAAAACTCACCTCTGACATCTTTTATGGATTGATGAGAAAGTTAAGCTTCCATTCCATGCCTGACGGTGGTTTTGACTACTTCCTACTCGGTCGTTGGGCGCTAGACGAAATGCTGTCCAATGATGAGGCAAACCCATTTCTACAAGGCCAGATATTATGGCTAGGGTATGATACAAAGTTTATTGGATATACCCGTAGAGAACGCAAGATAGGTCAATCACGCTGGACTTTTGGCAAGAAACTGACTTATCTACTGGATGGTATCCTCGGCTATTCCTACTTCCCTATCCGCATAGTTTCTTTTACCGGCTTATTATTTGCGCTGCTTGGTTTTTTCTACGCGGTTGTTGTGTTGATAAACTGGATTGTTAATGGAAGTCTGGTTCAAGGTTGGACACCTTTAATGATCGTCATTCTTGTGCTAGGTGGTTTACAATTGCTAACCTTGGGTTTAATTGGAGAGTATCTTTGGCGCACACTCGACCAAGTAAAGCATCGAAAGCCCTATGTTGTGGATCATATTTATGACTAATGGGAAAATCCATACGCATCATGCTTTTGAAGCCTTAAATGCGGATAATGCCAACCAACTTGAAAACTCCCTTTGGTGGATTCAAGGGAGAAAACACATTATCAGAAAACATCTTCAAACTATAGCCTCACGGTCAGGTAAGCTCCAAAATATTATGGATATTGGATGTGGTTCTGGGGGCAATCTAGACCTACTTGCCGAGTGCGGTAGTGTCGTGGGTGTCGAGCCTTCTGGGGTTTTGGCTGAACGTTCAAGAGCAAAAGGGGTTGCAAGTGAAATACATGACTCACAGATATGGGACGTGGGAACGCTTCACTCGTTTCAGTTACAGCGTTTTCAATACCAAATAGTTACTTAATAATGAATATATGCAACATGTAGGAGCGGGCCACGCCCGCGATAAATAGCCTATTTTTGAAGACTTGGCCCAAACAATCGCGGGCATGGCCCGCTCCTACGGATC
>CAIWDB010000560.1 GCA_903911305.1 uncultured Methylococcaceae bacterium | reverse complement strand
TCACAGTTTCAGAAAGGCTTAGAAACTATGAAATCTGGATTTGATGCAAAAGATCAAAAACTTATGAATAGAGGTGTTGATATACTTGAAAAACTGGCGAGAAATGGTCATGCCGAATCAGCATACAATCTAGCAGTTTTCTATATGGGTTTGACACCAGCACTCCCAAAAGATGAAGAAAAGGAATGCTATTGGATGAACAAAGCTGCGAATATGGGGTATGTTGTAGCATACACTGGGGCGGCCGCTTGCTCAATGCGTGGTGAAGAAAACGATCCAAGAGCATTCGAAACTAAAATGTTGCCATGGGTAAGAAAAATTGCCAAAGAAGGCAGTGAAGAAGATAAGCAAATGGCGAGGGAAACAATTTCAGACTGGGAGCGTTCAAAAAATAGTCCTCAATCAATAACTATAAACGATCTTCTTACCAAGTTTCGTAATATGGGAAACAATCATTGAGACTTTAATTAAAGTAAGTCAGAAAAAGGTCGCGAAGCTACAGCTATTATTTCCAGGCCGCGTAGAAGGGCGCAATAGGTTTAAGCCATATTGCGCCTTTTACGAATGTACCTAATCGCATTATAAAAAAGGCCAGCTCAGATGAAGCCGCTCTGCGGCGCAATCCGGGTTGAACGTGGTACAAACCTTAACCCTCAGCGTGTTGTTGTCAGTGGGTTATTGGCAGCAAGCATTGGGGTAAGTCGTGACTCGTAAACCCGTATTCCGCTTCGCTGCATACGGGCTGACTACAAATTATATTACCCGTGTAGTGCGGAATAGCAATTTAGCGTATTCCGCCGAATGATGAGTTCCCATCCCAACCGCGCAATACGCTGAGTGCCGCTATTTCGCCTTATGGCCCTATCAATAAGGATTAATGAGCTTTAACCGACCAACCATTTCGCACAAAGTTTACAGCGAAACAACCCTTAACCCTAAAGCTTCCGCCGCAGTGCATTGCCTCCGATCTGACGAAATAAAAAGTTCGGCTTGCCAAGCCAATGCACAGCCGACATGAATGGAATCCATGCCTCGGAGTATGTGGTTTTCAAGACCTTGAACTGAATAATGAAGCACTTCTGGCGTGAGGTCGCAAAGAGCGATGTCTTCCACATCCTGAAACAAAGTCAACTTTAACTGTCGATATTGTTCGTCGGTGATTCGGTTTTCCCGCTTCAACCGGCAAAAGGCCGAAATGATTTCAGGCAACGCAATGACAGCGAGGGCAAGTTCCGTGGCCTTATCACACCAAAGCATGGCCTCTGCGGAACCTTCCTCTTGGACGTAACGCTTGGCAAATGCGGAGGAATCGAAAAATATCCGCATCATGCGCCCGTGTCGCGTTCATCTAGGATTAAACGGCTGATTGAAACACCATCCAACACCAAAGGTTGAGCTTGACGGCATTTCCACGAGGGAATGTTAGTGGGTACGGGTACGATGTCGGCAATGGGCTTGCCGTTGCGTAGAATACGGACGGGTTCGCCTGCTTCCACCAAATCAAAGAAATGTCGGGCGTTATTGCGCAATTCGGAGAATGATGCTTGTTTCATCGTAAATTCTTAGATTATTGATGGATGTACATTAAGATGTACAATATCCAAAGCGGCACGAATTGTCTAGTGACGTAGTCCGGATGAAGCCGCTTTGCGGCGCAATCCGGGTTGAACGTGGTACAAATGCTAACTCTCAGCGTATTAATGTTCGTGGTTCATACAGCGTATTTTATATCCATTTGTCACTTACAGCGTTTTCAATATCAATTGATTACTTTATTTGATCCGTAGGAGCGGGCCATGCCCGCGATTGTTTGGGCCAAGTCTTCAAAAATAGGCTATTTATCGCGGGCGTGGCCCGC
>CAIWDB010000559.1 GCA_903911305.1 uncultured Methylococcaceae bacterium | reverse complement strand
GGAACGTCAATTCCGTGACACCCAAAAACTATTTAAGGAAGTATTAGGCCCGGTATTGAAAAAGCTGCCAGACAGGATGAATCAGGATGTGCGGTTTAATATTCCGATACAGATGGTGGAGGGTGTTGAGGGGATGTTGTACGGGGAAAAATGAAAGCACTAGACGATGACATCAAAGCCAATTTGGAATTTGCTTCGTAGCGATCAGATCAAATCACATAACGAGGGTTAAATTCAATATGCAGGTACAGCGACAGTTTATTGAGGTAAAAAGCCGCCAACTCATCATCGAATTGCCGGAGTCTTTTGTAAATCATAGAGTTGAAGTGATAGCCTTAACTGTGGACGAAGAAATTCCGCAGTTTACACTCAACCGCCGCCGTCCCCATCCCGATATTGCTGGAAAAAGCAAAACCTTGGGAGATATAGTCAACCCCATTGTGGATGAAGTGGATTGGGAATGTCTGAAATAGTCGTACTGGATAGTCATGTCTGGTTTTGGTGGATAAACCTAGAACATCAACGATTGTCAACCAAAATGCTGAGTGAAATCGATAGGGCACAGCGAGTAGGCGTATCCGCTGTCTCCTGTTATGAGCTTGCTCTGGCGCACTATCGAGGCCGTCTTCAATTATCCATGCCACCTCATGAATGGTTCCCTCTCGCTCTTGCGGGTTCCAGTGTGGAATTGTTGCCGCTAACCCCGGAAATCGCTATTAGAGCGACCGAACTTAGCCAAGTCCATCGCGATCCATTTGATCGCATCATCATTGCCACTACATTACTAGGGAATGGAATACTCTTGAGTGTTGATGGACATTTCGATGCCTATGTGGAGCTTGAAGGAAGGTTGATAGATCAATAAACAATATGGCGAGCTAAAACAAGATTTAGCGGTTCTTTTGTCTCACGATCTTGTCTCAGAAGACGAAACGGGTTTGGTGTCTGTGCCTTGGGATGCGGTGGAATTAAGCCTGACCTTGCTTCCCGAACAGGCTAAGGCGGCGTAAACAGTCTTGTAGGGTGTGTAATATCACACCCTACGTGACTATTGTGCCTGAACAAACCTCGCAGCGTTTTATTCCACGATAACCAAATATCCGACACTTTCTCTATCGCCCCATATATCGCAAACACCCTTTCCAGAAATGGAAATTTTTTTCTTTAGTGCATAAGCAGTTAAAATAGTCGCTTGCATAGCCTTTCCTCCAGGCGTGGCAGTGTCAATTGCCCAATGATCCCCTTGAGTGGAACAAGAGGGTTTTGATTGATGTGAGCCAGCAGAAAAGAAAAATGGGGAATCCGCCCCAGCCAATACATCGGTTACAAGCCCCATGCTATTTCCAGCTAGTATATTTTCTGATGTAAATATGAAAATTACAAATGCCAAAGCCTTAAACGCACGCTTAAATTCTATCATCATAATCACCTTTTTGTGTGTTAAGAAAAAATAATATTATTAAAGCTATTGCGATTTGATAATTTATCGCAATATAGTATGCAATACAGATGGTAACCATGCAGCGGGTGATGGTTGCAATTCAATGGCATTGCGTGAATAATCATTGTTAAAAATAGTTGTACACCAATCAGTATATTTTTTCAGATTAGCCACCACTTCATAAGTGACATTGGGATTGCTCATTCCCGCAAGATCATTTACATCATCGTAAAATGCAACTCGTTTATTTCCTTTAATGTAATTCATTATCCATCCAGAAAATGATAGAGAACCATTCTGCAAATATCCTATATACTCTCTCTTTCCGTTGGCGTTTCGATATATGCTGTAATCGGCCTCTGCTGAAACCTTGCAAGACTGTTGAGTTGTTTCACAGTAATAGTTCGATCCAGACCACATATCCCACGTCAAATAACAACTTTGTACAGGATAGGTATATACATAAACTCCAGTTCTTCTTGCCCATTCAACCTTTACAATGCCTGTTAGTGGTGATTGCGATATGGATAAATCCATGGAACCCGCATTAGGCGACACCACTGAAAAATCATTATTGACAGCCAATAATGCATCATTTAACTGTTGATCAGTTGACGAGGAATTTATTGTAAAAGTTTTGCTAATGGTATATTCCCGGTTCAGTATTCTGGAGATATAATTGAGAATGACATCAGGTAAAGATGCATTTGCTGTGTCAATCATAACCAGTAATCCTATTAGAATCGTCAATAATGCTTGTTTGCTTTTCATTTTATTGCCCCAACCAATAATTTTGTGATATGCCGAATGAAAAACTTTGTCACCAATATATTCAGGCTATTCATCCCTGCACAATAACTTAGGCAACAAGAGAGTTAATGAAACTCACAGCTTTTTCTTGCCTAAAGCTTTAGGCTAGATTACAATCCATTAGATTTGTTAAAACCACCAAGTTTTAAAATATTTTTGTGGAGTGGGAGTGTGTGAAATGTCGGTACATGAAAACATTCGGTTCATTAGACGTGCTAAGGGCTTGACGCAAGAGGAAATGGCTGAAAAGCTGGACATGTCCGTGAACGGCTATGGCGACATTGAACGCGGTTTGTCTGATGTCAAACTCACCCGCTTGCAACAAATTGCCGACTTGTTTGATGTGGAACTACCTGAACTATTGGAAGAAGGTAAAAATCTTCTAAGCCTTGTGGCTACTTATAATACTGGCACTCAACACAATCAAAATCACTGCATTATCAATCCCGGCCCACAAGAATATATTGAATTGAAATCCGAACTGGACAAACAAAGGCTTATCTGCGCTTTCAAAGATAAAGAAATTGAATTGATAAAACAAGAAATCAATTATCTCAAGGAGATTAATCAATTGATTAAGAATGGTGGGAGCGAATCGCAAATCAACGAAAAAAAGTTATGATTACTGTATCTTTTTCGCCTCAATTAGGAATAGCTTAGCCCACGAGGGGTGTAATAGTGTTTTAGCGCATTCCACCGATTAATATAATTAATATATTAGGCGGGTAGGCAGTGCGACTATGTTGGGATTTTTGGTTTTGCTCCTTTTCATTCATTCCGCTAACGATCAACCGGGTCTGCCACCTTTGATTTTAGGCATTGATCTGCCGTAAAACTTCTGGATGCAATATCGCTATTTTAATTAGCGTCTTCGCCGCACGGGAAGGTTTGCGTCTTTCTTGCTCCCATTCGTGAAGGGTGCGTGTGCTAACACCCAAAAGCTCTGCAAATTTCGGTTGGGACAAGCCAGTTTTCATTCGCGCAACCACTACGGGTGAAACAGGTACGGGGTTTCCTTGCCCTGCGGCAAACTCTTTAACGGACTGCAAAAGCTATTCTGCGATGTTCCGTTTTGAATCCCTTTGTAAAAGCTCTTTTTCACTCAGTGGCATGACCAAATTCCTCGGCTAGTTTTTTAAGAATATGGGGAGGCATATTGTCATTTGCGCTTTTTGCGTAGATAAGCAGTGAGACTTGGTTGTTGCTTGATCAAGGCATTCCCCTATTGCTTGGAAATTAAAAAATTTAAGTTTCTAGTATGGATTATTGATAAGTTAAAACTGCTTCCAGCCCCAAATGCTTTACGAACGGCAAAAAATCTTTATCGGAAAATAATAGGCTATGCCCTTTTTCAATACAAAACGTGGCAATAATGACATCAGCGGTTTTACGGATGGATATACCGCGCTTTCGCAACTGTCTAAAATTATAAGCGGATTTTATCGCTTGCTCCTTACCCAACATTTCAAATACAGCCAGCGAAGTCAGTTTGTCCCTTGCTATGTCGTAATCCTTATCCGAGCGAAAACCTTGTAGCACTTCGGTCAAAATAAGGTCGCCAATACCTAAATATTTAACACCCAGCAAGGAATCTAGGGTATTGGTTTCTGGGGTTATCTGACCGTTAAAATAATCAATCCAGACGCTAGAGTCTACAATAATCATTAGGATAATCGCATCTCCTCAAGGTCACCATCCCATTTTAGTTTCCCTTTTAGCGCCTTAATGCCTTCTTGTTGCTTGAGTCTGATTAAGGTTTTCAAGCCAAGTTCGACAAGTTCTTTTTTAGTTTTCAGCCCGGTTGCTTTAAAGGCTTCATCAATCAACTCATCGTCAATCACAATGTTGGTTCTCATGGGTTTGTCCTGATGTGTGTCTATGTTAGCATTGTTACACATTGTAGGTCTGACCATGAATCCAGACAACCGCTTCCAGCTTTCCGCACATTATTAATGTTCACCCTCAACTCACCATGAGCAACGAATTCGACCAAACACTACAATCCGCCAAACGCTGGGCTTTGACCGCACGGAATGGCGGCTGGCTGACGGATGCCGACATCGCCCATTTGGAAACACTGGAAAACCGTAGCCCTGCAGGATTATTTGAACCCGGCGCTCATCGGCCTTTGGTGGCGGCTTTCTTTGGCGGCACTGGCGTGGGTAAAAGCACTCTGCTGAACCGCTTGGCAGGCCAATCCGTGGCTATCGTTGGTGTGGAGCGGCCCACGTCGCGTGAAGTGTCGATATTCCTGCACGAATCCTTGCATATCCGACAATTGCCCGAAGGGTTTCCCGTGGATCGTGTGCGTGTTGCCCGTCATGCCGACGAGAAGCGCAAGCAGGTCTTATGGATAGACATGCCGGACATCGACAGCACCGAATCCAGCAATCGGGATTTGGTTGTCGATTGGCTACCACACATTGACGTATTGATTTATGTGGTCAGCCCGGAACGTTACCGTGACGATAAGGGCTGGCGCTTATTGCGGGAACATGTGCGGGAACATGCTTGGTTGTTCGTGATGAATCAGTGGGACTTGGGGCAAGAGGCACAGGTGGCGGATTTCATCAAACTGTTGCGCCAAGGTGGCTTTTCCAGCCCCATGGTGTTTCGCACCGATAGCCGGGAAGAATCGAGCAAGCGCAAACCGGACGAATTTGCCGAATTGGAAACCGCCATTCAAACCTTGGCTGACAGCCATCTGATCGAACAATTGGAACAGCGAGCGTTGGAAGCACGCAAGGAAGAATTGCAGACAGCGGTTACCACATGCTTAGACCGTATCGGAAACGATCTGTCACTGAAGCGCTTGCGGGACGAATGGAGGGACATTTGGAACGTCAGCACTGACGAATTGTTGCAAGGCTTGAAATGGCCGATGGGCGAAGTGGCGAGGGCATTTGTGCGTCATGACGCCAACCCGTTGCGCCGGTCCATCCAATTGGAACGGAAGGAGAAAGCACTAGTAAATACCCAGGCACCCTCGCCTTCCATATTGTGGGACGATTGGGCGCAAATGCAATTGCAAGACGCGCTAGACCGATTGATGGTGGAGGCAGCAGGGCAAGAGCTGCCTGTCACACCCTTGAAATTTAAACTATCAACCCTTTTAGAGTCTGCGCCCAAACTGATGACGGACGAAGCGCAAAAGGGTTTGCGCCTTGCTTTGGCAAATCCCGGCAATATGGCGCAACGGATTCTACTTAAATTTACCGCGCTATGCTCGGTCATTTTGCCGGTCGCTGCGATGGGTTGGGTGTCATGGCAGGCGTATTCAGGCTACTATGAAAGCGCTCTCACCCATACTGGTTTTTTAGGGGCTGATTTTGCCGTTCATAGTGGATTGATAGTCGCCATAGCATGGTTATTGCCGTTTTTCCTGAATCAACAGATCAAGCCTTCCCATGAACGCACCGCCTTAAAAGGCTTGCGAAACGGGGTAAACTCAGGACTGGCCCGGCTTAATTATCTCGCGGACAAGGTGTTGGAAGACTATGCTTCCGAGTTGACGGCGCATTTGTCCGAAGGCCGTCAGTTGTTGACTTCATCTGATGCAAGGCAAAGTACCGACAATAAATTTTTGGAGCGTATCATTCCTAGGGTTGGCGCTTAGCCTGAACCATGAACCCTATGGAATGAAGCAAACTTGATAAGTGAATATACAGCCGGTGCGAGTATAGGTTAAAATCACATTATTTAATTGCTCTGAATGTATTCTGGCACAAATCGTCCAACTAAAATATAAACTCGTCAATATGAATTCCATTCAGGAACACTCAATGCCAAGTAAGGCCGACATGCTAAACGGTTTGGAGGCAAATCCATTATCCAAGCCATCCATTGACTGGGGTCGTTGGGGTTTTCTCGCCTTAATGCTGGTTTTTCTGCTCGGCTTAGGGTATCGGACAATATACAGTGTGGCGTGGAATGACATTGAGCGAACCGATTTCACCGTCTATCGCGCAGCGGGTCAAGCGGTCTTGGATCATACCAATATCTACGAGGCGCATAATATTCGTGGTTGGCTTTATGTCTATCCACCGCCCTTTGCCATTTTAATGATCCCTTTTGCGAAACTTTCGCTGGCATGGGGGAGTGGTCTTTGGTATCTAATTTCAGTCCTATGCTTAGCCCAAGCGACGATGATGTCGGTTAAACTAGCGCGAGAAACTGTATCAGCCGGGGCGAAAGCAATTGACCAATGGACTTTGTATGAAGTGCCTCTCCTGTTGGCATCCCCTTGGTTGGTTTCGGGTGTGATGCGTTGCCAAGCTTCGGGTTATATGGTCTGGCTGATGATTGCGGCCATCTATCTGCATTGGCGCGGACGTCCTGTCTTAGGAGGTGTCAGTTTGGCGGCAGCGGCGTTGATTAAAGCTTTTCCAATAGCGCTATTGGCCTATTTTATATGGCAGCGGCAATGGCGTTTCATCGTGGCATTCTTTGTCTTTTTGCTGCTAGGCGGCTTGATACTCCCTTCGCTGGTGTATGGCTGGCAACAAACCCTAGATTACTGGAACCAGTGGTTTCACATTGTTGCTGGACCCGCCCTTTCCGCCAATGATTCGCGGGAGGGCAATTTACTATATGCTCAATTATTGGACAGCCAAAAGCCGCGCAATCAATCCCTTGAAGCATTATTGCTGAGTCTGCATACCCCTTCACCCATGACCAAACCCATTCTGGCAATTATCGCCTTGGGGATGCTTGTCAGTATGGCTTGGCTGGCAATGAAAGCCAATGCAAAGAACGCAATCTTTATTATGTCTGCGTTTGTGATGTGGAACCTGTTGATCCCCCCTATTTCGGAAACCCATTATTTCGGATTGATGCTTTTGCCGTTGGCGGTGCT
>CAIWDB010000558.1 GCA_903911305.1 uncultured Methylococcaceae bacterium | reverse complement strand
TCAATGATAGACCAAAAATGACGCTACGCAAGCCAAGAGCCAAGGAAGGCATAGCCATGTGGTTTCCCCCGATCTGGGTTTTTTGAGGAAATTCCATAGAAACAAGTAACTCTTTCACATTAAAAACGCTGTAATTATCTAAATGTTTTTCCAATAAGCAAAAGGTGTACCAGATATTCTATATATATTCCTTCCTTGACCTCTCCACTCACGAATGAGTTTAACTACACCAGGGTGACCTGTATCACAGTCATGCCAAAGAAAAATCCCATGCCCATCACAAAGTGAAAAACATTTCTCAGAATCATTCTTGCAGTATTCATAGGTATGTGACCCATCTATAAAAAAAAAAGTTGGAGACCCAGATAAACAAAAATTCCAACTCGCAGTATCAACAAAATGCTGTATAATACGGTTTGCACAAGTAAGACCTCTAAACTTTCTGCCAACCACACGAGATTTGATTAAATGAAAATCATCCATTGGTAATGGTGATTTATCATCATTTTCCATAGAAAAACTCTCTGGCAAATCTACCGTGTGTATGATGGCGTTAGGCAAATTTTCTGCCATTTGCCGTGTTGTGTGTCCCATATATGTTCCAATTTCCAGCACTACATCTGGCGATTCTGCCACCAAAATTGAAAGTAAAACCATTGCTTGTTCATTTGGTAGTGAACCATCTTCATACTGCATCATGCATAGCCTAATAATAGGCTCACGATGAGCCAATATTTCATAAAGGCTCAATTCTGGGATCAGAGTTAGTTCGAAGGATGTTCCTGCGTGTGCTGCTATGTAAGCAGATTTTGTCGCAGCTAAAAACTGTAAAGGCTTTCCATGAAGTAAATGTCTAAGAGAAATCAGATTGAAGCCGAAAAATATTTTTTTAATTTCATTCATAATTGCAATATACCAAGTCCTCTTTTTGTTGGAATATAACCTAGCTTTGTAAACCATTTTAATTCAAGTGCTCGTTTGATCGCACTCTGAACTACACAGGCAATGTAATCATAGTCATCAACTAATATTAACCCATCTTTCTTAATTATTTTGCTTGCTATATATAGGTCATTCAATTTTCCCTTTAATGAATGATCACCATCTATATGTATAATATCAAATTCTCCACTATATTTTAAACTACTTTGAACGTATGGATCATTTGAATAACCGTTAATCAAAAAATAATCAAAATTATATCTTTCATTTTTTAATGCATGAAACGACTGTGAAGCAAAATCCAAACCTTTTGCGATGTAAATATTCGGATCAATGCCAACATATAACAATCCACACTCAATTGCTTTAACACAAACAACTCCAAAATATCCTGTACGGACTCCAATCTCTAATATTTTTAAATTTCGTTTATCAATTGCAATTGTTTTCAATATATGGAAGTAAAGCGGATAACATGTATTTGCAGTCAACCAATCATCTTCTAAGTCTATGTCGCTATCTAACCAGCATGGGAGCATTTCTCCATTCAAAGAAAAAATATCTTTTGAATTAGGTAAATCGGTAAACCCATCAAATTTAAGATGTTCTAGGAATTGAATATTTATTGGGTAGTTAACATTATCTATGTCGAGGGCTAAAGCTTTTTTTATATTAGAATCAAACGGAACATTAGGGTACATCTCATCTTGTCTAGTATAATTCCTGAAAAAACCTATATGATTGAATATTTTTTCTATTACTTCTTTCATAAATTAGTATCTTTGTATTTTTGACCATATGACAGGTATTCTTACAATACCCCAGCGTTTAGATTCTATATAAGCATCAGCCATAGGATTATTAATTTCAGGTAGGGGTATTGAATTGTTATAGTCTAAAGATTCACCAGTTACCATATCTGTAAGATGTATCGCTAAAAAATAAGGTTCTAGTTTGAGAAAAACTAAATTCAGAATAAATGATATAGAGTATTCACCCTTTTCAATTAAAAAAGGTTTTACTTGATCACACAGTGCTTCTGAAAACACCGCCAGTCCATCGCCATGCAAAATAGCCATTGCCATTGAAAATTCCTTAATTTCTTCCTGAATAACAAATATTAAGCGTACTTTCATATTTTCTGACTGAATAAAAATCTGCTTTGAATGGCCTGTTTCATCTAAAAATTCTACATACTTTAAATATGCTTTTTTATATTTGTGTGATGAAGTATTTGTTAATTCTAATTTTATTTTAGTGCCAAAATATTGGCTTATAGCTTTAGAACTATTTCCGCTATAGACTATTTTACCTTCATTTATTATAAAAGCATGGCTGCATAATTGCCTAATTGCTTGCATATTATGACTTACAAATAATATCGTTCTTCCTTCTCTGCTAACTACTTCCATTTTCCCCAAACATTTACGCTGAAACTGCGCATCCCCCACCGCCAAAACTTCATCCACCACCAAAATCTCTGGTTCCAAATGCGCCGCCACCGCAAACGCCAAGCGTACATACATGCCCGATGAATAATGCTTGACCGGGGTGTCCAAAAACTTTTCCACTTCGGCAAACGCGACGATTTCATCAAACTTGCGCTTGATCTCGGCTTTACGCATTCCCAATATAGCACCATTGAGAAATATATTCTCCCGCCCTGTCAATTCTGGGTGAAACCCGGTGCCGACTTCCAACAGGCTTGCCACTCGGCCTTTGATATGGACTTTACCGGTGGTGGGCTTGGTGATCCGGCTAAGAATTTTCAACAACGTGGACTTGCCCGCCCCGTTGCGACCTATAATCCCCACCCGGTCGCCTTGCTGGATTTCAAAGTTGATGTCTTTCAGCGCCCAAAATTCCTCCTTGGCGTTTATTTTGGGCCTAGCCGAGAAAGGATGCAATAGCCGATTGGCTAGTGCT
>CAIWDB010000557.1 GCA_903911305.1 uncultured Methylococcaceae bacterium | reverse complement strand
GCATAACGGCCATCGACGGGGGAGAGGTTGGTTAGGGTCATAGATCAGTTTATTAGATATTTTTGTCAGAACAGCTTAAAGCTATCAAATTTTCTTGTAATTTGCCAGAACAATTGCTACTTAATGACTTAAATCATTCTGTGACCTATTATAGTTATAAAAGTTGATATATTTATATTCAAAGTAATCACGGGTTAATCTATTTTGGCTTAATAATTCCAATCACCTCATGATCCTTTTTGTTAAAATAACGGTTTGTCTGGGTGTGATCAATTTTTGCCAAAAACTCACTGCTTTCATATCTTTTATACAATTTAATAGAGATGCGTTTATTTATGGTTCCTTGTATGATTTTATAATAATGCTGCTTTGGACAATAATATTCATGGATTTCATTCTTTTTATCTCCATTTAGAGAATACATGATTTCAACAGTGCCAATAGCCCGATTAGCATGAAATTCAGATATTCTACGTTGTAATAATTTTTGTTTATTTTTATTAAAAGTAACATCTTCTTTTTGATTAATAACTGACACAAGATGAATTGGATCGGCAACGTTTTTACCTATCTTTTTAATTACATATATCGGATTCGTTAGTAAATCACGTTGCCACTTCCGAGTTACATTTCTACTATTACTCGATATCCACGCCTTTACACTCTTTATTACGTCATTCTTGGAATATTTTGTTTTCGAAGTGTTAGATTGTGTGAAATTTATTATTTTTTGCGCAGCAACTTCCGCATCCATAAGCTTTTGTGGAAAATCATATAGTTCATCAGAGAGCGATTGCATCATTTCCTGACTCATCAAAGATAAGCCTCTATCTATTAACTTTTTTTGAGCATTATCTGGAGGAATTAATCTAAAAAAATCAGTAATATTTTTTTTATTTCTTTCATATTTCATAGATGTCACAAAAGACCCCTTTATTGTAATGAGAAAAGTTGCTTTGAGAAATCAAGCAAATCGTTAAGAATTTTATCGCTTTTATCTGAAAATCTTTCGAGTTCTTTGTTTTCATCATTGGTTAATTTTTCAGGCGATAAATTTACATTATTAATATTCCTTCGGTTATTTACAGATTTTTGTATTGAATGACCAACATTATTAAGTATTTTATCTTCATTATTAATAAGCCATCGACTTAGTTCAAGTCGCACAGATATGGCAGCAAGCTCTAGTGCTATATCTTCATCAATTAATTCAAGTATACTATTGGTCATATTTTCGTAAAACATAATTCTACTTAGTGAAAGTGCTCTCTTAATTGCTTTAATTTTATGCAAATATGAATCTTTTTTATTACAAAGATCTTCAATACTATTAATTAACCATTTAATGTAAAGACCAGTCATAATTGGTGATGTTAGCGTTCTTGGCACCCAACCATCACAGTCTAAGGGTGCTTCCTGATGTGGAAAACTTTGTAATCCAGCAAAGCTATCTGGATTGCTTGGGTCAATTATGAGAATTCGATTAGTTATCTCAACAGTTCCAACGCAACTTGTAGGTGACAAAAAATCACAACTTATGATGTTTAAATCTTTTGGTTTTCTATCAAGTATTTCTTCCATGATATTGCTAGACATATTCCAACCTCTAATCCACTCATATTTATTAAGTCTATCAGAAAGCTTTATTTTGTAGGCAATCATCTTTGGAGCAAGAGATAAAAATTCACCCATTGCCTCTTTTAGACCATCAAAAACCGATTGATCTTCATGCGAGACATATTCACAATAATCAATATCCGCCATATATTCAAATATTTTAAAATAGGTTGAGCTACCGCTGATACAAATAGTTGATTCTTTTGCTCTCTTGACCTCGTTAGCAATTTCACACAATTCGACCAAAACCGAGTTAGTAGGAAAAAATGAAATCAAATGAGATGGTATATTTATGGTGTGACCATTAGCCTCCATTATGAGATAGCCAACATTTTTTGTATCAATAGTCAAATAAGATTCATTTGAAGCAAGTGATAGAGAATATGTTTTCCATATGATCGACAATGTATCCCTAATGATTTCAATTTCCTTTGATAACATAGGCAATGCGTCGCTATCTATTTTTAAAAGATCAACACAAGCTTTAAGTTGAACCCATACTGGGTTATTGTTATAAATCATATGACTTTAAGTGGATAAATAAGCTGATCAATGTATTTTAATAAAAGTATCGCATAAACTTAAGCCATTCAAACAAATTCTTCAACCTGAGCTTTTATGCTTGGATTATCATTAAGCTACTCATTTGTATAGTAAGTGGACTTAAGGTCTTGTTTTTACATCTAAAACGCTAAGTTCATTTGCATCCCCTAGGATTGCAAGCCCCAAGCCGTCCTTTCTATCACCCCTCCCCCCAAGCATTCCTCCCCTTGATAAAACACCACCGACTGCCCCGGTGTGACCGCCCGTTGCGGCTCGTCAAACACCACCCGGCAACGACCCTCTTCCAAGGGTTCGACCACACAGGCTTGGTCTGGTTGACGGTAACGGGTTTTTGCAGCACAACGGATTGGCTGTTCCAAGGCTAGATTATCGCACCAATCCAAGGTCCCGGCTTCCAGTATGTCGGTGAATAATAAGGGATGGTCATGGCCTTGACCGACGATCAACACATTGCGATCCAACTCTTTTTGCAACACATACCAAGCCTCTTGATCCGCGCCTTTCACACCCCCCACACCAAAGCCCCGGCGTTGACCCAAGGTGTAATACATCAAACCTTCATGACGACCGACCACTTCACCATCGGCAGTTTGGATTTCCCCCGGACTGGCTGGCAAATAACGCTGGAGAAACCCTTTAAACCGCCGTTCGCCGATAAAACAAATTCCGGTGCTATCACGCTTACGTGCATTGTCAAAACCTGCCCTGATGGCAATTTCCCGCACCTGTGGCTTTTCCATGCCACCAATGGGAAACAGTGTACGGGACAATTGCGGTTGCCCCATCGTATAAATAAAGTAGCTTTGGTCTTTGTTGCCGTCTATTCCTTTTAATAGCCTGTAGCGTCCATCCCGCATTTCAACTTGGGCATAATGACCGGTGGCTATGATGTCTCCACCTAAATCTTGGGCATAATCCAAAAAAGCCTTGAATTTGATTTCCTTATTGCACAGAATGTCAGGGTTGGGGGTGCGTCCGGCCGCATATTCGCTCAAGAATATTTCAAACACATGATCCCAATACTCGGCAGCGAAATTCACAGTGGCAAGCGGGATACCCAAGCTGTCACACACCGCCTGAGCATCAGCCAAATCCTGTTTGGCCGTGCAAAACTCAGTGCCATCGTCCTCGTCCCAGTTTTTCATGAACAACCCGGACACCTCATAGCCTTGCTCCAACAATACCAAGGCAGTGACAGAGGAATCCACGCCGCCGGACATGCCGACAATCACTCGCTCACTCATAATTCTGCGCTAGAAAGGAAAGATTTCAATACACTCAAAGGATAGCGTTCACCCGCCAGATAATCGTCAATGACACCTAAGACCAATGGACTGCGCAATTGGGCATGTCTGGCTTGCAATTGTTCGCGGGTCAACCAATGGGCTTGCACAATCGGTTCATCCAATGCTTGGTCGGGCTGATGTTGATCGACCGTGCCGCCAAAACAGACACGCAAGTAGCTGTGTTTACCGTTCGGATGCGCCCAAATGTAAATGCCGACAAGAAATTCTGGGGTGAATTGCCAAGCAGTCTCTTCAAAAACTTCTCGTCGCACTGCCTCCAACAAGGTTTCGCCATGCTCCACATGACCGGCGGGTTGGTTGATAACCAGCTTGCCGTCGACAGTCCTTTCCTCGACAACTAGAAAGCATCCGTCACGTTCAACCACACCGGCTACGGTGACCTTGGGCCTAGGCAAAGCATGGAAAGCATTAGTTTGTTGTTGCATACACTATATTCAATGATGGGTTTAGAATGGTATTATTTTCCTGTGAATTGAAGAACATCGCAAACAAGTTTACAAAAAAACACTATTATTTATGCGTCCAACATGCCTATATGTGGGAAGCAGGATTCCCCGGCAACCAACACGATTGCTAAACCATTCAACCTTTGCACCTGTAGAGAGACTTATCAGATTTATGCAGAAGACCCATCACACAACCATGGCTAAAGCTTATTTCACATTTAAAAACATATACTTGACTATGACTGTCGCAGCAACGGCCAGTTTTTTTTCGCCTACAGGCTTTGCCCATGTCGTCAGTCCAGAGGATCATCACGCATTTGAACACAAATATTCCGAAGTGTGTGTCAAGAAGGAACTTAACCTGAGAAAAAAAGAAAACAGGAGCAGCGGCAATCCGGGCTATGTTGACGAATCTTTGCAAAAACTGTGTGATTGCATTGCACAGGAAGAGTCCAAAACACTAACCAAGGACGAGGTGAAGAAATTTGTGCGCGAAGGCAAATACCCCATGTCGTTGATGATTAAGGCAAGCCAAGCTGAAGAAATCTGTGCAAAAAAATAACGAGGACTATGATGAAAGTGACAAAATTAGTTTATTTTCCATTGCTTTGCGCCCTATCCCTAAGCATCTTTGGTTGCGGGAGCGATAAGTCAGAAAAATCCACCGACAAGAAAACCGCCAGTTCGTCTTCCACTCCGGCGCCTCATAAGTATGCCGATAGCTTGGATCATCGGGCGTTTGAGAAAAAATCCGCCGATATGTGCATCAACCAAGAGCTTGCGCTTCGTAAGAAGGAACATCCGACCAGTGGCAATGCAGGAGCGGCAGACGAGGGACTCATTAGCCTGTGCAATTGCATTGCCCAAGAGGAATCCAAGCATTTGACCAAGCAAGAAGCAAAGAAATTTGTTGAACAAAACGAATACCCCATGTCATTGATGATAAAGCAAGGACAGGCCGAAGAAATCTGCACCAAGAGATAAGCTTACCCCGTCTTGCCTTATGCCAAATAAGGCAAGACGTGTATAATAATAGAGCAAATGGAGAGGTACCGAAGTGGCCATAACGGCGCCGACTCGAAATCGGATGGGGGCCTAATAGCCCCACGAGGGTTCGAATCCCTCCCTCTCCGCCAAATCAATAAGTTGCATAGATGCAATCACTCCTATATGACCGCCCTGTTTTTTCCGTAGTGCATGGAATCAATCGCAATGAAATCCTGATCATCTTGTGTTGACCCATGCTTCCACTTCTGCCCGATTTACACGTACACAACGCGGACCCAATCTAATCATTTTTGGGAAACCACAACCCAAATATGCTCGAATGGCGGTTGGGACATCCTGCTCGGTTTTTTGTCCGTTTGAAATTTTTTGATCATAATCCCCCTGTGTCAGCCGATGCAAGTCCGGTCAGTACGGTCAGCAGGATTGTTATGAGGAGTCTTGGTCGCATGGTCTTCTCGCTGTAAATGAGAAGCCATTTTGCAATTTTTTAGGCGGGGGGAGTGTTTGGAAAGATGGGCTATTTTGGAAGCTTTTTCGTGGCATCAAAGGTGAATGAGGCAATTGCAACTAACGACCCGGATGAGTCATTCGTGCCTCCTGATTGAATGCCAACTCAGCAGCAGTTAGCCGACGTTCGGCTTCAACGATTAATTTGCGATCTTCTTCGCAACGGATAAGGTGTTTTCGGCATCTACGGCAATGCGGCAAAACCCTAGGCCCGGTCTGTCGGCGAGCAGGTATTGGCTGGAAAAAGAGGGGCGTAAAGGCCGCTTTCTGAATCCTGCCAGACCACATGACTGAAACCCTGTTGCCAGAGAGACTGATCGAAAACCGCATATTTGAATGATAAATGGATGGGGGACAGGGACGAGACCATTTAGCTGCTAAAATAAGCCCCTGAAAAATTATGCCGGACGTATAAATCTTTGGGAGATTGCGATGCCAATAAACGACTCAACAGCCACTTTGGTCCATAATCGCGCCACAACAGGTGTGAGGGCGTTCATGAGAACTCCGCTGCTTTTGTTCGTCGGAGCAACGTTGGCATGGCCGTTGAGCAGTGAGGGCGCGGCATATGCGGGGTGGGCAGTGGGGAACGCCTGGGATGGCTACGGCACGATCTTGCGTTCCACCGACAGCGGGGCATCTTGGTCGCGGCAAGGAGTTGGGCAATTGGCGGGGGTAAAAATGGAAAGCGTGGTCGCCGTGAATCCCAATACGGCTTGGGTGGTGGGCGACATGGCTGGAGGCTATGCGACGATTTATCACACGACCGACGGTGGCCTGACTTGGGACAGGAAAGGGTCGGCGGCCCAAGTGCCCAACACCTCCTTGTTCAAGGTTACCGCCTTTGGTGACAATAACATCTGGGCCGTGGGTCCCGGCACGATTCTGCACAGTGCCGACGGCGGAGCCACTTGGGCAAACCAGATTCCTGTCGGCTATGAGGGCGTCCATCTCCAAGGTGTCCACACGCCTGATGGCATCAACGTATGGGCTACAGGAAGCCCTTTGAACGGTGATCATGCGACGATACTGAAAAGCGGCGACGGTGGCCTGAATTGGACGCGGCAGAAAGGCGGGGATGTTCCCCTTCTCGATCACATCCTTGGTGTCTCCGCAGTAAACGCCGACACGGCTTGGGTGATGGGAGGGACCGTCGGTGCCCAAGAATGGATGGTGCAGAAAACCAGCAACGGCGGGCTCACCTGGACGCAACAGAACAGTGGCCAGAACGATGGCAATAACATCTATGCCGTGGACCTCTCGACGATTTGGGCGGTTTCCGACTATACGATCCAATGGACCGTCGATGGCGGCGCGAACTGGAGTGGAAGCTCGTCACAGTACTACACCATGGGCATCAGCGCCGTGGATTCCCTGCAAGCATGGGCGGTGTCCAATGAGCAATACGGAACCATTTTTCACACCATCGACGGTGGGACATCCTGGGCCAAGCTAACCCATCTGGGCGGCGAAGCCCTGCCCGGCTTGGAAAATGTTTCTTTCTCGACCGAAGCAATCCCGGAGCCTTCGAGCGCGGTGCTACTGGCCATCGGTCTGGCGGCGATGACGGGCCGTAGCCGTCGGCATTGGTGATACCAGCAGCGGTCAGTATCTATTATAAGACTAGATTAAAAATCATAGACATGCATGATGAATATGCCCGTAGGCTTATGACTGATTACTTAATTGCCCGGTTTTATTGTCACAGGTTATCGACAACCTGCTAGAGGCAGCCAATAAGATGTCGGGCCTTCATCCTGAATTTGTCTGTCATGGCCCATGTAATACACATGGTTGTCGTTCGATGAAACGCCCAGATAGGAATTGGTTGCCGAATAGTAGCGATAGTTGTAGCCGTACCAGTCCGATGATGGAGGGCTGGGCGGCGCAAACAGGCTGGGATAGTTTCTTTCCGCCCAGTTGAATAGGCAGCCGTTTGGGTGCTGAGCGGGAATCTGACAGCCTGCCTTGGGCAACCAATCCACTAGCCGGCCTTCATCTTCCCACACCCCGCCCACCCCGATGTAATAGACATGACGGTCAAGCGAAGAAACGCCCAGATAGGCGTTGGTTGACGAATAGTAGCGAAAGGTGTAATCGCCCCAAGTCGTCATGGTGGCCCCGGATGGGGCAAACAGGCCGGGATAGTTTTTTTCCGCCCAGTCGAACAGGCATGCAGCCGGGGCAATCGAATGATCGCCGTGGCTGAATCTTTCACGGTGCCGTCGATTGATGGTGAACTTATCGACTACTTTATCGGGCAATGGCTCAGCATCGCCTTGCGCTAAGGTGTTGATGCCATAACTGGCTACCTTTGCCTTGCTCCCATCAATATCGACCACACTGAAATAATAGGTTTCCGCTTGCTGGTGAACATGCCAGAGCTTGGGATTCACGGCGGGGGCGCTGGAGTCCACAATGGCGCCGCTGGTGCCGTTCAGAAGCTGAACGACATCGTGCCTCCACGGGGGGCGAATTGGGGGAATGGTCTGGGGGATGGGCAAAACCCGGCGGTCAATGGTTTTCCTCGAATATAGATGGGAATGGCCGCAAGCATAGAAGTCAAACCGGTTGTCATCCAAGATAGTCCACAATTTTGTAAAACTATCGTCTGATTTGGATAGTTCCTCCGAGTCTTGACCGGTGACATAGTAATAGGGCGTATGAATGAACAGAAATTTATGAGTGGCTTTGGTCTTTGCCACTTGGTGCGCGAGCCATTCCAGTTGGGCTTGATCGATATGACCGCCCAAGCCGTCAGGTACGATATCTTGAGTAAGATAATAAGGGTCTAGGAAGGCGAAGAAGGCATCGCCGCCGGGAGAGGTGAATGAATAGACCAGACCATCATAGCTTGGCGTATAACCCTGTGGACCATTGTGCGGATTCTCCGAAAAAACCTTTTTATATTCTTCTTGGTTTTCCAAGAAGAATCCGGTATTGGAGGGAATGCTGTCATCATGGCGATAAAGTTCATGATTGCCGATTGCCGTATATAAAGGTATTCCGGCATTGGTTAAATCCTTGAAGAGATCCTTCCACATTTTAAATGTATATCCGGTATCAATATCATTGGTGTGGATATAACCCCTGTACGACATATCCCCGCCGAAGATCACAAATGCTGGCCGGGGCTGTAAGTTCCCGATCTTCCTAATGATGTCGGTTAACACCTCGGTGTTGACCGGATGGTCAAGCGCGTCCCCACGGCTGTCGGCTAGATAGACGAAGCGCAATGTCTCGCAAGAAGCCTGGGCGGGGTAAATCGCGGCCAAGACAATAGCCGCAACAAAACAGATAGTCGAAATAATGCGTTCGATCTTGTAGGTCATTTTCTTGCCTCTCATACGATACCCTTCTAGTGCTCAAGCACAAACCCAGATTGCATTGTAATGGTCAAGTAAAACCGGACACTGTTTTAGGCAGCCTCGCTGTAATAATCCCGTTCAAATTCCAGCGGTGTTTTGTACCCCAGTTTTGAATGTGAACGTCTACCGTTATAAAAGGCTAGGTAATCGATGACGCCCAATTTTGCTTGGTCTCTGGTTGCGAATCGTTCATATTTCAGTTGTTCGTGTTTCAGGCTGCGGAATACCCGCTCCGTTTTCTTAACCGGATACCAGTCATTTTACCTAAAAAGTGTTAAGTGGTGAGATTGGTGGTGGGGCAATGGCAAGAATGGCTCAAAGACCAGTCGCTTGTTGATATTGGCTGACTGGCAAGAATTGGCCGTTATGCATATATTTGCATAACAGCCAAGTCTGGTCGGTGCGCGTTCAATGCTGATTTGGCGGCTCCATCAAGAGCAACTGTCGATCCCTTATTAGGGCGACTCAAACGTCGGGATTGGAAGTGGCGTAGTCCCGTAGCCATCCAAATAAGCTGGATGGGGTTTTCTCACTCCCACCGCTTCGATGGTGAATTTCTGCTTCCCCCGCATTGACTTAGAAACACTGTACCCCATTTTTTCGTTCGGTCTCAAACCAAACGCTGAACAAAGTATCTCTCAGCGCATCCCAAAAGATGGTGGGAGTCGCAGACAGAACCCTACCGTAGCGAGTCTCGTCAGCCACGGCAACCAAATCATCATTCGTGACTTTCCCCCAATCGTCACCGTTATTTCGGCACGCCCCAATGTAACACGCTATAAAAGCTTGCAGTGCCAACCCCTTTACAGTGGTTGACCCCAAAAAGAACGCATTCACTTCCGAAGGTTTTATGTTTATAATGACATCTCAAGGAATAGGGGTTTAAGCCAATATTGTCTTACTCAATATTAACGCAACAGCACCTCCAAAGGGTATAAGTCTTCACACTTCACCGCAAAAATTTTCTAAGCGCAATCAAAAAAGTCGGCCTTGGTCATCGTTCAGCCCACCTGCCCGATTTTAACTGTCTAAGAAGCGTTCAACGCGCACAGGCAGTGCCTATTCCTTGACAGCTTCCTTTACTGGGGGGGTGGTTAAACTTGCCTCAGTCTTTGAATTTCAAGCAATTCAAGTTTCTGCTTTTCTAAAGAGATAAGCCTTCTCCTCGTGCTGTTTATTTCTTTATTTATTGCTTGCAGCTTATGTTTGATCTCTTGTTCTTCTGCTGCTTTACTGCCGTGTAGTTTCCGCGCTAATGTTTCGACTTCGGATCGAAGCAATCTGAAATATGGATTGCCATGAGCATAGTTTTTACGGTATTGCAGTATGCCATTTCTTATCGCTTCAATTACATCATCTTCCGTAAGGCCGAATTCCTTGCTTGCGTTCTTATGGCTTAACGTCTCGCCTAGCTTTCCCCATAAAGATTTTGACATTTTTCAAGCACTCCAGATTATCAAGGGACAACGAATTTAACTCTGATTTGAACTGGTCGGAAACTGTCGGCACTGTTTTTGTGGGCGCGAAGACCCACATTTTCTTCGGCTTTTTTGCCATTGGGTGGCCTCATTAAGATTTAGAAGGTTAAGTCGTGCTTTACAAAGGGTGTTTGACTCATCCTTGGACAGGGT
>CAIWDB010000556.1 GCA_903911305.1 uncultured Methylococcaceae bacterium | reverse complement strand
TAGGCGGATGTGAATCCTGGATCTTATGACCGGAGAAATAGACAATACCATTCCCCACCTGTATCGGAGTGTTCAGCTCCACCTTGCCATCGTCCAGCGCAACCAGGAATGAGGCAAGTTTGAATGTCGAACCTGGTTCATTTGCCTCGGCAATGGCATAGTTGAACACCTCTTCATAGCTGCCCTTTTTCGCCCTCCTCAATTGTCTCAATATATGAAACATTTGGCATTACTATGTCCACTATTACCAGAGAACATAGAGTTGGATTGTTAGAAATATATTCGCTACATCGTGTGGGATGTGAAACCACAACAACATTTAAACCATGATCACGAAGAATTTCGACAGCATCATTTATTTGTGCTTCATCATCGTCAACCCAAATGATGCTATTTGTCACTGTTTCGTTCATTGGCGTTATTTGTCAGATTTTGAAGTTAACATTTCTGTGGTGTAGGCAAGCTGCCTTATTTTTAGCCCACAGTAAACTAATTGAAAATCCCATTCAATAAAAAATTAGCGATCATGGCTTGAATAAAATAGAGTGAAATCCGGGAAAAATGACGGCTCATATACACCCGGATTCCACTTCGTTCCATCCGGTCTACTCTAAGCAGGTTCGCTTTCCTCATACAAAGTCTCCGGCGCAATATCTGCCCCATTAGGCCAAGCTATTGACCAACCATCCACAAAAAATCGCTGAAAATAGTTCAAGTCTTTTTGGGGTTCAAATATCTTGCCGTTTGCCACTGTTGGCAATCTGCAATTTTTTCCTCTCTATTAGACTTTATCGGAAACCTTCAACTGCTGGAGTAATGCTAAGACCGCTTAGTTCGGTTTCCGATAAAGTCTAGATCATACACGCACATTCACAAACTCAGTGTACGGATGTGGCAGAGGCAAAATCAAGCCGTTCTCTTTCATGCTTTCAAAGTGAAATCCGATAGCCTCTCGGATAAGCCGTAATACTTCTTCGCGAGACTCCCCAACGGCTATGCAGCCAGGTAGGTCTGGGACGTAAGCACCAAAACTGCTCGAACTTTCCTCGATAACTACTAGATATTGCATATGGTATGGGGGCAATCCTTTGCCGCCAAAACCTTGTAGGACTTGGACAGAAAAGGGCGTATATATTGCGATTGGTAAAGTTCCCACACTCCCCATCTTTCCGCGCTATTTAGAATAATGAAATCGACACTGTGTGATAGTCACTTGTTTTTCATCAAAGGTATATACAATGCGGTGTTCTTGGTTGATGCGTCTGGACCAATAGCCTTTAAAGTCAAATTTCAATGGTTCCGGTTTGCCTGTGCCTTGAGTGGGATTTTTACAGATTTCAAGACACAACTGAATAATTTTCTTCAGCATCTTGGGATCGTGCTGTTGCCACCAATCCAAATCTTCCAAAGCAGTTTCAGTCCAAGTAAGCCGTAACATCTATTTCTCTTACTATACCCTTTTGATGTTGCGATATGCCTTCACGTAGGCGGTTGGCATTGGCAGGGTTGCTCAATAGATATAAAGTTTCCAATAAACTGCTATATTCTTGAGCATTTAATAGGATGATTTGATGTTCTGGGTCTTTATTGACAGAAATAATCTCATGGTTTTTAAGAACTCGATCAAATACTTTTGCAAATTGATCATTGCATTCTTGGAAGCTGACCGATTGAATTGACATTTTGTTAAGTCCTTATAGTTAGTTGGGTCAAATAAGGCAAGCCTCACCCTGATTCACTATTGCCACTGGCATCTGAAACATATTGGATAGATGCATCAGGTAGCATAGTTATCACCTCTTGAAATGATGGAAATGCCTTATTGGTGAATGTTCACAGTGCCAACCCTAGACGATGAATTTCGGCATCCCTGCCTCTGGCTATTCTATCGCTTTTTCACTTAATTATCGCCCAAACGCTCTACGTTTGGGCGTAGTTAACCAGCCTTCTGCTTCAACGCATGTCTGATGAGGTTCTTGCCTAAATCTTTGATTGCGCCGCCGACTTCTTGAGTGTCGGCGATGACTTGATCCATTGCGGAGAGTATCCAATCGCGGTCTTTGGCGGTAATCACCAAAGGCGGCAGGAATTTGACGACATTCATGCCATGGCCGGCGACTTGGCTGAGGATGCGGTGGTTTTTGAAGAGGGGTATGGTGACGGTTTGGCTGAATAAGCCCTTGTTGGCGGCTTCCAAACCGGCAAATGCGGCTTTGCGTAACAAGCCATCCGGCGAGCCGAATTCCACGGCAATCATCAAGCCTTTGCCGCGAACCTGTTTGAGGAAGTCGTATTTCGGCACCATGGCTTGCAAACCCGCGATGATTTCGCCGCCGAGTTTGGCGGCGTTTTCGACTAGCTTTTCGTCTTCGATCACTTGCAGCGAAGCAATTCCCGCCGCCATCGCCATGTTGTTTTTGGAGAAAGTGGAACCATGCACGACGGCGCGATCCATGCGGTTGAACACCGCGTTCATGATGTGATCGGTCATTGCCACCGCGCCAACCGGGATGAAACCGCCGGACAGGGCTTTTGCCATCAAGATCATGTCGGGTTCTGCGCCATAATGCTCAACCGCCCAGAACTTGCCAGTTCGGCCTATGCCACATTGGATTTCGTCGGCGACGAACAGGGTTCCGTATTGTTTGCACAGGCGTTGAACGTCTTTCAGATAGCCGTCAGAGGGAATATTGACGCCTTTCCCCTGTATCGGTTCGACGATAAAGGCCGCGACCTCTTTTTTGCTCAAAGCCTGTTCCAACGCAGCGAGGTCATCAAACGGCACGGTGAAGCATCCCGGCAGCAAGGGTCCGAAGCCTTCACGGAATAAATTCTCGCCGTTCAGCGACAATGCGCCGGTGGTCAGACCATGGAAGGCATGATCGCAATAAAGTATTTTTTCGCGTTTAGTGGTGTAGCGGGCGAATTTAATCGCGGCTTCCACCGCTTCCGCGCCGGAATTGCAGAAAAATGCCTTGGTTAAGTTGGGCGGGCAAGTACTGAGGATTCTTTCCGCCAACACGCCGGAGAGCAGCGATGCGTCCATTTGCACCAAGTCTGGTAATTCGGCATCCAATACGTCTTTCAAGGCTTGCACAATGGTGGG
>CAIWDB010000555.1 GCA_903911305.1 uncultured Methylococcaceae bacterium | reverse complement strand
TCTGCTAGCTGGAGCTTCCAAGGCCGCGTTCCCAAGCTGGAGCTTGGGAACGAGCGAAAAAAAGCCAGGTAGGGTGGGCAAACGGTTTCATCGTTTGCCCACGCCGAACGAAACCCATCCACCCATAATGGTGGGCAACAAAAAAACGATCTCTACCCTACAATCGGCATCGAGTTGCCTGATGGTTGAACGTGCAAAATTGCGGTAAGTCATAAATTCACTCTCCATGCTACACTGGCTTTAACTAATTTGTTCAACACACTGGCATGAAATCAGTATATATAGAATCATCAGTCATCAGCTATATTACTGCTCGACCAAGTAGGGATGTCGTTACTTCCGCACGGCAGGCTATAAGTATGGAATGGTGGGATTTTTATAAGGATTCATTTGAAATATTTGTTTCGGAACTGGTGCTAGAAGAAATAGGTTCAGGTGATTCGCAAGCGGCAAGCAATCGACTGGCAATTATTGAAGATAGCCGGGTAGGGTGGGCAAACGGCTTCATCGTTTGCCCACGCGGAACGAAACCCAATCCCCACAATGTTGGGCAACAAAAAAACGATGTCCACCCTACAATCGGAATCGAGCGACATTCGGATTTGTCGGGCAATGGTGAAGCTGTTGCCCAACCTACGAAACTCAAATCAAAGAGAAAACACATGACGACCGTTTCGCATTATGTTGACTAAACATGTCAGCTAAAGATATTTTTCATGAGTCTGTGAAAAAGGCTTTGATTAAAGATCAATGGATAATCACTGATGACCCTTTATCCATTCGCATCGAAGCTATGCAAATGTATATTGATTTAGGCGCGGAAAAGCTAATCTCAGCCACTAAACACAATCAACAAATCGCTGTCGAAATTAAAAGCTTCCTACAAGATTCAACCCTGACAGAGTTTTATCAATCGGTTGGTCAATTTTTAATCTATAAACAGGCTTTGGAAATTGAAGAACCTGATCGGGAACTTTACCTTGCCGTACCTGTGGACACCTACGAAAGTTTTTTTAAGCAGCTTCTTGTCCAAGAAATTATCCGTCGCTACGACATCAAGCTAGTCATCTATGAACCTGAATCAGAGGAGATTATTCAATGGATACCCTAGAATATTATCGCAATGCCATTAAGGAACTTCTTACTAGATTTAGCGGGTCATCGGAAGAAATAGAAAGCCAAATCCTTTTTGACACTGAGCATGATCATTATCAATTGACTCAGGTGGGATGGAAGAATAAACACCGCATCTATGGGTGCGTTCTGCATCTGGATATTAAAGGCGGTAAAATCTGGATACAACACAATGGCACTGAATGTGAAATTGCCCATGAATTGGTAAAGATGGGCATTCCCAAAGATCATATAGTATTAGGTTTTCAGTCGCCTTTCAAAAGGCAATTCACTGATTTTGCTACTGCTTAACGCGGTAAGGCGCAATAACAAGATAGGATGCGCTGAGGATTTGTCGGGCAACGGTGAAACTGTTGCCCGACCTATAACGCGGTAAGGCGCATTCGTAACGCGGTAAGGCGCATTCGTAGGGCGCGAGCGGCCCCGCCGCGTATTGCGCCGCATGGGGAATTGACTGAACCGCTATTCCTCCCACGATGCACTATTTATGATTGCTTTTTAATCTTTTAGGCTCGCCCATGCCGAACTATCGACGTTATCGAGTGCTTGGCGGTACTTATTTTTTCACTGTCACCTGTTGGAGAGGTATCCCAACTATTTATTGATACGCCCTATTGAAAGTCTCCGTACCGTGGTGCGTGAAACCCGCAAGCACTGGCCTTTTCATATTGATGCGTGGGTTGTTTTACCTGACCACTTGCATTGTGTTTGGACTTTGCCTGATGGTGATGACGACAATTCCAACCGCTGGCGATTAATCAAACAAGGGTTTTCCAAGGCATTGCCGATGACGGAAAGACGGTCTGCCGTGCGAATTGCGAGAGGCGAGCGGGGCACTAGCAACGCCGTTTTTG
>CAIWDB010000554.1 GCA_903911305.1 uncultured Methylococcaceae bacterium | reverse complement strand
GAACGATGGTCAGGCGACATTCGCAATTGGGATCGGCCAGAAACTGTATCCCTTAATCCGAACAAATCCGACCATCAGAAAACGCAGGAATCGATACAAAATTAAAACTGAAAATGCGACATCTTACTTGACAACGACCGTGAAAAAGCCACCCATCACGATTACGCTGGATTGAATGGCAAAGCAGCTTGTAGGCGCGAATGATGAAGAATTCAAAAGCCCTTACCCGTTGCCTGTTGACTGCCAGCATTGGAATATTTGCCACGGCAGCACTGGCCGGCCTGTTAGGGGCGAGGGTCAACACCACCGGCAGCTATCCCCCCGGCCTGTATTGGTTGACCGGCGAGGAACCACGCAAAGGCGCATTGGTCATCGCTTGCCCTCCCGATGTGGAGGCGGTTGCCGAGGGGTTCCGGCGCGGTTACATCGGGGCCGGGTTTTGCCCCGGCGGTTACGGCTATGTGATCAAAAAGATCGTAGGGCTACCCGGCGACCGAGTGACCGTCACGGGGCAGGGTGTCAGCGTGAATGGGGAGGCGATCCCCAACAGTACACTGCGCGAAGCCGATTCAATGGGAAACCCGTTGCCCTTGCGAGAGGCCGCTTACACGCTAGGCACGGCACAAGTGCTGTTGATGTCCGACTACAGCCCCAAATCGTTTGACGGGCGTTACTTTGGGCCAATCGAGCAAACCGGCATCAAGGGCGTGTTGCGGCCAGTGTTTACGATGGGGCTTCCTGCCAAAAGTCCGGGTTAATCGCCTCTTGGCTAATGGGACGAAAAAAGGGCAACGCGCCAGAACTCGCAGCACAATTCAAGCTAGACTCGACTATGAGATAATAGATACGGGTTTGCCAGCGATCTGGCTAGCCCAACAGGTCATTTCTTTAGAGATGATGCGCCCCAACCAACATATCCATGCTTGGAATAATGAGAACTGCGGAAAATAGCCACCACCGCTTATGCGGGGCCATCGGATCATGCGCGGTACTGCGGTAGGCTTTGACCGGACGCTAAGGGCCGTCGATAACGAGCGTGCCAGTCGTTGGGTCATTGGCATTCTTACGGTTTTATCATTGTTGGGTGGCTGGTGCGCGTGGTTCATATGGGGACAGGTCTCGGTCTACGAAGTTACGGACCGGGCAGCACTGGAGGCAGAAGCCGCCGCACACCCAGTTGCGACCCGTGTTGACGGGCGGGTCGTCAAATCAATCCTTGAATTGGGGAGGATAGTGAAAACTGGAGAACTTCTGGTGGAACTCGATGCGGATACCGAACGGCTTGCCCTTGAAGAAACCAAAGCACGACTTGCCGGGCTACGTGAGCAAATCCGTTCCATTCACCCGGAAATTCAAGCCGATAAGCAAGGCTTGGATGCCCACCGAAAATCGAACGCGCTCGCCATCGAACAAGCCAAATCCCGCATCGTCGAAGCCCAAGTCCATTCGCAATTCGCCGACCGCCGGGCAGAATCCCGCCGTTCCTTGATTGATAGGCATCTAGTGTCGGAAGAAGATTACCGGCAAGCGCAATCGGAAGCAGAGGCCAGCCATTCGACCATCAAGGCACTGCAACTCAATAGTGCGGGACTGGAACGGGATGGGGTCGTCCAATCCATGGATCGAGAGGCGAAAATTGCCAATCTGGAGCGGACACTTGCGGATTTGCAAGGCCAGGTCGTCACCCAAGAATCGACGGTCAGGCGTTTGGAGCATGACATCGCGCTGCGCCAGATAACCGCCCCCACTTCAGGCTATCTGGGCAGAGTCGAACAGTTGCGGGCCGGTTCGGTCGTGCATACGGGCGATGTGTTGGGGTCAGTGGTTCCCGTGGGCAAACCCCATGCAGTTGCGTTCTTCCCCGTGTCCCGGGCGGGCAAGCTTCGTCCGGGGCAGCGTGCGCAACTTCGGCTGGATGCCTTTCCATGGACGCAATACGGGGCGTTGCAAGCGACCGTCGCCTCGGTCGGCAACGACCCGCTGGACAGCCGGGTTCGGGTCGAACTCAGCCTCCATGCCGAATCCACG
>CAIWDB010000553.1 GCA_903911305.1 uncultured Methylococcaceae bacterium | reverse complement strand
CTTATGTCCATACGCTCATGCAGGATGCGAGAAACTAAAACTGTGGCATCGCTAACCCGATAGATGATGAGATGCCGACCAGCGGGGAATATCCGGTGTACCGCCGAAAGTTCGGGGCACTCATGTCCGATTTGCGGGTATTGTTGAATCGTTAGTAGTGCCTTGTCGATTACGGCTCGGTAGGTGTAAGCCTGTGCTTCGCCCCACATTTCAAGCGTGTATTGAAGAATGTCGGCAAAATCCTCTTCCGCTTGTGAGGAGAGAATCACCGATACGTCAGGAAGCGACATCGGGGTTTACTTTCTTGCCGTCGCGGGCGTTGGCGAAGGCTTTTTCGGTGATTGTCACCAACCGTTCCGGCGTGTAGGCCACGCCTTCCCCTCGGTCAAGCTGGTCGTCACCGACTTTCACAGCAGCACGGAGATTGGCAAGCTTCTCGTCCGCTTCCCGCATACGGCGGATGGCGTCGCAGACAACCTCGGTCGCATTGCGATAAGAGCCTGTGCCGACCTTGCTTTGTAGGTACTGCTCCATTTCTTGGGATAGATTGATGTGCATGGCTGAACTCAAACGTAATACATTAGAACCAAGCTATAACATATAGGCAAAGGGATGTTTTGACAAGGATTTTATTAGCCAAGTAGGCTGGAATAAGCCCGTTAACGGGCGTTTCCGGCATTTTCCCAGCCCAAAGATTGCCATCCTTGGACGCTGGATTTCGGCATCCCTGCCGAAATGACGTGTTTGTATATAGCAGTAAATGAAGTCGGCACTTTGAGCTATTTCGTATTTCGTATGATACACCCAAGCCAACGGTTTTATTTACAGAGTTTTCATCTGACTAAATGAAATAATAACGGATACTATACTAACCCAATGAGTAATCGAAATACCTTGCATAACTACAAATCCAAATACCGAATTTTAGATGTTGAAAACTCTGGTTGAAAACTCTGTATGACTAGAAAACAAGGAATAATCCATTCCGAATCCTTCGGCACTGGCCCTGATGTGGTCATGGTCCACGGTTGGGGTATGCATTCGGGGGTATGGCGCGGTTTTGCCCAACAACTCGCCAACGAATTCCGAGTCACCTTGATTGATCTGCCGGGCCATGGGCGTAGCGGGATGATTGATGACTACGACTTGGACGGGGTAGGGCAGGCATTGATGGAACAAGCACCCGCCAAAGCCCATTGGCTAGGATGGTCTTTGGGTTCGATGTGTTCCTTGCATCTGGTAAGTCGTTTTCCCGAACGCATGGCAAGCCTGACGATGATGGCGGGCAATGCCCGGTTTGCCCAAGGCGATGATTGGCCTTGCGCGATGGATTTGCAACTTATGTCACGCTTCGCCAATGATTTGATCACCGATTACCATCGAACGCTAATGCAATTTTTAGGTCTACAAACATGGGGACTGGAACATGCCCGCGATGTGCTGAGGGATTTGAAAGCGCATGTCGCCGAATGCGACGAACCGGATGAAGCCGCACTTAGGGCGGGTTTGGATATTTTGCGGACTGTGGATTTGCGCGGGTTGCTGCCTAACTTGACTGTTCCATTGCTATTGCTGTTAGGAAGTAAAGACCGCTTGGCCCCGCCCTCAGCCGGGGAAGCCATGCAAGCGCTATCGGGCAGGGCGGAGTTGCACGTCTTGGAGGGAGCCGCCCATACGCCATTCCTATCCCATGGCAATGAATGT
>CAIWDB010000552.1 GCA_903911305.1 uncultured Methylococcaceae bacterium | reverse complement strand
CAAACGATAACGGTTGCTTGCCGCCAATGGGCCATAAAGAGATAGACCGAGCACCTTAATCATCAGTCAAGCTTGAAATATAATAGTTGTAGGCCGGAATAAGCCTGTCCTGAGCGAAGCCGAACGGGCCGCTTCAGCGGCGTTTCCGGCAATATGAAATCGCTCCATTGTATTAAAAATCACTCGCTGAAAGACCCAGTTTCATGACATCACGAGCCGTGAAGGGCTGTTGATAATGCGTTAGAAAGAAGGGAATCTGTTTCTTTACCGGCAGCGACCAAAGTGACCCACGAAAATCTTTCGCTAATGACGTAGGCATGAAGGCAACAGTGAACCAAGGTAGGCAACCCAAACCATCAACCGCGTAGCGATCAAGCATGAAGCAATCCACCAGCAGACTAATTCCCGGCCGCACTCTTCTGGAAATTAGGAAACCGACTGCATCATCATCGGTCTTGACCAATTGGATGCGATAGATATGAGTGGGATGGCGCTGATAACGCCAGTTAATGTATTGATCGGTCACTGACAGTTGCCAACATTCAGTCGGCTCTATTTGTGCATTCAACTTTGACAGCACTGGCTGGAGTTGCCCTAAATCCTTCACGTCAGCAGTGTGCATCCTTGAGGAAAAGAATCTCGGAAAAATCAGGTTTGGCTGCAACGGTTCATGAAAATGCATTCCAGCCCGCTGCCATGCTTTCAACGCCAAGGCATTAGGGTGCCCCATCAATGCTGCGTTTTCGGAAGTTACCAATTTTTTAGCTTCCGCGATCATGCGACCAAAGATGTGTTTGCCTTGGAATTGGGGATGTACCAACACATTAACGACATAGTAGGCTATCAGTCGCATGTCTTTCTTGACCAATTGCACAGGGATCAAAGCCATGTAACCAACCCAGCGACCCGAGTCAACTGCAATGACTTTTCGTGCTTGCCCAAATGGATTATCGACATAGAGCCATTGGGTGTAATCCCTATTCAGCAATTTGTCTTCTGGCGGGAAGTAGCTTCCAAACAAAGCGACCATTTGATCAAACTGGCCCATATCGAAGTCATCGCTGGCTATTTCAATGCTCATTCCGGTCTTCCCATCTTGTAAAACTCGTTGGCTTCACTCATCGTTAAATTAACCATGTCGCCGGATTTCACCAGTTCACTCACAAAGCGCATAATTTCTTCAAATGCCGTTTTCATGGCTGGTGCCGTGATGAAGTTGTGAGGATGAAACCACATGTGTACAAAGCCGCCGCGTTTCATGGCAGTGGTAAGCAGTGATTTCCACCGCCTGATGGTGACAGAAACCGGAACCAAAGCTCTGATGCCGGAAGGCCAGTTTAAAAATTGCCCGGCAGGGGAAACCTGCCAACCGTCCTGCGTCTTGGGTGTCTCCAACACACCTTGGTCATAGATATTCCATTCGTTCAACAAACCCATTAACTTATTTGAAAGGCCATTCGGCAGACCAGCACGATATGCCTCAAAACCATAGTGTCGCAAAATGCTCAGATTACCTACTTGGTTACGCGGAAAAACAATGGTTCGCGGGGTATGGCCTAACGAAGTAAAAAGCTTAGTTGCAAGTTCAAGTTCCAGATTGATTGCCTCCCTCGTTGTTAGATCAGACAAATGCAGATGAGTCGTACCGTGCCAAGCCATCTCATGTCCAGCAGTAGCCATCGCTCGATAAAACCCGTTGCCAGACCATCCGTCCAAACTTCCACTCCGAAGCACGGGTAGCATATTTCCAAACCAAGCGGGATTGATTTCTGCCATCTGCTCAAAAAGGGGTAAATGATCGCGCATGACATCTGCTTCAGCAGCAAAGCAAGTGACAAAAGCAGCCGTTGCCCTTAATTCATGTTTATGCAAGGTTTGCAGAATGGATAAATAGGCGGTATTCAATGCAGCGGTGGTAATAACGCCAGCATTGATTACATTCGCACGATCAGCCATGCCCCAGAGTCCTTCGCAATCAAGGGAAAGTGTAAAACTAGATATAACAGTTGCCATATTCAATTAAATAGTATGTTATTGTAGGGTATATAAGCAAAAGAATGAATACCCAAAAGAAAATAGCCAAAGAATATTGCGATAACAATCACTGAAACTATAGCCTTCCATAACCCTCTATTTGAACTAAATGTTTGGATAATGGCTGGATATATCCACATCTGTATAAATGAAAAATAAAGTGTCAGGCGATCTACGGCAGTGGAAGATAAAAAAGTCAATGGCAAAGCCACTATAACCATAATAGAGGTTAAGTCAATCATCAAATTATTACCCATGACTCGGGTTACCTTCCCTCTATTCAACAAATACAGAGTAGCTGGTAAGGCACTGAGCGTTACATGTAAAAAAGCACCATATGAAACCACCTCTTGCTCAATATACCTAGAATGATACATTTCATAGGCAGAAGTATTCTTTGCTTGATAAACTAAAAACAAACCAAACAAGGTAGCCATTAGAATTTGTAAAAATAAACGGCCTTGGTAAAAAAGGATGGGGTAAATACATAAAACTATTGCGCTATTGTGAAACGAAGTAGCCAGCACAAGGAAAAACACCTTCGCAATAATTGAGGAGGTATTCCAGTTTGCAAGCATATAGAATGCAAACCCGATGGCTGTCGCTTGGCGAATGCCACTTAATCCTATAATAAATATAAAATAAGGCATTACAACAGAAATAGCCAGCCAAGGATTACTGGTTGTAAGGGCATACGAGAAAACGCCCCATAAAAAAACAAAAGCACAAAAAAAAATCACCCCATAAAGGCCAAAACCTAAACTTTCAGAGAGCTTGTTCAGTAAAAAGAAGCTAGGTTCTGAATAATCCAATATGTCCTTAATATCTGCATAAGAGTTCGATTCATATATTGCTGCATACCCCCCCCAGTCTGGACCGACCCCATCGCGGAGACCACAAAACAGAAGCAAGGGAATGAAATATAGCCAAACATACAGTGTAGTATTTTTATTATGAGCTGAATGAAGAAGCCCTAATATCAAAGGAATTATCAAAAATAAAAAATAAATTAACATACCAATCTACTAAAATCCGCAGATTTGGTTTCTAAATCGAGAAAATAAATTACATGCACAATGCTTGAGCTTGAATATTATTATATTATGGGGTGAGACTTTTTAATTTAATAATCATAAACTAATAAGATTGTATAATTATTTTTTTGATCGTCTAAGGAGTATAATAATTGTTGAACTTAACGATGAGGCATTTAACAGTTGATTAATACCATGCTTTAATAATAACAACCATCTTGTTTGATCAATCTTGGAACGTAAATCAAGTGGTTCTGCAATTAATGTTATTTCAGTAGAGCTAACATAAATGTTCTGCAATGGAACTTTCCCTCCAAAATTTCTTAAATAATTAATCAACTCAGCCGATAAGTTTCTGGTCTCACTGTGTAAAACTTCTAATCCAGTGTTGTCATTAATCAACTTTAATAGGGTTTCCGGTGTAAAATAAGACAGATGTTCACGATGAATTGCACTCCATTTCGCACCTAGAACTCTTCGATCAAGAGAGTTGAAATTGGGTGTGGTAAGATAAATTAGCCCACCCGGCTTAATCACGGTTTCTGCGCGACAAAGAAACTTTATAGGGTTATTCAAATGCTCAATTACCTCAAACATCGTCACCACATCCTTGGAAGAAGCTTGAATAT
>CAIWDB010000551.1 GCA_903911305.1 uncultured Methylococcaceae bacterium | reverse complement strand
TTGACGCCTTGTTCGCGGAGGATGGCGACACGGGGACGGGCGCTATGGATAAATGGAGCGGCAATATCGAGTGACGTATCAAAACCCAGTTGACTATGAAGACCGGGGTCACGGTCATCTTGCAGCGTTTTGAATTGTGCTTCAGCACAGTCGGGGTTGTCACGCAACGCCTGCATTCTATAACTGGTTTCGGACCAGATTTGTTGCAGTTCGGCACGGCCTTCAGCATAGCATTCGCCTCCCAAATGGTTAACCACAATCCGTCGGTCGTCTCGCGGTTTGCCAATGACATGGGCCGCTTTTCCCAAACCGACAGACTGCAAACGCTCCAATACCCCACTGAGATGGGCTTCACGCACTTGAACCACCGCGCCCAGTTCTTCGTTGAACAAAGCTGCCAATGGGTCTGTTCCCAAAACATCCAAATCGACCTCAATCCCGCTGCGGGCAGCAAAGGCCATTTCGCAGAGCGTGGCCCAAAGCCCGCCGTCAGATCGGTCGTGATAAGCCAGCAGCAAATTGTCTTGATTTAAAGACTGGATCGTCGAGAAAAATGCTTTTAATAATTCGGGATCATCCAAATCTGGGGCATGGTTACCCATCTGCCGGTAAACTTGAGCCAGCACTGAACCGCCCAAGCGGTTTTTGCCCAATCCCAAGTCAATCAAAATTAAACAAGTCGGCCCAACATCAAGCCGCAATTGCGGGGTTAAGGTTTTAATAATATCCGTCACCGGAGCGAACGCGGTTATTATCAGTGACAAAGGCGAAGCCATGAGTTTTTCATCGTTTCCTTCTCGCCAAACAGTTTTCATAGACAAGGAATCCTTGCCTACTGGAATGGCTATTCCTAATGCAGGGCAAAGCTCCAATCCCACAGCCTTCACTGCGTCAAAAAGCCTTGCATCCTCGCCGGGAGTTCCCGCAGCCGCCATCCAATTGGCCGACAATTTGACCTGTTCCAATGACTCGATCTTGGCGGCGGCAAGATTGGTGAGCGCTTCCCCCACCGCCATCCGAGCCGATGTTGGCGAGTCGATGACCGCCAGCGGAGTGCGTTCACCCATCGCCATGGCTTCGCCTGTCGTGGCATGAAACCCACTGGCAGTCACCCCGACATCGGCCACTGGCACTTGCCAAGGGCCAACCATTTGATCTCGCGCCACCAAGCCCCCCACCGACCTATCGCCGATGTGAATCAGAAAACTCTTGTCTGCCACCGCAGGGAATGCCAATACCCGCCGTGCAGCTTCGGAAATGGAAATTCCCGATAGATTGAGTTCGCTCAGTTCAGGCTCAAGCCGTAATACATCACGGCGCATTTTCGGCGGCTTTCCGAATAACAGCGACATCGGAATATCAATCGGGCGATTGTTAAATAACGCATCGGTTAGAATCAGTTCCTCTTGCTCGGTGGCGTGACCTACCACCGCATAAGGGCAGCGCTCGCGTTGGCAGAATTCATCAAACAGCGATAAGGATTCCTGCTTAACTGCTAGTACATAGCGTTCCTGCGCTTCATTGCACCAGATTTGCAAAGGCGACAGGCCAGGCTCGTCGTTGGGCACTTTGCGCAATTCAAATGTTGCACCGCGCCCACTGTCATGGATGATTTCCGGCAACGCATTGGAAATGCCGCCCGCGCCCACGTCATGAATGGACAGGATGGGCGTATCTTCACCCATCGCATTACATCGGTTGATGACTTCTTGGCAGCGTCTTTGCATTTCCGGGTTTTCCCGCTGAACCGAGGCGAAATCCAAATCTTCCGCACTTTCCCCGGATGCTTGCGAAGAAGCCGCACCGCCACCCAATCCAATCAACATCGCGGGACCG
>CAIWDB010000550.1 GCA_903911305.1 uncultured Methylococcaceae bacterium | reverse complement strand
TTCAACCGCTAGTGACCGGGTTGATTCGCCGTATTGTAATTGTCCAATAAATTGATCAAGTCAGGACGATTTTGACCGGCAGCACGGCGTAACAGACTGGCTATTTCGGTGCCTAATTGGTCGCCATGTTCTTTTCTGAGCCTTTCGCTCAAATCACTTGACTGCCCCAATAATGGGTTATAGTCTCCAACCACCGAAACCCCGGCGAAGGATTCGAACATGGAAGTCCGATAATACGCTTGCTGGGTTGTCGTAAGTTTGTCACCCGTTTCTGCATTCGGATGAACGATGATTCTTGTCAATTAATAAAAAATGCAGCAATCTCATTTAGCCATTCCAACGTGTGTGCTAGCCGCTAGCAACTTCTCGAAATCCTCCACAGACAAGGGCTTTGAAAAAAAATATCCTTGACCGTAATCACATCCGATTTTCTTGAGAAAATCACACTGGCTCTGAGTTTCTATTCCTTCTGCGATGACTTTTATGCCCAACTTGTGTGCCATCACGATCATTGCCTCGCAAAGCGCCAAGTCATTGGAGTCGGAGGCAAGGTTGTGCATAAAAGACCTGTCGATTTTGAGGAAATCAATGTCGAATTTCTGGAGATAGGCAAGCGACGAGTATCCCGTGCCGAAATCGTCCAGCGAAACCTGCATCCCGTTATCCCTGTATTCTAGTAACTGTTGGCTTATGCCGTTTAATGTCTCCATTAACAAACTCTCGGTGATTTCCACAGCAATGCTTTGTCCAGGCAAGCCAACTGCTTTCATATGGTCCAGCCATGGGGAATGAGTACCGGAATCGCTCTTGAACTGCATTGCCGACCTATTCACGCTGATCTGGAATTCCGCATGATGGATTGTACGCCAGAGGACTGCCTGTGTGGCAGCTTGGTGAAACACCCAACAACCTATTTCGGCGATCATTCCGGTCTCTTCTGCTATCGGGATGAAGTCTGCAGGGCTGACCAGCCCTAGCGTCGGATGCTGCCAGCGAACGAGCGCCTCTGCCTTGTGGATGGCGCCCGTCGCCAGTTCCACGATGGGTTGGTAAAACACCCTGAACTGATCGTCATGGAGCGCCGTGTGCAAATCGTTGATGATCCGCATCCGAGCGTTTGCAGCCTCCTGCATCGCAGGGGTGAAATAATGGAAACGATTGCGCCCTTGATGCTTGGCTGCATACATCGCTTGGTCTGCGTTCTTAATCAAGGTGTTGGCGTCCCCCGCATCGTCAGGGCAGACGGTTATCCCGATGCTGGCCGTGACGTAGGCCATGTCGCTCCCCAACCGATAGGGTGCGGTCAGTTCCTCCAAGATTGATTTGGCGATCCGCTCCACGCTATTGAAATCGTCTAATCCTCCTAAAATGATAGTAAATTCATCCCCACCCAAACGACCCACAATATCGGTTCCACGCACACAGGCAACCATCCGCTGGGCGGCTTCCTTAAGTAGTTTGTCGCCCATCTCATGGCCGAGGGAGTCGTTGACCTCCTTGAATCGGTCGAGGTCGATGATCATGAAAGCCAAAGGTTTACCTTGGCGGAGGGAGTTTTTTATCTCATGCTCAAGGCGTTCATATACCATCCGTCGATTGGGCAACCCGGTCAAGGCATCAAAATTGGCTTGTTGCCAGATAAGTTCCTCGGTTTTTTTCTTTTCGGTAATGTCTCGGGTAATGTCTGATATGCCAACGACATTCAGGCCATTGTCACGAATCGCCGAAATCATAACGGAAACGTTAATTTTCGTTCCGTCCTTGCACAGCCTCAACGATTCAAAATGCCCAACACTTTCCCCATGCCGTATCCGATCAAGTATTTCCTGTTCCTTGTCCAGTTGATCCGGGGGGTAAAGAGCCAACATGGATTTGCCTATCATCTCGTCAGAGGTATAGCCAAATAGGGCTTCCGCCCCAGGATTCCAGCTAGTAATGATGCCATCAAGTGACTTGCTAACGATGGCATCTTCCGATGAGGAAACGATGGCTTTGAAGCTATTGGATATAGACTCAAGCCGCTTGCGTTCGGTGATGTCGCGCATGATGGCTTGCAGATAAATTGAACCCATCAATTCGATCCGGTTCAGCGTGATTTCGACATCAATAAACCTACCGCTGGAGTGTATCGACTGCCACTCAAAAAACTGTGGCACTCCATCAAGGGCCTTCTTTGTCTTTTCGGCTGCCACTTCGGATGATAAGCGCCCGTCTGCCTGTCGTTTGGGGCTGAGAGCCGATGGTGATAAGCCTATGATATCTACCTTTGACAAGCCGTAAATGTTGGCCCCTTTTTCGTTGCAATCCAAAAAGCTTGTCGCATTTTGAAAAAATATTCCGTCATTCGCGGTCTCAAATAAAGTCCTATACTTGGTCTCGTTTTCAATAATCGCATCCTGCACCTGCTTGCGTTCCGTGATGTCTTCAAATACGGTGTACACTTCCGAAGGATAAGTCTCACCCGGACGGAACACCGGTATCGCGTCGATATTTATCCAGCGGTATTCGTTGATTCTCGGGTTGAATACACCCATGACCACACCGCGTATCTTTTGTCCTGTGCGCAACGCCACCATGGACGGATGCTCAATGGCCGCGAATGGCGAACCGTCCTCGCGAATGGTGCCATGTTCCTCGCGAAATGAGTCGCTACCTATGAAAACCTCTTCGCTCTTGCCGAGGATATGTTGGGCAGCCGGGTTGATGGCGATAATGATTCCTCTCGAATCTTGATGGACTATCCCCTGCAACATAGTGTCTGCCAGCAACCGATAGCGCTCCTCGCTTTCCCTCAAAGCCTCCGTCGCCCGTTTGCGCTCAGTGACATCGCTGTGCGTACCACTCATGCGGGTTGCTTTGCCATCGGCATCGCGGTGCATCACATTGGCTTGATCGAGTATCCACCTGATACTGCCATCTTTGTGTAACATGCGATATTCAAGTTTGTGTGCCGCTGATCTGCCTTCTATTACGTCATATATCGACTGCCATGCCTTAACTCTTTCCTCTGGATGCACAAAATCTGTCCACTGTAGTGCAGTATGCTTTATTTCTTCGTAGCTATAGCCAAGCATGGCCGCCCATCGCTCATTGCGTTCCACTTCACCTGTGACAATATTCCAATCCCAAAAACCCAGTTCCGCGCCCTCTAAAACTAACCGAAGCTGTTCTTCTCTATTCCTCAGATTGTTTTCAATTTTCTTGCGTTCGTTGATACATGTGTGTGTACCTATCATGCGAATGGCGTGGTGATTTTGATCCCACTCCGTCACCCTGCCCACGGAACTGATCCATATCCAATCGCCACTTTTAGCGCGTCGCCGGTATTCCATCGTTTTGGGTTCGCCGGTGACCAAACATTCACGAAAGATACCTAACAATGCGTCACGATCTTCTGGATGCAGGTTGCTTTGCCACTCACTGAGGCTGCTATGGAATTCTTCAGGTTCATAACCAATGAATTTTGGGTATTCCGGGCTAATGGTTACCTCCCCGGTACGAATGTCAAGATCGAACCAGCCCTGATTGCCGGCCATAAGGGCAAGGCGCAAGCGCTCTTCACTTTCTTGATGCACTCTTTCCGTCTTCTTGCGCTCAGTGATGTCGCGAGAGATGCCATGAATCTCGACTTTATGAGTTAGGGGATTAAGCCAATAATGCGTACTGGCTTCGGTCCACACCGTGGTGCCGTCATTGCAAGGCTGTTCGATTTCATTTACAAAAAAATCATTTGAGGTAATGAGCCCCCTGATGAGGTGGTCGGCACGTTGGGCTATCAGTTTATAAAATGTCTGGCAGTCACTTGGCATCAGTGCATCATCCACCAGCACATCCATGACTTCTTCCGGCGTATATCCGCGTAAGCGTTTGACACTTGGGCTGACATAAATAAATCGCATCGTCTCGGTATCCAGTGTCCACACCACGTCCGACATATTCTCAATGATGATACGGTAGGCATGTTCGGCGGAGACTAATTCTTGCTGCGAACAAACCACTTCCAAGTCGCTAATTCTTACCCGACAGGCTGAAAGCTCTTGTTCAAGCCTGAGAACCTGCTCCCGCAGATCCCGGATTAAAGTTTCCATTTCGAAATCTAACTTTTCACGGAAAGGGCTGCCTGAAGTCATTGCGGTTATCCATGAGATAATGTGTTATGCAGAATTTTATACTTAACCGAAGGTCAATAGGAGTCCCAACACCTCCCAATCGCCGAAAAAATCATTTTTTTACTGATTAGGAAGATTTTTCAGCCAGACGGAGCCAAGGTCTTGGACGTGGCCCCATGGAGGCGGCAGTCGCGAGCAAGCGCAATGGGATCTTAGCCAAGTCGAAGCGGCGGTTGAAGCGATAGGCGAACGCGCCCAGATAGCGCGTTCCGTACTTGTCGAAGTCGAGCGCATGGTAAGGAAGCCTTGCGGCCAGCGGTCCTTTTCCAGTGCTGCCTCGCATTGGGCCTCGGTGCTGAAGAGAGTCAGAAACGAGGACAGCGACAGGCCCGGTTGGAATTGGATTCGATTCATTGCCATGGCACTTTACTCCTGGGTAGGCGACCAGTATGCGCCTTCTAAACTAGAAAAAATGGGCATTTTTGGGGTTTGCTGAAGAATCTTCCTAATCAGGAATTCCTAACCAAGCCAGATGGAATAATTGACGGGGCAATATTTTCTTCCGGTACAATTACCAGATGTCCGTATTAAAGAAACATCCTTTGTCCTATTAGGATTCCCCGCCCGTGCCTGAAAACATTCTGACCATTTTGGATAGGCTGACCCATGGCGTTTATGTCATCGGTGTGTCACACCTTGAACGGAAAAACGCCTTCACCGCCTCATGGGTCACGCAGTCATCCTTAGACCCGCCAATGTTGGCGCTTGGCATCGCTCCGACGCATAAATCATATGCACTATTATGTGCGGGCGGCTTTTTCACGGTGAATGTGCTTGGCAAAGGCCATGGCGACAAGGCTCTGCATTTCGGGACACCGATGAAAGAAGACAAGCTCGCGGCAGCGGCTTGGCACGAAGCCGTTTGTGGCGCACCCATTTTGGATTCTGCAATTGCTTGGTTTGAATGCGAGGCTGTCGCCAAGCATCCCTCTGGCGATCACATGCTCGTATTGGGCAAGGTTCTTCGTGCAGAATTGGTGGACTCGGAGGGTTTGCCGCTGACATACGGCGATGTCAGGGCCATCGACCCGTCTAGGCGCATGATTTCAACAGAGCCAAAGCCAAGAGGATAAAATACAATTCCTTCTCACGAATCAATCGGGCCAGCGCGGGATTGCCCAATGCAGGGTACTCCAAATCAAACAACGGCTTGGGGAATCCATGGAAGTCATGGATCGTGCGGGGAATCTCCATTGCCGTGACACGGGTTCCCTCAGTTTCCCAATGCACCGAAATGCACAGGATGGCCTTCGGCTTGGGAATTGATTGGCCGACTTCCGCCCAAGCACGGCTGAACTCGCTGTCCTCAATCGCGTTCATCGGGTTGCCATGCCCTATGAACAAGGCGGGCATCCGGTAAGGCAAACGGACAAATTCAGCAAAGTCGGGGTTGATTTTTGGGTGATCCTTGTCGTTACTTGTTTGCATCAATGACGGCGGGTGCCGAGGTCGCGTAGGCAGTTGTCTATGCTTTCCTTGAAAGCTCTGCGAACTTGTCGCAATGTTGGCTGTACCTCGCCTGCTTTTTCACGAACCGCCACATACTTTCGATCAGGTTCAGGTTGGGGGAATAGGCCCACAGATAAAGCAATTCGATCTCCAACACCCCGCCGACTGGCATCTGGTAGTGGGCATTGCCCAACACCAGTGTGACGGGAAGCCTAGTGTCGGCATAGCAGACGGCAATCTTGTCCGACCCCGGCTCTGTCGGGTGGGTTACTTTTGGATAAGTACTTAACAATATCCTCGTTATTGTTTTAAATGCCTAAGTTTAACGGCTCAGTTTTTTTGTCTAAATATCAATTATTAGCTTCAATCTTTTTAATTATCTTTTGGAAAAGCTCGTGTGCAAAATTGCATTGATCATTGCCACGGCATTCTTGAAATGACTTGTTTTTATAAATAAAAAATTGTTGATGTTCAAGTCCCCTTAAATCTAAGTTACCATCAAATAAGTGCGGTCTTAATGCAATAGGTATTGCACCTTTCTCCAGTAATAAAGGCAATTCATTTTCATGGATATAATCCCTATATAAAAAAGTTGGGCTAACTAATAGCAAGCCAAAATGACAATTATCGATTGCAACTTGAATTTGTTCCCGCCAATTAGCTCCTACAACTATATCTGTATCTCGCCAAACAGTAAAATTATAATCCTTTGCAATATTTAGATATTGCTTGAGATGTTTTAAGAGCTTTTCGTTGAGTTCATCATCCTCATGAGCATAAGAGACAAAAAAATTGATAGTTTGTTTGTTAATGGGTTTTGATGACTCACTTTTCAGTTCGAGTGAATTAAATACTTCTAGGCAAATATTATGAAGCGTATCCAAATAGCCTATACCTTTATCAAGTATGAAAAATCTATCATTTATTGATTGATTTTCAAGATGCTCAAAAAGTGCGGATATAAGAATTATAGTTGAATTCGGATTGCTAGTTATTGCTTTCTGTGCAATAAGCATTCCCTGATAAACAAATTTAGGATCGTCACCGTCCAATCTGGCATCAATTATAAATAAATCAAATCCATTATCTTTTATGTCCATTTGAGCCGTTGCATCTTTGAAGTTTGCAACCTCTATGATAAGGGCATTTGGACATATTTCACGAACAACATAAATCATATCACTACGCAAGTTGTCATTATCGTCTGCAATCAGTGCTTTCATTATTAAATCCTCATTTAACTTGTTAAATTAGTCATTAACGATCTTCTGACTGCATCTACAATATCGTT
>CAIWDB010000549.1 GCA_903911305.1 uncultured Methylococcaceae bacterium | reverse complement strand
GGATTCCTGTTGACCGCTGTTGCCACCTGGACCAACCGACCCCCGGTGAGCGGGGCTACTTTGATCGCCATGAGTGCTGTTTGGGTCTTGGCCCGATTGGGTGGGTTTTTGCCAGGACCATTCGGCTGGCTCATTTGGGGTTTGTCGAGCTTATTATTTTGGGGCGGGTTATTGGCGTTGATGGGCGGGGAAGTGATCGCCGCCAAAAATGAACGAAATTATAAGGCGTTGCTGTTGTTGACGGTGTTTTTGTTGGTCGAGGGCGTATTTTTCATTAACGCCGGTGGCAGCGTTGAACTGCAAGACAAATGCCTACGCTTGGGTTTGTTTCTTGTGTTGGGCATGATCATCATGGTGGGCGGGCGGATCATCCCGGTATTTTCGCAAAACTGGCTACGTTTGAATTGCCCGGAAAAGCCCTTGGTGCTGCCAGCATTTGACCGTATCGACATCGCCGCAATCACCTTAACTGCTCTGTTTGGAGTGGGTTTTGTATTATGGACCTACACCACACTAACCGGAGTGTTAGGCTTGTGTGCAGCGTTCGCTCAGGCGGTTCGTTTAGTCCGTTGGCAAGGTTGGCGGGTAGGCCGCGAACCTTTGCTATGGGTTTTGCATTTAGGTTACGCTTGGATTTCGGTGGGTTTTTTGTTGTTGGGGATCGCTATTCTCGGCAAGCTAAGCCTGTGGGAAAGCGGTGTCCATGCGTTGACCTATGGTGCGATTGGCACGATGATCCTCGGTGTTGCCGCCCGTGTGGCGCTCGGTCACACCGGGCGACCCTTGCAAAGTTTTCCGTTGATGACCTTGGCGTTTGTATTAATCAACCTAGGCGCATTGAGTAGAGTGATCGCGCAACCGGGAATCGGCGGTTGGATGACCTTGTCAATGGCATTGTGGTTAGGCGCCTATGGGTTGTTCTTAACTCAGTATGTGCCTATCTTGCTGGCTCCGAAAGTAAAGGCTTGATGCAGTTGGCTTTCCCCTTGTCAAATACAAACAGTCAATTCACTGGAAGGCTATCCAATCGGTGCAGATGATCCTAGCCCTTTGAATAGCTTGAAAGTATTTTACTTGAGTATAAAATAATGCACTCTGTTCAGCGGACTGGCTTCATTTGACTCTGGTTTTACAGCCTCAATAGACGTATGCTAGCCCCAAAATTGGAGTTTTGATTCCTAGTCGGCATCGACAATCGTGACAATATGTTCATACCATGGCGCTATGTTTAGCTTCCCTTGCATTACACTAATGCCTTATCTATGGGGCATTTATTCTGTATTCCCTAAAATCCATAAGAAATTGGGATGCATAAAATCGACCCCCCTTTTATATCCCCTGAAATTCAATGCAAATAGATTGACATAGTGTCGTCGCATAAGGCACTTTAAAATTCATCTCAAACCCAGCTTAACTATGGAGAAATATAATGATTAGTCCCAAGCCCAGTGATAAAACACGTCCTGCGGATTTGGTACAACACGGCAAGGGAACCGGCCCTGTCCGCACACAAAGACCGGTCTATCAGGATTTACTTCCCCCTTGCAACAACGCCTGTCCGGCGGGCGAGAATATTCAGGCTTGGCTTGCACTTGTCCAAGCGGGCCAATATGAACGGGCTTGGCAAACTATCATGATGGATAACCCTATGCCAGCCGTGCATGGGCGTGTTTGCTACCATCCCTGTGAGAGTAACTGTAACCGCAAGGAAGTGGATAGTTCGGTCAGTATCCATGCCGTCGAACGTTTTTTGGGCGATCAAGCCCTATTACAAGGCTGGAAGGTAAAAATTGACGCGCCTCCCAGCGGAAAACGGATTTTGGTGGTGGGGGGTGGCCCTAGCGGTCTATCGGCAGCCTATCATCTGACCCGTTTAGGCCATACCGTCGAAATTCATGAGGCCGGCCCGATGGCTGGAGGCATGATGCATTTCGGCATTCCGGCCTATCGCTTACCTCGGCATGAATTGGAAAATGAAATCCGCCGCATTGAAAACATGGGCGTCAAAATCGTGCTTAACAGGAAAGTCCAAGATGTATTGGCGGAAAAGGAATCCGGGAAATTTGATGCCGTGTTTGTAGCCATCGGCGCACATATAAGCAAGCGGGTCGATATTCCGGCACGGGATGCCGGCAAAATATTGGATGCCGTAAGC
>CAIWDB010000548.1 GCA_903911305.1 uncultured Methylococcaceae bacterium | reverse complement strand
TACCGAAAAAATCCGCATTCAGAAACCCACTTCACGCGGCAATGCCAATCAGCATCGCTTATTTGCCGACACCAAAGCCGAGGAAGCCGAAGAAATCGCCAATTTGAGGCTACAAAAAATTGCCAGTTTGCCACATCTAGCAGTTTTTTCCGATGAGGCCCACCATACCTATGGGCAGAAGCTACTAGGCAAGTGGGAAAAGGACGCAGACAACGGCGAGATGGTTTTCAAGGAACAAGGCATCAAAAAAGTACGCCGCACGGTGGATTATCTCGCCAAGGAAACCAACCTAGTCGTCGTCGTCAACACCACGGGAACGCCTTATTTTGAGCGGCAAGCCTTGCGGGATGTGGTGGTATGGTACGGCTTGGGTGAAGGCATCAAAGATGGGGTGCTGAAAGAATTGGCGGGTAATATCAAGCTCTTTGACTTGGACGAAGAGCATGGCCCGCTGCTGGTCTCCAAAATCGTCGAAGACTTCTTAACCACTTATTGGGATACGGCTTTGCCCGATGGTTCACCGGCAAGACTCGCGTTGTACTTCCCCAACATCGAAACCCGTGACGAATTGCGCCCCGCCATTGAGGCTGTGCTGGCCCATCGAAACCTATCCCCCACAATTTTGCTGGCAGTGGATGCCAAATCAACAGAGGCGGTGAAGAGCGAATTCTACCAGCTTGCCCACGATCCCCACGCACAACATCGGATTGTGCTATTAGTCAACATGGGAACCGAGGGCTGGAACTGCCCCAGTTTGTTTGCCTGTGGCTTGGTGCGGCGGCTGGCGGGTAGCAACAACTTCGTGCTACAAGCGGCCACCCGCTGCTTGCGTCAGGTTCCCGGCAACGACACCCCGGCCCGTGTGTATGTGTCCAAGGAAAATGAAAAAATCCTCAATCGTCAGTTGGAAGAAACCTATGGCACAAGCATTTCCGACTTGAACAAAACCCATACCGAGCGCGTTGAAAAGGAAATCCGCTTGCACCAGCCTAACCTTCCGCCCTTGCTGGTCAAGCGGCGGATATTGCGCTTCAAACGCAAAGCAGAGATAGCCACTACCACACCCTTGAGCTTTACCCGGCCCGAACTGGCAGCACCCTTAGCCGGACACATGGAAACGTGGTCTATTGCCGAAGTGGGTGGAAAGGGCAAGCTCACCCGCATCGACTCGGAAGAACTGAGCCTAGCCTCTGAAACCTTGGACGTTTACACGGCGGCGGGTTTGCTGGCCGCAAACTATCACCTACCGACCAAAGACATCTTGGCTGCTTTACGGACAGTGTATGACGGGGGCGATGGCATCCCGGCCCATCATCTGGAAGCGCTGGGGCAGCAAATTGAAGACCAACGGCGCGACTACGAGGAAGAATGGCAGGAAGTTGAAATACCCATTGCCTTGGTCAAGCTGGATGGCTTCCGTAAAAGCACAGACGACACGGGTGAATCACATTACACCGCCCAAATCAGTTATGAAAAACCTCGCGAACACCTTTATCGGGTTGCCGAAAGCTTTCCCCATGCGGAGTTTGCCAAGGACAAATCTTTCCATTATGAAGGCTATAATTTCGACTCCGAACCCGAAGCCGATTATCTCGAAGAGGCGCTTAATATCATCGCCCAACATGCCGACAACATTGAAGGGATATGGTTTACTGGCGGCTTGACTGACCCTGCCAAAACCGATTTGTACGCTGAATATCTGGGTGAGGATGGCCGCTGGCATCGCTACACGCCCGATTTTGTCATTCGCCGCAAAGATGGCAAAAGCCTGATTGTCGAAATCAAAGACGACCGACATCAAGCCGAAATCGAAGCGGATTTTGTACTGTCAGGACAAGGGAAGGCAGCGCAAAGCAAGGAAGGCCGCAAGGCGGTCGCCATGAGCAAACTGGCTGAACTCAACCCCGGCCAACTGGGTTACAAAATCGTCTTTGCGGGTAACGTGCTGCCAGCGGAAGCCATGGCAGCCACCCGAAAGTTTGTCAGTCATTCACTCAACGATGAGGATTCACCATGGGATTAATTTATGCAGACATTATTTTAAGCAACGTGCGCAAACCAGACATTCAGCCGGTAACAGTGGCGGCACTGGTCGATACCGGCGCGGTGCATCTGTGCATTCCCGAACATATTGCCCTGCAACTCGACTTGGATACTTATGAAGAACGCGAAGTGGAAACCGCGGACGGTTCCTCGCGTAAACGGCCTTATGTCGGCCCAATCTTGGCCCAATTTGCCAACCGGCATTGCCTGACCGGGGCGATGGTGCTAGGCAATGAAGTATTGTTGGGAGCAATCCCGATGGAAGACATGGATTTGGTCATCAACCCCAGCCGTCGGACGGTCACGGTGAATCCCGCCAACCCTAATTTTGCGGTGAGCAAGGCTAAATGAATTAATCGCAATGAGCAGACTACTATGAGTGTTGTAATATCCGATGAATACTTGCAAGCCGCCCATCTATCGGCCCCTGAATTGCTCCAAGAGATAGCCATTATGCTATTTGCCCAACAACGGCTCACTTTAGGGCAAGCCAGCCATTTGGCGAGTATGAGCCAATATCGCTTTCAGCATTTATTGGCGAGTCGGGAAATTCCCTTGCATTATGACATCGAAGATTTTGAGTCCGATCTTGCCGCGCTCACAGATGCTGGTCATGCATGAAAAGAATCGTCAGTAATACGTCCCCCATCATCAATCTGGCGTGTATCGGACAGCTTGATATTTTACGCCGATTATATGGAACGATTCTAATACCCCAAGCCGTCTATGATGAAATTGTCCGCCCTGATCTGAATGAACCGGGTTCGTCCGAAGTGCGGCACTCCACATGGATTCAAGTCCATGCAATTAGCAACCGCCATTTGGTCGAAGCCTTGAAATTGGAGCTTGACCCCGGTGAAGCCGAAGCCATCGCTTGTGCCTTGGAAATTAAAGCGGACTGGCTTTTGCTTGATGAACGGCTAGGCCGCACTGTGGCGCACCGCATGGGTGTTCGTCATATCGGCTTGCTTGGAATCTTGATCGAGGCCAAACGCCAAGGAGTGATTGCAACCATCAAACCGATGCTAGATGAACTGAAAACTAAAGCCGGTTTTTGGATTGCCCCGCCACTTTATGCACGTGTGCTAGAAGCTGCCGGGGAAACCATTGGTTTTCTGAATTAAACGGAATCCGTTGAACAACGCTTGACTATGAACCCTCCCAACGAAATCAAAATAACCAAAGCCAAGGGTAGGCCGATGCTGCAATGGGTGGGTAAGAAGCCGCTCACCACGCTACCCGCCTACCCTGCCCAACACATCGAAAATTTTGGTAGGAGCGGCCCATGGCCGCGAACCGGCGAGCCGCCGCAGGAACCCGTCGCGGGCATGGCCCGCTCCTACGAGGCGGATTGGAAAGACTGGCCGGACAAATACCCGCACGGGGGTTTATTGTTTCACGGCGATAACAAAGATGTGTTGGCGCATTTGTTGGCCAACGGCTTCCGGGGCAAGGTCAAGCTGATTTACATCGATCCGCCGTTTGATTCCGGGGCGGATTATGTCCGCAAGGTGAATCTACGCGGCACGGCCAGCGCCAAACTGGATGGCGAGGATTATAGCCTAGGCGAACAAGTGCAATATACAGATACAGCGTTTTTAATGTGAAAGAGTTACTTGTTTCTATGGAATTTCCTCAAAAAACCCAGATCGGGGGAAACCACATGGCTATGCCTTCCTTGGCTCTTGGCTCTTGGCTTGCGTAGCGTCATTTTTGGTCTATCATTGATCGGTCAACTCGACACACTTTGAAGACTGTCATGAACGCGCTATCCAAAGACTTGCGGCAGCGGATTTTGAACCACGCCCTGACCCATTCGGTCCGC
>CAIWDB010000547.1 GCA_903911305.1 uncultured Methylococcaceae bacterium | reverse complement strand
TGAAAGAAGAAAATAGCGTGCCGGTGCATATCCACGACTTGGCCGAGGTCAAAATTGGACATGAGGTCCGTGTGGGCGCAGTCATCAAAAATGGGTACACCGAATCGGTGGGCGGGATCGTCATGATGTTGCGGGGCGGCAACGCCAAGGAAGTCGTCAGCCGGATCAAGGATCGAGTCGGGGAAATCAACGATAAAAACATGCTGCCCGACGGTCTGAAAATCGTCCCTTATTATGACCGCAGTGAATTGGTCGATGCGGCCTTGCACACCGTGACCAAGGTGTTGATTGAAGGCATTGCGCTGGTGATCGTCATTTTGTTTCTATTCTTGGGCGATGTGCGTTCCAGCCTGATTGTGGTCAGCTCGCTGATTGTCACCCCATTGGTGACCTTCATCGTCATGAACCAGTTAGGCATTTCGGCTAACTTGATGTCCTTGGGGGGCTTGGCTATCGCCATCGGACTGATTGTCGACGGCTCGGTGGTGGTGGTCGAAAACGCTTTCCGCTTACTGAGCGAACAAAAGAGCAAGCGCGTTCCACGCCTCCGAGTTGTCTTAAACGCCACCTTGGAAGTCGCCACTCCCGTTTTATTTGGCGTGGGCATCATCATCTTGGTGTTTTTGCCCCTAATGACGCTGCAAGGCATGGAGGGCAAGATGTTCGCTCCCTTGGCTTACACCATCGCCATTGCCTTGATGATTTCATTATTCCTATCATTGACCCTGACCCCTGTGCTGTGTTCTTACGCATTGATCGGTCATGAGGGCGAACACGACACATTCATTGTTGCCATCATTAAACGCCCCTATTTGAAACTGCTCAGTTGGGCGATGAGTCATGGCAAGAGTGTCGTGTTAGCCGCCATCCTGCTGTTTGGCGGAACCGTGGCTCTTATTCCCTTGCTCGGCACCTCGTTCATACCGGAAATGAAGGAAGGGTCCATCGTGCCGGCCATCAACCGCATGCCCAATATCTCACTGGATGAAGGCATCAAAATGGAAATGGAGGCGATGCGCATGGTCATGGAAATACCGGGGGTCCGCATGGTGGTCACTAACATTGGGCGAGGCGAAAGTCCGGCAGACACTCAAGGTCAAAATGAATCCACCCCTATCGCCACCTTGAAACCCCGCGACGAATGGCCCAAGGGCTGGAACCAAGACAACATCGCCGATGCAATGCGCGACAAGCTGTATGAAAACTTACCCGGAGTACAATTAGTGATGGCCCAGCCAATTTCCGACCGGGTTGACGAACTGCTGACCGGGGTGCGTTCAGACTTGGCAGTGAAGGTGTTCGGCGACAATTTGGAAGCCCTCAAAAACACTGCCAATGAAATCGCCAAGGTGGCCGGCGATGTCAAAGGTGCACAAGACATTCGCGTGGAACGGGTGACCGGTCAAGAATATTTGAACATCAACGTGGACCGCCAGGCTTTGGCGCGTTATGGCTTAAATGCTTCGGACGTGCATGATGTCATCGAAACCGCTATCGGCGGCAGAATTGCCACCGAAATCTTCGAGGGCGAACGGCGTTTTTCCGCGGCTGTCCGCCTACCGGAAGATTTCCGCAACAGCATCGAGAAAATCGACGCTATCATGCTCACCTCCCCAAACGGGGCGCAAGTGCCGTTAGGCGATGTGTCACGAATTGAACTGGTTGATGGACCGGCCCAGATCAGCCGGGAAATGGCGAAGCGCCGTATCGTCATCGGTGTCAATGTCAGGGACCGCGACTTGGGCGGCTTCGTCGCTGAAATGCAAAAGTCGGTGAGCGATAAGGTCAAGCTGCCGGAAGCCTATTATTTGGAATGGGGCGGACAATTCCAAAACATGGAGCGAGCCATGGGGCATTTGAAAATCATCATCCCCATCACCATCGCCGCCATATTTTTCCTGTTGTTCATGCTGTTCAACTCCCTGCGCTTTGCCGCCCTGATTATTTTAGTGCTGCCTTTTGCTTCCATCGGCGGGGTAGTGGCGCTGTATTTGACGGGCGAATACCTGTCAGTACCCGCTTCCGTAGGCTTTATCGCGCTATGGGGCATTGCGGTGTTAAACGGCGTGGTGTTGGTCTCTTATATCCGCACTTTGCGAGATGAAGGCATGAAGCAAGCCGAGGCCATCCGCCGGGGCTGCGAACAGCGCTTTCGTCCGGTGATGATGACTGCCACCGTCGCCCTGCTTGGCTTGGTGCCGTTTTTGTTTGCCACCGGACCCGGTTCGGAAGTTCAACGCCCGCTTGCCATCGTCGTCATTGGCGGGTTGATCACCTCGACCTTGCTAACCCTCGTCATGCTGCCTAGCTTATATCGCTGGTTTGAAGAAAAGCGGGTCGAGTTATGATGGGGTTTGGAAGAAGGCATCCATCTGCCCCAAAAAAATGGGGGGACAATGGGGTTGTTTTTTTCTCGACGAAAAGGGATTAGGGATTGCTGCTCCTCATGACCAAAGCTCGGAGTGTCAAAGCCTGCATTGAACCGCAAACCATCCTACTAGCGAACTTGTCTGCGACAGGTAGACAAAGCAAGTTTCGTCACTTAATTTGAAAAACATTTAATCTCTCAACACTTCTTCCGGCGATGCAGCCGTCAACAGACGGTCAGCCCAATTCATAAGAGTGTCCGCATCGGCTGCTTGAAGCCTGTCTTGTATGGACTCATCAATGCTGCCAAATCGACGTTCCAATAACCTCAACAACAGCGATGCTTCGCCTTCTTGCCTTCCTTCTTGCCGCCCCTTATTAAAACCCTTTTCGATGCCCTGCTGCTCCCATTGTTTGGTCCATTCGACCACTTGTTCTGCCAACATGCTCTTAACCTCTTGCAATTCGTTCAGATTTTCGAAATTCACACCGGGCATCCGTCCCGGTAACAGCACTCGTTTAAGCCATACGGTGAACTCCCGACGCAACGAGTCTTGTCCGGGGGATTTTAACCATTCGACCAAGGTCGTCAACACCTGTTCCACGTCCTGCGGGGTACGGCTGTTTTCCATCCGAAATAAAGCCGCGACAACATTGCACAACGGAACGAGTTCACTTTCGGCATAACGGCCTTCATCCAGTAGCAGATAGCGCAAACGCGGACGGTAACGATCCAAGCCGACCGGTGCTTTTGTGATTAAATCGGCGATGTCCTCGGCGGCGGACCAGCGCGGTTTGCCGTTGTACAGCACGATGGGCAACACGGGCGGCAGTTGCCGCTCCGCCGTCAAGCCCCCGGTGCGGATGATGTCTTGGTAGAGAAGCCCAAGATAGGCCAGCACCCGCACCGCCATAAACGGGTCTACGCTGGATTGGAATTCAATCAACAGGTAGACATAAATCCAATCCGGTCCCAAGCGCACCCGCCAAACGATGTCGTCTTCCCGCTCGCGCAAATCGTCAGAGACATACCCATCGCCGACCCGTTCCAGAGTGGTGAAGTCCAACTCCTTCACCCAATCCTCATGCACGAAGCCGCGCAGCAAGTCGGCCACCATGTCGGGGTGGGAGAAGAGGAGTTTGTAGCTGTGGTCGTGATCCATGATCGCAGTATAACGGGAGGCAGCGTGGATTGAAAAGATCAACCAAAAAAATCGCAACCGCTATAAGGTTTCCAAAGAACAAAAGCAAGAGCAGAAAACAGCAGAGCAGGAACCAGAAATCAGAAGACAGAGAGCAGAAATCAGCAGGGAGAACCCAACACCAACCTGAACCCTAAATTGAAGTCTCGATTGCTAGGATGACTCCATTCATGGAACGTAGATCGAATAAAGCCTAAATGATTATCATAAGATCCGCCGCGAATAAACGGCTCGTCATCCGCATACAAGGAAAAAGTCCATTCCCAGACATTGCCAGCCGCATCCAGTAATCCCTCAGGACTGACACCTCTGAGAAACAGCCCCACCGCCGTGGTGCCTTGATCTTTCTCCCCTTCTTTCCAGGATGAGCTGCAATTGACATAATTCGGCTCGAAATAATGACCCCAAGGGTATTCTCCCCCCCGCGTTCCCCGCGCCGCCCGTTCCCATTCCTCGTTGTATGGCAATCGAATAATGTATCCTTGTGGAACCCCCTTGGTCAAAACCATGGCTTCGGCTTGGTTCGGCAATTGAGTTTGCAACCAAGCACAATAAGCTTGAGCTTCATACCAACTTACCCCCACCACTGGTGACAAGGGATTGGACATGCCGCTGTCTTCCCAATACTTGGATTGCTTCCAATTATTTTGAGTACGCTTGTGCCAGCCTTTGTCCGTCCAATAGGTTTTCTCTTGATAACCGCCGGCTTCGACAAATCGCTTATATTGGGCATTGGTGACTGGGTATTTGGCTATCCAATAGTCATGAGATATTTCACTTTGTGTTTTGTTTTTGCCAACCAAAAATGGCCCCTTGGGGATATGAATCATCACATCCAAATCTATCGGCAACCAACCCGAATCGCCGAGCAATAAACCGGCTCGGCGGCGGATGGAGATGGTTTGTGTTTCATCTTGACCCAGTGCTAGCAGACTGTGTTGGATTTGCCGAGTCATGCGATTTCCTAGCACCTTAGACCCGACATCATTCAAAACCGCAACAGCAAAAAACACCGGGTTAGGTTCGGCAGTTTGTAGCAAGCTTTCCAGCAATGCATTGGCTTTCTCTGGGTTAGTGTTGACCACAGCCATCACCCCCATTGCCAATAATAGGGTTTCCTGCCATTGTTCGGGCTTTTGCAGATATTCGGGGAACCGTTTCAGCAACTCGGCTTCACGCTCCAAGGCCAAACCAAAGCCGGCTAGATATTCTTCAAACGTCAGATGGATGAAGCCGTATTGTCTGTGGCCTTTTTCAATCAGCAAATTGGAATACTGATGCACCGAGAGCAGAAAGCCTTTAGTCTCTTCGTCGGCTTCTTTGCGGCTGTAACCGTCATTCATAAAATAATTCAGCAGATAATCCCTCATCGCGCTCTCTTCAATTAAACCACCTTGTGGATTGGTTTGGCGCAAATGCAAAGCCAGCTTCGCCAACAAGCGCTGCGTGGGGGAAAAATCGATTTCCGGTCCTATCGGTTGTTTGTCCAAGCTACGGGCGCGGTTCCAACTGCGTAACAGGGTTTCCATATAGAGCTTGTACAATTCCACTCGCCTATCCGGCAGGGTGACACCTTGCCGTTTAATCAGTGCCAACAAGGAAGCTAGCAAAGGATTGCCGGCCAACCGTCGGATACCGGGATTGTTGTCAATCACCCGCATCAGTGACTGTTGCTCAAGCTTAGCCTGAGTTTGCGCGGCCTCCCGATTTTGTCCACCTTTCCAAGCCACTTCGCAAGCCAAGGTAAAGCCGGTAAAAAACTGGTCAATTTCCTCCCGGTTCCAATCATTCAGGGCGACCGTCTGCCAGCGCGGATCAGTCATTGGATAATCTCGATAACCGACAAAGCGACTGGTAGCAACCATGCGATTGCCTAGACTTTGCCAATCAAAAAGATCACGTTCATATTCTTTTTTGAGTATTTTGCTTAAAATGGCTGTATATTGTGGTTCAATTTCTATTAAGTCTTCTTTAAGTTGATCTGGATCAGATTTAAGTTCATTATCTTTTAGATTGTTAAACTCTTTTATTAATAGCTCAAAATACTTTTCATGACCGAGGGTAATCCGCTCTAAGTCTTTTAATGTTATTAAGGAATCTAGCTGTATTTTCATAGGTTGTTCAGGAATCCAAACCCGCACGAAGCTTTCAATCTGTGCCACTAATGGACCTCGGTTCGAGCCGACTTCATCCAATCCATCCAACAACACCACGGCCTTTTTTTGCTTGAGCGCCTCGGTGAATAGCTGGCACAGTTTAAGCCTGTCCAACTGGGCGCGTTTGCCATCAAAATATTCGGGCAGGAATTCCTCAAAGCTGATAGTCCCTGCTTCCAGCCGTTTGCCATAAGCGTTCAGTGGAACCAAGATAGGTAATGGCCCTTCTTCTTGTTGCGCCAGCTTAAGGGCTAGTCGCTTCATCGTCGTGGATTTGCCACTGCCGGGGTCGCCTAGAACTACTAAAGCAGGTTGGCTTTTCATCCATTGCTCGACTGACTTAGCCGCTTGTTCGGCTTTGCTCATTTCTTGCTCTAGTTTCTCAGGATCGCTGTCAGAAACGACTTTGGAGCCGCGATAAAGCCTTCCGCCTAAACGATGCCAAGTTTCCGCATCCGGCGTGTCCAAACGGGCGCGTAGCGGCACATAAACCGATTCCAAGGTAATGCCGCTGGAACCTTTGACGGCTTCGGCGATACTGTCTATGCCCTTGAAATCAAGATATTTATAGGTATCGACCAAATATTTCAAATATTCAGTGCGTTGTTGCTGTAGTTCTTGCTGACTGAATTCAGAACTATTATCTTCGGCTTTTTCCGATAGCCCAACCCAGTTATGGATTTCCAATGCCAAATCTTTAAGACATTTGTCTCGTTTAGTTTTGGATAAATCTGCAAGCGGCTTGTTGTCTAGGGGCCGACCTTGTATGGAGCAAAGCCAATCAATGGCTTCCCATGCACAATGACCAATCATTAGAGGGATGATTCGAAGACCTTCTTCTTTCCTGCGTTTCAACAAACGCGGCACTTCTTCGCCTAGGATGAATTTTGAGCTAAGAAAATCCGCACTTATCAGCAAAATGGCAACTTGCGACGAGTTGAGCGCTTGTTCGATTTCGGGAAACCAATCGTTACCGGCGGCAATTTGACGGTCTTCCCAGACGGCAAGTAGGTTTTGCTGTTCCAAAACCTTGAGGTGGGTATGCAGCCGTTCTTTCCACGCTTCGTCTTGGTGGCTGTAGCTGATGAATATCCGTTTAGGATGATTGCCTGAATCTGCCATTAGAATTTATTTGCCTAAAGTCACGCCGCTCGCTGGCTTTGCTGATGGAGCATTTCTAATAAAAATTCGGGCGCAAAATCGGCCCCGTTATCCCACGCAACGGTTTTCATGATGGGATGTTGGAAGGTAGATGAGAAAACCGTCTTATCCTTTAAAGGTTCAAACACTTCTAAAGGTTCAAACACTTCGCCCCATAGCTCTTGTTCCAAATCCACTATACCGGATTCTCCATTATTAAAAACCAGCCATAGTTGATAGTCTCCCAGATATTTAACTTTGGTCGTGTGTAAAATCACAATACTACTCCAAAGGTTCTAGCCGGAATGCCGGAAACGCCTGCGAACGGGCTTATTCCGGCCTACCTGCCAAAACCCCCGCAATCGCGGCTATCATCAACTGCCCGGTTCTCGCGCCCGCGTCGATGCAGCCTACTGCGCGTTCACCTAGGAACGAGGCGCGGCCTTTGGTGGGCAGCATGTCGCGGGTGGATTC
>CAIWDB010000546.1 GCA_903911305.1 uncultured Methylococcaceae bacterium | reverse complement strand
GCGGCGACCGCATCCTCAACTCAATAAGATCAGCCATTTCGCTCACTTCACCGGCGCTTGGCGTCGCGATCCCCATGACATTGTCACTATTGGTGATGTCATTGAAGGCTCGGTCACCACCGATATTCACACCATAGAGGGAGGTTGGGTTTGGTATATCCCACTTCGTAATGACATAGTCAGCGTAGGTGTGGTGCTTGATGCCCGTGCCGCCAAGGCCATGGGTGAATCGCCGCAGGCCCGTTTTGAAAAGGCAGTCGCTGATTGTGCCTGTGTCAGCAAATGGCTAAGCGGTGCGCGGCAGACGATGGAGATGAACACCATCTCATCAATAGGTTATCTGAATGACCGATTCCATGGCGATGGCTTTGTACTGGTAGGCGATGCGGCAATGTTCGTCGATCCGGTGTTCTCTGCGGGTGTAACCATAGCCATCCGTGGGGGTGTCTATGCGGCTGAAGCGATTTTGGATGGATTCGCCCATGATAACGACTTCAGCGCTGCCCGGCTAAAGTCTTACGAGGATAAGATTCGGGAGCCGATGGAGCGAATCTTCAAGATGATCTATAACTGGTATCTCATCTTGGAACGTCAGGATGCCAATAATATTATTTTGCGGTCTAGGCAAATACCCATGCTGCGCGAACGTTTCATAGTCCTTCTATCCGGTGGGCATGACAAAGTGACGATGGACCAGATACTGGCCGAGGCCAAGGAGCCAACATCAACCTACTTGATCCGCTAGAAAGCTTTCCTAATCACTGATGTTACGCACGGATACAATCGGTGGTTATTTTCTGGCATGACGCTCCAATCCTAGGTCGTCGCGTAACATCAGTTAATTAATGCACTTTCTCCCTGCGAGGGGATGGGAGTATAAACAATGGTTTGCAAGATTTGTGCGCATACTCGCACGCCTGTTTAAGCAATTAGAAGCAAATTCACCAACACTTGCCGGTAGATTTTAGACAGGGTGTCCAAATCTTCCACCGGGGTATGTTCGTTGATTTTATGGATACTGCCATTCAACACCCCCACCTCCACCACTTGCGCACCGGTAGGCCCTATGAAGCGTCCGTCTGACGTGCCGCCGCCAGTATCCGGTTTGGCGCGAAAACCAACGACTTGTTCCAAGGCTTGTTGCACCGCTTCGATCAACTCAGTTTGTGTGGTTAGGAAAGGAGGTCCAGACAACCGCCAATGCAGATCATAGTTCAATCCGTGGCGATCCAAAATGGCATGGACTCGGGTTTTGATTTTCGCCTCAGTAATGGCAGTGGAAAAGCGGAAGTTAAATAGCACATCCAAGCGCCCTGGGATTACATTGTCCGCACCCGTCCCGCCATTGATGTTGGACACTTGGAAACTAGTGGGTGGGAAGAATTCATTGCCATGATCCCATACTTCGGCGGTGAGTTCCGCCAAGGCTGGCGCGAAGCGGTGTATCGGGTTGTCGGCTTTATTGGGATAGGCAACATGGCCCTGAACCCCCAACACTCGCAATACGGCACTTAGCGAGCCGCGCCGACCCACACGGATGACATCACCCAAGCGTTCAAAACTGGATGGCTCACCAACTAGGCACCAATCAATTTTGTCACCCCGCGCTTTGAATGCCTCGACCACTTTGACAATGGCGTCTTTGCCGTCGCCTTCCTCGTCACTGGTTAGCAGCACGGCAATCGAGCCTTGATGGTTTGGATGCTCGGGTATGAAAGACTCCAAGGCCGTGACCATGGCGGCAACCCCGCTTTTCATGTCTGCGGACCCACGGCCATATAACATCCCATCGCGGATAGTAGGCTCGTAGGGCGGCGAAATCCATTCATCAAAGGGTCCGGGAGGCACGACATCGGTGTGGCCCAAAAAGACAAATAGCGGCGATTCTGTGCCACGGCGCAGCCAGATGTTTTTGGTGTTGCCATAATTAAACCATTCGGGGGTAAACCCCAATGGTTCAAGGTGGGCGGCGACCAACTCCATGCAACCCGCATCTTCAGGGGTTAGCGAGCGGCGACGGATCAGTTCTTGGGTTAGGTTTAACGTATCGCTCATAATTCTGTCGTGTAATAGTCGCTATCAAAGCCGATTAGGGTTTTTGCCTCTGTTTCCAAAACCGGTCGCTTGATCAGGCTTGGGTGTTCCAACATCAAGGCCAAGGCTTTGTCGCGGTCCACGCCTTCGCGCTGGCTTTCATCCAACTTGCGCCAGCTCGTCCCGCGTTTATTTAGCAGTGCCTCCCAACCCAATAAAGCGTCCCATTTTTCCAACACATCCGCTGTCAAGCCATCCTTGCGGAAGTCGTGGAATTGATAGGCGATGCCTTGGGCATCCAACCATGCCCTGGCTTTTTTGACCGTGTCGCAGTTTTTGATGCCGTAGAGGGTAGTCATAAGCCTAAAATATTATAATGGTGAAGTGAACGACAAATCATGGCAAAACGTGTCAGTCTTAGTTAAAGTGTGTCACTAGAACTATATCGAGAGATCAAGCCATGCACAAGTATGAGAAACTCACTAAAAATCACCATCTATGGATGCTATTGACTTTGTTGTTATTCTTACTGATTGACGGCTGTGTGTATCACCGGGAAAATCTTTTAGACGATGCTGAGTATCGCCTTATGGGAAAGACAAAGGAAGATATAGTGTCGTGCGCTGGGAAGCCATCCGCCACGCGGCAAAAGGATGGCAACGAACTCCTGATTTATACAAACGGTTTACCCAGTTCTGAGCCAAACTCCTGCAAACTGACATTTATTCTCACCGGGGGCAAAGTCAGCAAGTTTGACTTCATAGGGGATTTGACAGGGCTTAATTCATCGTCCAACACCTGTTATCAAGTCGTGCGGGATTGTTGGTAAACAGCCATCGCCCCTAAAGCAGCGACTGCGTTACTCAAAGAAAAAACCCGCGATGATTGTTATCGCGGGTTTTTTTATACCCAAATTGCTCCAGTTAATCTGCCTTAAGCATGCTCTTGAGGATTGAAGGCATAATTCGGCGAATCTTTTGGAATCGCCAAATCCGGCAATTTATCCTGTAAAGCAACAAAATGCAGTTAGTTGGCGGGTGAATCGCGAAGCATGACCACCATGAAATGCACAGCGTCGATAATATCTTGCTCGCTGTATTCAGAGTGCCCCTTCTTTTTAGGGTTTTTGATATGCCCCACCAAAGCATGTTGATCCAGAACTTCCTCGCCTTGGAACAAACGTTTTTTCCAACTGGATATGTCATCCAACTTAGGTGCGCCATGCTTGCCCTCTTGATGGCAGGAAGCGCAAGCTTTGTTGTAAATTCTCATGCCGTGCAGAGTGTTGACACCCGGTCTGCCTGTGTCAGCATTTACGGGTTGGAACATTCCGAATAACATGATCGTTACCAATACGGTTATTGCTTTTTTGATCATCGTAGAGCCTCTTTGATAACTGAATCAGTAGTTGTACTGAAGCTGTAGCCTGAGCACATCACCCACTGCCCTCTGGTAGCTACTTGAGGTTCTCGCAGTGGGCGGACCCGACACGCTGCCAGCACTCAAATTGGTGCGATCCATATAGGCATATGCTGCTGTGAGTTCAATCTCAGGCCGCGGTTGCCATTCCAAGCCCGTCTCTACTTGATTAACGTACATGTAAGGCGAGTTGTAGTCAAACTTTGAACCACCACGATACATTTCCCATTTCACATAAGGCATCCAAGAACCGTAGAAATGATCGAGCTTATACATCGCTTGGACATAGCCGCCATTCAAAGGTTTCGATTCAAGCGTGTTGTTGCCCAAGTCAAGCGTAGGTGTTTTACCCCATGTCCACTCTGTCTGCAAACCGAAGGGCTTTGGGTAAAGGATGGCATGGATGGCGACACGGCTGTCGTCATAGCCTCTCCCAGTATCAAATGGCGTGTTGCCAACTTGAATCGGTGTAGCAATGATTCTTCCTGAGTTGGTATAAGGTGTCGTACTTGGGTTGTAGCGACCGCCAAACCCGGACACACCTACTTCAAGCATTTGATCCATGGGCAATTCAAACGGGTAGGTGAAACGACCACCGTAATGGAACGTATCGTTGTACTCAAAGCGGTTAGCACCTTGCCCATTGAATATGCCGAAGGCTAGCATACCGTAGTCGCCAGTGCCTCTCAAACCGGATTTCTGCAAATATTTGAAACGTTGCTGAATGTTGTCAGGTGACCACATGGCAAAGATGCCCAAGTCACGTTCGTCACGTATTGCCGCACTGTCAACCGCATCGGCACGTTCAAAGGCAACGCGATTTTGACTGGACTGCAATAACTCCCAACCAAACGGCACTTTGGTCATACCTGCCCGTATTCTGTATTCGTGAGGTTTGTCAAAGAACACGTCGGCATAGTAGTCTCGCATCTGGAAGTAATTGCCCTGCGAGGTACTATCGCTAGTGCTAGGTGCCGTGTTACCGGCAATGTTGGCAGATAGATCGCCTTGCAAATAGAAGTACAAGTAATCGGTGATGTCGCCACTGACCACTAAACGAGCGCGGCGCAGTAACAAGTCTTGGTTTTGACCAATTGAACGGTCGGTTGGGGTCATCAACTGTGTACGGTCAATTTGGGTGTGATTGCCAAGCAACTGGCTATAACGCAATTGACCGTAGCCTTTGATGGATATTTTGTCATACCATTTCTTTTCCGTACTCGCCGGAGTCATGGCAGCAGCGGTGTCTATCTTCTTTTCCACCGCCTTCATGGTTTCCTTTTTCTTGTCCAAGCGAGTTTCCATTGCCGTCAATTCGGCTTTTTGCTGTTCTAGGCTTTTCTCGATTTCCTGAACGGACCGTTTGGTTTCCTTCGCGCCTTTCTCTGGTTCACTCACTTGCTCAAACGTGCCGAGTTTTACTCGGCCTCTTCCGGGTTCTGCAAATAGCTGTTTGGTTTTTGTATCTACATAAAGTTCAATTGCTTGGGCTTGACCGTAGCCTAGCCCACACAAGACCGCTACGGCGAGTGCCACTTTAACGGGTTTCATGATGCGCCTCTCTGTCACTTAATTAATAATTGGATTGTTCATCGCCCTTACTGCAAATCCGAAGACCAAGTGGGGTCGGAAGATTACAGTAATGCGCAACAACTGTTAAAAAAATACAACAAAAGAGTACTAGAGAATTGTGACAAGCTTGTTACGTCCACATCATCTAGCGTAAATGACGCGAATGATCGTAACTATCAAGAAATAATGGGGGCGCAATTTGTGAACTATGACAGTTTGTTGCAAAAAAACAAAAACCCCCTTCGACACATGGACGAAGAGGGTTTTTGTACTGCGATATTGAACTCCATTGTCAAGGCTTGTTCAAATTGCCTCTACTAAATGGGCAGATTCGTAGCAAGTTACATAGAGAAATTAGTCAATTTTTTCGTCTCATCCCGAACATCTTTCAGTTCATCGGCAGGCATAGGAATTAAGCCTTTTTCCACTAAATAGCCCTCGGAGCCTATGGCTTTGTTACTGGTGAACTCAGCGATAAATTCTTCGATACCGGGAATAAGACCAATATGACCCTTCTTGACATAGAAGAACAATGGGCGGGAAATGGGGTATTTATTGCTGGCAATATTTTCCATGTTTGCTTCTACACCATCCACAATGGCTGCTTGAACCTTGTCGGGATTTTGATCCAAAAAGCTGTAACCAAAGATTCCCAAGGCACTTTTGTTGGCACCCAATTTCTGCACAATCAAATTATCATTCTCACCCGCTTCAATGTAGGCTCCATCATCGCGCACGGTTTGGCAGATTTTTTTATATTCAGGTTCGTCCTTTTCTTTCCAAGACTTGATAAATGAAAAAGATTGGCAACCACCCTCCATCGCCAATTCAGCGAATGCATCGCGTGTCCCCGAGGTTGGAGGAGGGCCAAGCACCTCGATTTTGGTGTTGGGCAAGGCCGGGTTAATTTCATTCCAATTCTTGTACGGATTTGTAACAAGATTATCGCAATCGCTGCAACTCGGATCAGGAACACGCTTGGCTAGGGCAAGATAAATTTCTTTGCGAGTTAGCTCCAAAGGCTTTGCGCCTTTGGTTTGAGCCAACACGATACCGTCATATCCAATTTTGACCTCGACAATATCCTTAACGCCATATTTTTGGCAGTTATCATATTCGCTCTTCTTCATTCTCCGAGAAGCATTGGCGATGTCAGGATGTTCCACACCCACACCAGAGCAGAATAATTTTACACCGCCGCCAGTCCCAGTGGATTCAACCTTAGGGGTCTTGTATTTACCGCCCTTGCCGAAGCGTTCCGCCACGACGCTGGAAAACGGGTAAACCGTTGAAGATCCGACAATGTTGATGGTGTCCCGTGAACCGTCCGCTAGGGTTGCCGGACTACTCAATAAGGCGACGGTCCAAGCCGCGCCAAGTGCTAAAATTTTATTTCTCATGCAAATTACCCTGTGTGTCATTTATGATTTTTGACCGAGCCATTGCTGCTCGATATTAAATGCTAATTTATAGCCATCTAATATGACAACTTTGTGTCACAAGTTTGATCGGTCTATTGCTCTACATCCAATCCCAAGCCGGTTTAGCAAGCCTTTTATTGGAACGGAGAACTCAATCGCCTATACTAACACTTTTAAAATTTCTGGCGAAACCCACTTGCTGGGTGGATTTTTGAAAATCAAACCTAATCGGAACACTCGAACTCTGTGAACCCGCATCTCAGCAAACTCCAACCCTATCCATTCGAAAAGCTTGCGCGGTTGAAACAAGCTGTTTCACCTCCAACGGACAAGCCGCACATTGCTTTGTCTATCGGTGAGCCACAACACCCTACGCCGCAGTTGATTAAGGATGCCCTGATTGCCAACCTTAGCGGTCTCGGCAATTATCCTGCCACCAAAGGCATTGCACTGTTGCGGAAAGCCATTGCCGAGTGGCTGAGTGTCAGGTTTCACCTGCCGATTGGCTCGGTCGATGCTGAACGGCAGGTGTTGCCGGTCAACGGCACTCGCGAAGCCTTGTTTGCCTTTGCCCAATGTATAATTGATCCAGTTCCGATACCATTGGTGGCAATGCCCAATCCGTTCTATCAAATTTATGAAGGTGCAGCCTTGCTGGCTGGAGCCGAGCCGTATTTTCTCAATACTACGCGGGAGATGGGTTTCCTGCCGGATTTCGATGCCGTGCCAGACGAGGTTTGGGCACGTTGCCAACTGCTTTATATCTGTTCGCCGGGCAACCCGACCGGTGCTGTGATTGACGAAGCGATATTGCGCCAGTTGATTGAACTGGCTGAGCGGTTTGATTTTGTCATTGCCTCGGACGAATGTTATTCCGAGTTGTATGCTGACGAAACCAACCCACCACCGGGTTTGCTGCAAGCGGCCCAGCGAATCGGCAACACTGAATT
>CAIWDB010000545.1 GCA_903911305.1 uncultured Methylococcaceae bacterium | reverse complement strand
TTCGCGGTAGCCGAATTCACGCAAAGCCGGTTCCAAGCTGCGGTCAAGGATGAATTCTTCGACAAACTCCGGGGTTTGCAGCAGGGCGTAACGCTTTTGCGCGGCCTCAGACAGGTCTTGGTAGAGGTCGCCCAAGAAACGGGTGTCCCATTCCGGGTCGGTGAAATCGCGTGCCAGTTTGCCAGTATCGGGTTCGACCTTCTGCCAGAATCCAAGCAAGGCCATCGCGCCATCGCCGGACACTGGCAAGCGCCACAGCGGATTATGGCGTTCGTCAAACAGCGCCGCCATGCCGGGCAAACGGGCCACCTCATGAAAACAAGCCAGCAGATATTCCCGGTCGCTGTCGCCGGGGTGGGCGCGGAAATAGGTTTCGTGGCGGTCCAGTGCCAACGCCCGCCGTTCCGGGTCGGCGGCGGACAAATAGGGCCTGTCGAGCAAGCCGTTGTCTTCCAGAAACCGCACGAACACGCCCATAAGAATCCAATGCACGGCAGCTTGGGTGACGGACTCTTCCTTGAAATCATGCAGGGTTTGGGCGGTGCGGGCAGCGTCTTTGGCGGCTTGCCATTCGGCAGTCAAGGATTCATCCAATGCGGATTGGTTGTCAATCCGTTCGCGGATGTCGGCTTCCAGCACGGCGACCAAACCCTTTTGGCCTTTCAGGTCTCGCAAGAGGGCAGAGGCGTTTATCACGGTGGGTTCCTTATCAAAAAATCGGTTTAGTCCCGCTCATGGGCTTCTAGCCGGTCAAACTTGAAGTCCGCTGGCAATCGACCCCGGAATTTTCGCAAACGAGCCAACAGATCCAAATTGCTGGGCTTCTTTTCAATTTCAAACGTTCGGGCATCGGCGATTTGGATTTCCACATCGTCACCTTCTTTGAGTTCTAGCGCCTCCACCACGGCAGCGGGCAGTCGAACCGCCAGACTGTTACCCCATTTTGCTATTTGCATGGCTCATACCTCTTGAGTGGATATACCGGTGTATTGTATTACATTTCACCCTCACCCCCGGCCCCTCTCCCTAAAGGGAGAGGGGAGGAACATAATGCTTCTTTAAGCCCCTCTCCCTTTAGGGAGAGGGGTTGGGGTGAGGGTGAACCAAGCCTCCGGCACTTTCACCCATTGCGCAGATGAAATCACCGGAATCGGTGTGCCATCCACTGTCGGCAAACCTTGGCCGAGCATGGGGACTAGCAACCAGACTGAAGGCAATCCATCGGTGCGGGTCGTCGCTTCTTGCAAGTCAGTCACAATGTCCATCAAGTCCAGTCTCGCCAACAAACCGGGATGGACCAACAACAAGGGCCGTTTTTCGGCCATCAGTTTGGCTTTGATCTTGGGGGATGCAAGGGAAGTCAAGCGCATCAGGTTAGACCAATCCTGGCTACCCGGCCCGTCTTGGTCTGCTTCCAGCACCTTGCGCCAATCCACCCGCAAGGCATTGGCTTGTTCATGGAGCGTTTCCAGAATAATTTGGTCTAGGGAAAGGCGGGAAAAACCCAAGGGTTTGGCATAGCGTTGCAGTAGTGCAGCCTCGGCGTGGCGGCACAGCCTCGGCGAAACCATCAGTGCCAAAAACCCACCCTGCTTGGCGGAATGTGCCAGTCGTTCTTCAAACTGGCGAACATTGACACTATCTTCCGATACTTCAACGGTTCCATCCCCTAGGCTGGAATGGCGACTGAAAGAAGTGGTCGTGCCGGCGGTTGGCCCGATAATTCTGCGAGTTGGATAATATCCCGGCCCTTTGTCACCGTCGGGCCGATAGATTAACTCAGCCCCCGCATCGGTGAGCAAGGCATCCAAGGCGGGACGGGAGGGCAGGGGTTCCGCTTCAGGGTAGCGGCCCATCACGCGCTCCCGGACTTGGGCTTCGCTCAATACCTGTGGCCCATTCAACGAACCACTCGCCAAGCCTATGGCTCTTTGCGCAGCCATGCCTTTTGGGTAGAGTTCCATCCGGCTGGATAGGGCTGCATTCAGCGAACACGCGACCGCCAGCTTCAATAGTCGCTGTGAAGACAAGGCTTCCACCTTGGTGGGCTTGTCCACTTCTTCTAGGCTTTTAATGGCCTGATGCGAAGAAGGTAGGCTGCCTGTGAATTGCAAACCCTCACCCCCGGCCCCTCTCCCA
>CAIWDB010000544.1 GCA_903911305.1 uncultured Methylococcaceae bacterium | reverse complement strand
TTGATGCAGAGGCAACGCCGAGGGCCAGCCGGGGCATCGTGAAGAAGCCAGAGAGCCAGGTCTTACGACATATTGAACGCGGGGACAAAACCCACAAACCGAGGAAATCCAAGGTCAAGGCTTTAAAAGAATTGGAAGTGATCGAAGAGATCAAGGCCGAGATCGACGGCAAGCCGCCCGTTGAGCGGATTTGGGATAAAATGATATTGCAACAACAGAGGACCATCCGAGGGGCTTGGCTTGGTGCCGCGAATGAGTTGAAGGAAACCCCCGATCCGAGCGACCAGAACCTGTCTGGTGACATCCAGAGCTTTGTGGCCGCTATGCCCAAGATCGACACCGAGCGGCACGAAATCAAGGCTAGGCTGATCGAGCGTTTTACCATTCAGCGCGAGAATGCCCAAGCGACATTGGGGACAGGGCAAGCAGCGGCTCAAATCGAGACAACCACGGAATCCAATGAGCCAAAATCTAAAGATTTGGAAAGGTAAAACATCCATATCGGATAGCACTTTCATTTATACGCGAAGATTCTGAATGAACGGCTATAACAGAGAAGCTAATCCGTTGATGAAATCTTTGTGTTTTTGTCGTAATATTCTTTTGTAATTAACAATAAAGCATATTGTGTTGACATTCAACCAACCGATCACCATCTCAGTAGCTCACACACTTATAATGTCCCTCATACTGCGAACCAGCCTCGATACTTAAGGATTCCGTCGTGGAACCGCAGCGCGCAACGATGGAAGCCTTATAGTTGCCCTCGGGCAAACTGATTTTAGAGGTTCCACGACCCACAGAATGTGACTCGCCGCCCACTCTGACGGTAAGTGTTCCGTCAGTGTCATTGTGGACGACAAACTCGCCGATCCCAGACTTGCTCACCAGAATATTCCGCAGAGCCACCTTGCCACCTTCGCACCAATATTTTCCTGTGTAGGTTTCGCCTTGGGTAATCTCGAAAGATTCTGTTGTCGAACCGCATTTTGCCATGATTGTCGCCGTGTAGCTGCCGACCGGCAAGCTGATGCTGGCACTCCCGCCAACCACGGTACGGCTGACATCGCCCACTTTCACGGTCAAAGCCGCGCCGGTATCGTTGCGAATTTCAAACTGGCCCGTAGTGTCAGCCGTCTTGGTTTGTAGGGCTTGTTCGCCCAAGGTCAGGGTGTAGCTGCCGCCAGCCTCGAAAACTTCGTTGCCCATCAGCGGGGGCAGTTTGCCGGGACACAAATAAGTATCCACGCCAAATTTATAAGAACCGGCGGCGATTTCCACTGTTTCTTCGCTGCCTTCCTTCACGCCAAAGGTTCGAGCGCTAGGGCCTTGCAAATAAAACCCCAATTGGCAACTGGTCTCGTTATTCACGGTAAGAATGGCCGGATTTCCATACGATATCTTATATGTAACCACATAAAACAAAAATAAAAACATAGCTATAACAGAAATAACAATCCAAATAATAGATTTATTTTTGATTTTATTGACCGATGGCCGATGTGTATTTAGACGCTTTAGTATCAAATCAGCTATGGTATCTGACTGGCGTTTATTCACTAAAATGTAGCCGTCAAACGAAAAAAGACCAGGGATTTCAGTTTTGTCAAAACGAATCAGCATGATCGATTTTGGGTTTTTCTGTTTCAATATATCCCTCACTGCCCGCCACTCTAATTTGCACCATTCTTTATTCTCGTATTCTTGGCACAGAAAAACCACTACTAACTCTGATCGTTGACGGTATATTCCCTGTAGTAAGGTATCAAGATTAGGAACTGCTAATTCTGCCTCATACCATTTGTCATAGAAAATTGAATCTCGTGTCAATATTATAGCTAGACGCTCGGCTATTTTTTCAACAAATGTACGATATTCGCCTGGAAAGGACAGGGAGACCCGAAAATGTTGGGTATAAATATCCATTATTTTTTAAATAAAAAACAATTTTATTATTTTTTCACCAAATATGTTATTCAAAACATACATTGTTAAACCTCTTGCTGTTGTCTTATATTACTTAATTCTATCAACCAATAGACACGGATTGCACCATAGAACATGGATGAAGTTAGCCTAAGAAGGATAATGTCGTTCATTTGTTTTTTGTCACACTGATGGTGATTTGCGAGTTTTCAGTAGTGTTGCAACCCGCGAAACAGAAACGTTCCGATAGCGAAGAATGTTCCACCCAAGGGTTTTGCCGGTTGTCAGTCGCTGCCTTGACCGCCTTACCCACCTCATCAAAGAGTGTCGGCAAATCCAAATCGGGGTTCTTGATGAATTTAAGCAATTGACCTGTGTACACCCCATTACGCCCTGACCCGTCTAACGCAAGCTGCCCAGGCCCTGTGGCGAATGCCAAGAACCCATTGCGCAAAGGAGGAGACGCTGGCTTGGCAAGTCCGGCTGTCAACAAGGTATTGCGGGTTACACCTATGTCTCTGTCAGGAGTATTCCGGCAAGCATCCAATATGACAATGTTGAGTTTTGTCGGGCTGTTTGCCATTCGCTCGAAGATGTCTTGGGTACTTAAGGTCTCGTTGGGAATATCCGCCGACGAAGCAAGGTGGGCATCCACAGGAATCAGATAATTGACTCCATCGAATTGCAAGCCCATACCAGCAAAGTAAACCAACCCCACCTCGGCGTGTGTAAGCAGATTCGTAAACTCCACAACTTTCTTTTGCATATCGGACAGTGTGGCATCCCGTGACAGTAATACGCGGAAGCCAAGCGAACCCAATTCCCGCGCTATGTCGTTGGCATCATTGATCGTGTTTCTCAGTGTGGGTTGGACTGAGCGATAAGCACCGTTGCCAATGACTAGCGCCACTTTTTCAGGTGTTGCCGGTTCCGACTGCAAGTGTTGCAAACCTTGTTCAACAAGATCAGCGGTTGCAATGTTCAGCAATAAATTGACACCCAGTAATACAAACACGGGCAGATTGCAGAAGATGGGTAGGCTAATGCGGTACATGAGAAAACCTATTTTAGTGGGTGTTGCAATTAGGCCGTTATGTTACGATGGTTTTATTATGCCTGATAACTTCTAATCAATTATTCACATGAGCAACTGGAGAAAAACAGACCACTCTCTAGCTTGATCGCAATGACCGCCAAATGTGCCGGATAGAACCAATAGAAAAAATGCCGCTGCCGTTTTAAGCAGATTCTAACATGCGGGGCAATCAGAACGACAGGCAACACGGCAAGCGCCCACTGGTTGTTGTTGATGAACAGGCCCAACGCGGCAAGGGATGCCATGAGCGATGACAACCGCAACCCGTAGGGGATTGGCAGTAGTGGTAAGCAGTCATACAAACGGCAACCGCAAACCAGTTGCCTTCCACGATAAAACCACCCGCCATGAATACAAGGATTCCATGCCATCGTTTTAATCCGCCTTGCTCAAACAGATAAACCGTGCCGGTTGCCACCAGCAGTGTTGCCAAGATGTTCATGGGGAAAAAATGGCTAGGCTACGATGGCAAGCGGCTGAACCCAAGGAAAGGGGAACTCAGGCAATGGCACGATGATTTCGCCTTGGCGATGCGCGACCAAGGCGTTGACGCAGAGGCAACACCGAGGGCCAGCCGGGGCATCGTGAAGAAGCCGGAGAGCCAGGTCATACGCCATATTGAACGCGGCGACAAAACTCACAAACCGAGGAAGTCCAAGGTCAAAGCTTTAAAAGAGTTGGAGGTGATCGAAGAGATCAAGGCCGAGATCAACGGCAAGCCGCCCGTTAAGCGGGTTTGGGATAAAATGATCCTGAAACAACAGAGAACCATCCGGGGGGCTTGGCTTGATGCCGCGAATGAGTTGAAGGAAACCCCTGATCCGAGCGACAAGAACCTGTCTGGCGACATCCAGAGCTTTGTGGCCGCTATGCCGAAGATCGACACCGAGCGACACGAAATCAAGGCTAGGTTGATCGAGCGGTTTTCCATTCAACGCGAGAATGCCCAAGCGACACCGATGGTCGGGCAAACGACGAATCAGATAGAGACAAGCTCTAAATCCACGAAATCTGAATCTAAAGATTTGGAAAGGTAAAATATCCATGTCGTACCGATTTCATTTGCAAAAATCTTGATTTTTAATGGCAAAATTCGATTTGAAGCTAAACATGTACTGACAGCCCGTGAAAAAATGACCTTCTGATAACGGCCAAATTCGGACTTAGAGGAGTTTTTCAGTTATGGTTGTCAACACCCGCGAAACGAACGATTAGAGGAAGTGCAACTGCAACGATAATTTATATTAAGCTATTAAAGAGGAGTCCGCATTTTATTTCATCACTTGGAACAATTGTTCTGTAAATAAACAAGTTGCACTCATTTGTGGCTTTATCTAAATTTTTCTTAAAGAGGTGCAGTGTTTCTTTTTGTAAATTATTTAAGGTAAAGGTGAAGTTTTCTACCTCCTGCACAGAAGAATTTTCAATGTAGTTGAAAAAAAGAAAAAAGAATCCTGCTATTATGTCAGATAATTGGATTAGAAGGTTAACATTATCTTTTGAATCTTTAAAACAAAAATCTATATCATTTAATATAGCATCGTATTTTCTTATTTCTTCTAATTTAGCTTTTATCTTGTATTCGTTATCAAGAATTTGTTTGGATTTTGGGAATGTCTTTATTCTGTATGCGTAAAAAAATGAAAAATCCTTGATGAGTATATATTTGCTTTCATCCCTAACAAATAAAAAATCCAGATCGTCGACATGAAGATTTTGGCATTTATAAAAAAACAAATCAAGATTTAATAAATTTAAAACATCTTCATTATTTTTATCTTGGTATATTTTTGCTATATTTGCAAGCGCAAGTTCACGTAAATCGCTTAGAAAACTTAGAGATTTATCTTTTGATATATTTGGAAACTCATATCTGTGCATTAAAGAAATAAAACCAGACTTGTCAAGCTTAATTAATCTGTACAAGTAATCTTTGTATGCAAGATGATTTAGAAAATCACTTTGTTCACCTGAACATAACACCATATCTTCTATTATATCAATAAATCCCCAGTAGATAGTATTTATCATGCTACAGTGAATAAATAATTCGCTATCTAGTAACCAATCAAAAAAAGTTTTAAACCGGCTGCTTCCTAATGCGTATTTAAAAGCTTCTTCTGGGGAGTAGCTAGCTTTTATTTTAACCATTTGGGAGAATTTTAACTCAGATGTTGTCTTTTGTAATCTTAATTCTGTTAACAATTTATCAAAATTTGCTGTTATCCTAGTAACTCTATGAGCCACTCCTGACAAAATAAAAATTGGGGATGATGTTTGGTTTTGATCGTTGTCAATGTTATATTTATCAAATTCAAAGCTAAGCGACCGTATATTGTTTGTCTCATCGTAGTATAATGTATAATTTGAGTTACAGTATTCTTGTTCCATTTTAATACAAATTTTCTAATTTTATCTTAAATACTAAAATTTTAGTCTTATAAAAATCTACATTTATTAGATAACACCAAGACAGTTTAGCAGCATATTTAAACCTTTGTGTTACAACTTTTTTGGGGCGTTTTTGATAAGTCTTACATACCAAGCCTTCATGGGTTACAAGTTACCAATTATTTTGGAAATACATTTTTGTATTGGCTTCTGAGTGACAGTTTAGTGAAATTAGCTCACTACTCTTGAAGCCCACTTGAATTACCGCTATAGGTCGTAGTCAGTAAAGACCAATCGCTGTCCTAGCCAACACGATAACCGCCAAATGTGCCGGGTAGAACCAATAAAATAAATGCCGCTGGCGTTTTAGGCTGATTCTAACATGCGGGGCAATCAAGACAATAGGCAGCATGGCAAGCGCACATTGGTTGGCGTTGATGAACAGGCCCAACACGGCAATGGAGGCCATGAACGATGACAACAGCAGCACCGTAGGCGATTGGCAGTAGCGGTAAGCGGTCATGCAAACGGCAACCGCAAACCAGTTGCCTTCCACGATGCAGCCACCCGCCATGAACACAAGGATACCATGCCATCGTTTTAACCCGCCTTGTTCAAACAGGTAAACCGTACCGGTTGCCACCACCAATGTTGCCAAGATGTTCAAGGGGAAAATTCGGCCATCCAGTATGATATGAGGGATTGCCGCAACCAGCGCGAACATTGCCAGACGCTTCATGACCCTGATCGCCGCGCCGTTTGAAATCGTTTCCGGCCTTGCCAGATTGTAAGCCAGCACAAAGCCGAACAACGGGAATGAGAGTCTGGCGATTGGGAAAACCCAAGGCAATGCATCGTGGTACAGGTATTTGTTGACGTGATCCAGAACCATCAAGACCAAGGCCAACCACTTCAAGGCTTCGGCAGTGCCATCAGCCAATAACAAAGGCGGCTTCGTCTTCAATATTTTCTGTTGCCCGTTATCAGAAAATGCCTAGGTCACGGGTGATTTTTTGGCCTAGGTTCGCGCTTGGATTTTGTTTTATGGGCGTGGTTGGGATTGGGTTGTTATGCGCGAAAAAAGCCGTCAACCGACCATTGACCAGCAGCTTGAAATAATCGTATCTCCGGTTCAAGCGGTAGAACCGCCCTACCCTTTCGTAACTCACAGCCCGGTTGTCTTCGTCGGTGATGCTGATGATGGGCGGGGCCAGCCAAGCCAGCGAGGGTTCCTTGTCAAATTCGATGACGGTATGGTTGGCGTAGACGTAGGCGCTTACCCCACTCGTAGCCCCTGTTGCGGTATAGTCTTGGCTGACATATTTGGTGGCATGGCCGGCACAGCCCAACATTAACAAGATTGCCGCCACCAATGCTGATGTCCTGCTTATCCTCATCGCGAATAGTCCCGCTCGTTGCTTCTTGGCCGGGTCACTTCCCGGTCTTCCCTGAGTTTCGTATTCGGTATTTCGCCGCGCTCAATGCTATTGGTGACTAACTCGCGCACCTTGGCATTGACCACGGCGCGTTGATTGGCATCAAGCCCGTCGGCCTCGGCCTTCTTATCAATGGCGGCAACCGTGGCACAAGCCCCCGCGAGTTCGGGGTATTTCTTGACCGCTTCGGTGGGAGGCTCCTTGGCGAAGGATTCAGCCATTTGAACATTCCAAGTATTGCGCTTCGCGTCCTTGGTTTCCTGCCCTACCACCTTGCCGGAATCGTCGCGCACCGGCACGGTGATGGTGACCGGTTGGTTGCCCTCGTTGGCGACCGCTACCTTGTCACCGATCTTCGCGCCTGATTCCTCGATAGCCCGTTTCAGATCGACTCCCCACGAAGTTTTTTCAACGCCTTTGCCGTCGCGGGTCGTCACGAAATAAGACGCGGTGTTTTTCTCATCATGAAGGTACTTATCGGCCCCATGTGCGACCAACACACCGACCGTGCCTTTTATGGCTTTGTCGTCAGTGGTTCTTTCTGGGGCTTGGGCTTGGGCTTGGGCTTGAGGTTCTGGTTTTGCGGGAGCTTGGGCAGCGGCAGGAGCGTTAGGATTTGAAGCGGTAGTTTCGGCAGTTGGAATACCGCCCCTATTGGGTACGGTTTTACCGTGGTCATTTTCGCCTACGCGAAAATCTTTAGCCTTGGCGGGAGAATCCGAACTCTCAAAATTATTGGCTTGCCGATCATTGGAACGCTTGGCTAAATGGGCTTTGTCTTGCTCGGAAGGCTCGTAGCCTTTGACATGCATTCCGCGAGAAGCCGCTTCAAGCCAGACTTCGCGCCGGAAAGTCTCAGAACCGGACACTTTGATTTCGTCCCATCCACGGGCCTCCGCAATGCGTACCATGGATTCGGCGATTTGTTCGCTGTTGGAGCGGGTCTCAAGCTTGTTGCCCTTGTCCTCGAAGGCCA
>CAIWDB010000543.1 GCA_903911305.1 uncultured Methylococcaceae bacterium | reverse complement strand
TACAACATCCCCTCAACACCCTCCACCATCTGTATCGGAATATTAAACCGCACATCCTGATTCATCCTGTCTGGCAGCTTTTTCAATACCGGGCCTAATACTTCCTTAAATAGTTTTTGGGTGTCACGGAATTGACGTTCCTTTAATTCCGCTTCCGCCCGGTGCAGAAAATGGCCCAAGGCGCTTTCTGTAAGCAAACTGGTGACCGAAAGTATCGCTGGGGCGAGGATAAAATCCTGCACGCCAATGCCGCCGGTATGCAAAGCCAGCCCCAAGGCTGCCGCGTCGGCGGTGACCCGAGTGGCGCGAAGGGTGTTGAGTACGCCGGGATGTTCACGCAGCTTGTCATGCAGTTGATGGGCGGTGCGTTCAATTTCCGGCTGGAATGCTTGTACATGACGGGCGATGGCGGCCGTGCGGGCAGCCTCGCCTTGCCTGCTTTCGTTCTTAAGTAAAATGCCTAGCTCTCGCCAGTAGGGAGTCATCACACAATCCATTCCTCCCCGATCCAGCAAGGATTGTTGCAGATGGATAAACAAATGTTCCATGGTGCGATTTATCACGACCGTTTCTTGGCCTAGCTTTTCCCCGCCGCTTATGGTTTTGCCTAAACGGACAAGTTGACGAACTGGCCAAGTGATTAGTTTACGAGCTGCCACCATGCCGCCCGCCAGTCCGGGAATTTCCAGCAAAGTTAGCAATTCTGCCAAAGCCCGTTGAAATGTCTCATAATGCAGCGGATGGTCGAGAAAATCGCGTCGATAAATGGTCAGTGCTTCCATTATGGCGGAGTCCAACGATGCTTCCCATTCAGACCGCGCGGTTAATTCCTGCTGCACAGGTGCCAGCCACTGTTGCCAATGTAGCTTAATCAGTTGCCGCGACTGTTTTTCTGCCATTCGGCGGTTCACCTTGGCACACGCTTCAACGAGCCTCGCCTTGAGTGCTGTGCCTTCATGGTCTGGGAAGGCCGCATGGGGATCGTCAATCCAAGGCAAAACCACAGGATGCGGCGGTTCGTCATGTCGTGCTACCCGCCATTTTTCGCGCAAAGAGCGTACTAGCGTGTCACGCGATGAAATATTCAGCTTGTTCAAACAAATCACTGTCGGTTGACCTAATGGTTCCAACAATTCCATCATCTCCCACACGGACTGGTCGGCATATTTGTCTTTGCTGACCACCAATAGAATGACATCAGCCAGCGCGGCGGTGCGCAACACAGCGGTGCGATAGTCGGTTGCATCCACTGAATCGAAGTCAGGGGTATCCCAAACGATGCAAGGCGGCAAACGATGACCCGGAAGGCTAAGGTTCTCATACAGCGAGAAAAAGTCATACAGACCCTCGGGCAAGTCGTCAATGCGGCAACGGCGATAATCGCGGAAATAGTCATCCAGCCAATCCCAAGCCAAGTCTCCGGTATTCAGCGGAAAGCCTTGCGGATGTACCGTGTAACCCGCCAATGGGCTGACTCGTGCCTTGCCTTCGCCGAGCAACAGATTGACCAGCGAACTTTTACCGGATTGGGTTGGGCCAATCACGGCGATTTGCACGGGGTGTTCAGGCTTGGTTCGGTTGATGTCGGCTTTTTCCAAGTACGCCTCGGCTAAGCGAAGCGAAACCAAATTGTCCTCAAGTCTGTGCGCGTGTGGCCCGGTTGACAGGGCATTCAGCACGGATTCATGGCGTTGGCGGAACAATTTAATGCAAGCTTGCAAAGAAACAGTCGGGTTCACGGCAGGGGAGTTGGCAAAACCGATATTGTACACGATGGCGTTGCGGGGGCGTTGTTGGGGAGTTTGGGTCACAGAAAGTGCCTTCCTAAGATTAAGTGTTCATTTTCTTCGACTTATCGTCGTTGGGCAACTAATAATGACATTTTGAAATTTATTCTGAAGGGGGCTTGTCAGCCATCAACTGATTGAACAGCCCCATATAAGCTTTTGCCACCTGCTTGGCGGCTGTGTCCATTGCTTGGTAATGGGCAAGCACCTGCTTTCCGAATGGGGTGAGCCATGCCCCGCCGCCATGGCTACCCCCTTTTGCCGTCTCGACCAAAGGGCTTTTGAAGCATCGGTTCATAACATCCACCAGCATCCAGGCGCGACGGTAGCTCATGTTCATGCTTTTGCCCGCTGCCGAGATGGAGCCGGTTTCGGCGATGGCAGCAAGCAATTCAGCCTTGCCAGGGCCGAGAGCAATTTCCTCCCCATGCATCAAGCGTAAACTAAGCTTAAGCCTAGGGGCGGAGGATGAAATTTCAGAAAATTTGGGTGTTTCGATCTCAGCCTCAAGGATTTGTTGGCTGATTTTCTGTGTAGCTTTGGGCATTATTCCCCCCATATGAACTTACATATAGGAAGAATAGGCAATTTGTCAGGTTTGGGCAACTTTTCAAAGCAAAGGAGTGCGACGAGGTGTGTCCGCACTCCAAGCAAGGGTACTAGAACCTCAGCTCCGTCTGCACATAAACATAGTTGACATTGTCGTGGTTAGTTGGCGCTCCGGGTGCGTTGCGGGCAAAAGTTCCTTTCATGAAATAGGTCCAGCCGCCTTCAATGGCGATGTTTTCATGCGCATCCCAGCGGGCCGAAAGCTCGACGGTATGGCCTAGAAAATCGCCTGACTTTCCAGTCGGGTCTATCAGATTGGCGGGCACCCATGCCGCCGTGCTATTCGCCATCCACCACGCACGATAGGCGGCGAAGGCGGTGACATCCCGATGCGGCACGACAAATAGCCTAGTTCCTGGTGAGTTGATGTTATTGCGGGCAAACAAACCTAAGATGCCCGTCGGTCCGTATTCCCAACGTCTTGCACCGAACAACGTGTCAAATGCTTTGGACGTGCCACTGGTTGCCCCACCGGTGACATAGTCATATTGCAGCACAAGGCGCGGGTCCCAAGGCAAGTCGAAGGTGTAGCCAAACTGAATGTGTTCCATGAAAGCCTCCACCGACACGTCCTGTTTTGTGCCCTTATTCTTGACATCGTAGATAGTGTCGTACCGGTTTCCGGTTTGGGCGACACTTTCCCCTTCAAAATCAAATTCCCCTTTTCTCGCTTGCTTGAACCAGCGGAACCCCGGCGTGAATAATCGGCGGTTGTTGGTACTGGCAGGATTTTCGCCTAGGTAATAGAGATACAGTTCGCCGCTAGTATCCCATGGAAGTTTGAAGGCTTCGGCGAAGAGACCCGCAAAGACGGCATTTTTCTGCTCCTGATCCCACGCATAATCATTATGCAACATTAGGTTTGCTTGGTCTGGCAAACGCACCACGGGTTGGTTTGCGAATACCTGCAATTGCCACGCCGATGCCGGGTCACGCAGCCTGAACAAAATACCTGTGAATGAATTGCTGGTGTTACGGAAGGCGTTGCGGGCCACTAGACGGCGGCTACCCAGGTCAAGGGTCATGCGACCACCCTTCACTTCAAAGCCCAAGCCCGTATCGAACAGATTCATGGTCGATAGTGCGGCATAGATTTGCGGGAAGTCTGCCGAATCCACCATAGTAGTGTTCAGCGTCTGTCCCGCTTTTGTGCCATATTGCCGAGCATCCCAAAACTCAAAGCCAACTCGCAGTGCTTGATAATTGGCCTCCATCCATAGCACGGTTTGCAAGGGTATCTGGTACTGGCTACCCGTCTGCCCTCTGACCCAAGGCGTGTCCATGCTCTCGTAACGGGCGCGGAATTCCAAACTGGCATTCAACCAATCCGGTAGCCCTAAGGTTTTCTTGGCGTTGATTTCAGACGGCCAATCAAAGCGATTCTTGCCAGTCAGCCAATCCTTGCGCTGGCTACCGCCAGCAGTCAGGCTCCAACGATTCGGGCGTTTGTACTCCGGGGGTGTGCTACCCACCTTGTCTTGAGCGGGTCTCTTGCCAACACTGGGTATGGCTTGATTGTTCGCCATAGGTGTCGTTTGTTGAATGGCGTTGGCGGACTTGGTTGAAGAAACAGTGTCGGGTGATGTGTCCGATTTTTCCACGGCTAGAACCGGCATGATGCTGGACAAAATGACGAGGGTCAAAGTTGCTAAGCAGCAATGAAGCTGAATATTCATGGTGACTCCAATGGATTCAATGTATACATATAATTATAACGAATATCAAAAATTGGTCAAAATATTTGCAAAGACACAATAATGTGTTGCAATTTAACAACATCAATCGTCCCGGAACATAACTTCGCGATTGATGCTTCAATGTGAGTAACGGCACTAACGCCTGTTTATTGATATGAGTTTGCGCGTACAAACCAACTCATATCGGAAAGAGCCAGATCATGCATGGCAGACTTCGCCCCCAATTCGTCGACAAAATGAAAAGCATGGTTTTTGAACAATAAATAAACCGTATCGCCTTCTTGAAGCGCCATTTCCTTGCATGCATAAGGCGTTATGCTCGCTAACAAAATGCTCCCGCAGTCGATTTGCACCAGAACGCTCTCGCTCATCGGTACAAGTGCGCAAGCGGTGTGACGATCATGCGAACCAAAATCGACCCTAATCTTTTGATTGACACATAACAATGATATATATTTAAATATATATCGACTCCCCTCCAAGGCTTCATCAACTGATTGAGACCCATCATGACGAAACACCCTTTCCCCTTCCTCAAGTTGCTTTCTGCCATCCCGTTTTTGCTCGCCTTCAACGCCTGTTTTGCTGGCGAGGTGACGGTTTATGCGGCGGCGAGTTTGACCAATGTGCTGGGCGAACTCGCCAAATCTTATGAAACCAGCCACGACGTGAAAATCAAGTTTTCTTTCGCTGCGTCGGGGGCATTGGCCAAGTTAATCGAAGCAGGTGCGCCTGCCGATTTGTTCATTTCCGCCGATACCAAATGGATGGATTATTTGGAGGGTAAAGGAAAAATTGATCGTGGATCACGTAAAAACTTAGTAGGCAACTCGCTGGTGTTGATCGCACCCAAGGGCAAGGGTTTTCCTGTTCGCTTTGAAAAGGATTTTGATTTTTCCAATGCTTTCAAAGGAAAGCTCTGCACCGGACAAACCGAATCAGTGCCAGTGGGTGTCTACGCCAAAGAAGCATTGTCCAAATTGGGCTGGTGGGATTCAATGAAGGATCGGGTGGTGGGTACTGACGACGTGCGCGCAGCATTGGATTTGGTCGGACGGAGGGAGTGCATCGGTATCGTTTATTTAACGGATGCCAAGATCAGCAATGTCGTGGAATCCATTGCCGTCTTTCCAGGCGATCTCCACACGCCCATCGTCTACCCTGCCGCCTTGGTGACCCAATCAAGCGATGCGAAGGCGTTTTTTGATTATTTAAAAGGCTCAAGCAAACTGTTTGTCAAATACGGGTTCAAAGAAGTGAAGTAAGATTGCCTTTACTTAGGCGGTGTTCATTCTCAATCTGGCCCAAGCCATAGTATGGCTTGGGAAATGCTTCATCAACCAATTCATCAGCAACAACTAGAGGTTAACATCATGAAATTAAGCGCACGCAATGTATTGAAAGGCACGGTCAAAGAAATCACCCATGGCATGGTTGATTCCGAGGTCGTCATTGAACTGTCTCCGGGTGTGGAAGTCGTTTCCATTATCACCAAGAAATCGGTTGAAAGCCTTGGTTTAAAGGTCGGCGGAACCGCATACGCCATTATCAAAGCTCCCAATGTCATCGTTGCAGTAGATGACTAAGGTGTCCGAAAGCGTTTGATACTCCTGCTTCACTATCAGGTAATGCCTGAGAGTTGTTTGTTTCCCTTGCCGGCATAGGCGGTTAAACGTTTGTGCTGGCAGGGCATTCATTTATTGCCATACCGCCTACGATAATAAGCCAGTACCTCCGCTTCATAGTTATTCAATCCTAGGCGGCGTAACCAGCGCAAAGGGGTTTCCCCCGGATTACGTGGCGGGTGGCCCGCCGCCAGCAGTTTTTCCACTAAACGAGAATACTCAAGGTCTTCGCAAGGCTTTGAATTGGCGTTGTCCAAGTTTTGTTCATCAGCCGATTTCACCCGCTTGCGGCTGTGATAAAGCCTCCAGCCTAGCCAAGCGGCCAATGGAAGTGTTAGCCAAGCCCACCAAGGAATCCCCCGCTCTTGATGTTGCGCCCGTTCCCACTGCCAGACTTTGAAGCTTATTGCCCAACTTGACCAAACATCCGCGACGGGTTGCCACCAAGGGTCGGTTTTGGCTTCCTCTTCAGCCCAGCGCGACGGGGTGTTGTCTATGATGCGCCAAGCGCCGTTGACATAGGCTTCTGTCCAAGCGTGAGCGTGGCGTTGACGGACAAGGTAGGTTTTCCCATCAGGTTCAGGGCTAGGTACGGAATACCCCACAATATAACGGGCAGGAATGCCGGCCGCTCGCAATAACAGTGCCGTGGCCGTGGCAAAATATTCACAATGACCAGCATGTCGGCTGTAGAGGAAATCCTTCAGTGCTTCTTTGCCATTTCGGTTTTTGCCTAGGTCAAGTGTGTACGCAAAACGCGAGTTGAAGAAATTGTTGACGCTTTCCAACGCCTGTTCGGGTGACAAACGGTCAAGTCCTAGTTCTTGCTTCAATGGCTCCAATATTTTTTGAGTGGACGGTGTCAATTGAGTGTCAAAAACAGTGGGGGCGCTCTGATCGTTTTCACTGGTGGTGTAAGCAACCCTGTAACGGATCACGGGCGGTGTGTCCAGCCATTTGATAGTACCGAGCGTGTTGCGGAGTAGGTTTTTGGCCGGCGGACCTTCTAGCCCATGCATACCGCCAGGCATTGCCAACAGAACACTGTGATAGGTCAGTAGGTGAAGAATGCTGATATGCTCGGATCCGATCTCATTGGGGGGGCTGTAAGCTTGGAATGACTTGTTGCCGACCGACCAAAACTGACCGGAATATCGATCATAGGCGGCTTCTTTTAATCGTAATTGACGGTTTAAGGGCTCGTCTGAAGTCACTCGCAGAATGACTCGGCTGGACTGTTTGAGCTTGCCCCGGTCGCCAATGGCAGTGTGGGTTTTGAAAGGGTCAGGCTCCCAATCAATGAACCACTCCACGGCCCACTCCTCAAACATATCTTGAATTTTAACTAGCCCGGTTTGCATGCCATAGCCTAGCGTGATTGCCAAGATAAAACACAAAAGCCACAAAGTCTTAATTTGCCGCCCCGTGCGCTGAGTCCATAACACCCAAAACGTGAAAATCGCAATGCCGATGAAATAGCTTTGGTCTACGGCATTGCCACTGCCAGCGGCTAGAATGCACAAAAATGCGTAAGGCAGGCGGATGTCCACTGTGGTCGTGATGTCGTAACGTCGCATGGAATAGAACAAAGCGCTTAACGGCAACAGTTGGCCCATGCTGAACAGTTGCCCGAGCAATAACGGTAACGCCAAGACTGGCAACCAGCGCAGTACGGAATAGATTGGCAGTGTGTCACTGTCCGATGTGTAAAAATAAATAATCGCAAATACAAAAAGAATGGCGGTTAGGTCGCCGACGCGGTGAAATTCAGTTCGTTGCATGTCCCAACGCCAAGGGGTATGGCAGGACATTGCCACCAGCAGCAAGATGGCTCCGGCAAATGGCAGCATGTCGCTTTGCCACCCCCAAAAAGCGATGGCTAAGGATAATTGCAGGGCCGGGAATTTCAGCTCCATTGCAGGTCAGCAGCCAAATGGCTCGGGCGCAGATGCCCTAAAAACAGGTTTGGCTTAGGTTGCCAGTCTGGTGGGGTTTCCCTGACCAATAAGACTGCCACGGGCAAATGGTAGGCCAACAAATTGTCGATCAGATGGATTCGCACTTGATCCCATTCGAGCATCACACAGACAACGCTGCTCAACAGGTTGGCTCGATGCGTGACATTTTGTGCCAATGATTCAAAACTACCGTTGCTGGCAGGCATGACACCCGCCAACACTTCCAGCAATTCCATTCCGCCTGACACTCCACGCCCGACAGTGAAACAGTGTGCCTGTCGTTCTATGAACATGAGGTCAAGCAAACTGTCCCGTTGCGGCTCGGTACTGACCAAGGATGCGGCAACTGACACCGCCGCCTCAAAATCCACATGGCGTGAGTGAGTGGAAAAGGTATCCAAAACCAAGGCTCTACGAACAAAATATTCATCCTGAAACTCTTTGCTGACTAAACGGCCCAGCTTGGCCGAACTGCGCCAATGGATATTGCGAGGCACATCTCCTAGTCGAAACTCACGCAGTGACAGGAATTCTTCGGATTCACCCACTGCATTCGCCAAGGCCACTCCGCCACGTTGATAACTTCGACCGCCCCACGATGGAAGTTGCGATGTCGGGTAGCGTTTTGGCAAAATACAACAGACCTTCGGCAGTGGGATTAGGTGTTGGGTACGAAACAAGCCAAAGGGTTCTGGACGGAAAATGCATACCCCGGCAAATTGCAAACGCCCACGACGCTGTGGAGTCAGTTCCATCGTCAAACTGATTCGTTTCCCTGGCAGTAGGTCGGGCAGAGGACGCTCAAGGATACTAGCACCCCGATTCGCCCTCATCAGGTTTTGCCAACGGTGAAAGCCAACATAACGGTCGAATGGATTGCGACGTTCTCGGTCAGGGTCGGCAGTTGAGGCAAATTCATCCCAACCGGGAAAGCGGACATTGAGTTGGTCCAGCAGGCTCAAGCCGCGTTCAGTACGCTTGCCCGCGTTGCTTAAGGTGATTTGATAACGCATCGTTTCGCCCGCTGTCCCATGCATCGGGATAAGCCGTTCCACCGAGAGAGACAGTTTTGCCCGACGCCCCAAAAAACTCCACAATAGGCTTAAACAGAACAGTCCAGCCAATAGTGAAGCCAATTGATAGGTGGCGGCGGCACGGGTATTGGCACCGAACGCGGCGGAGACCATTAACAATCCCAGTAGGAAATGGCCTAGTGGACTAAAGTGGCGGCTGAACCAAAGGCTGATTCGGTAAACCAAGCCAAACTGGCGAAACAACAACCGTCGGAGCATGTTTAGGCCGGTACTGGGGTTTTGACCAGAATGGCTTCCACCACAGACTCGGCAGATTTTCCGCTAAACTTGGCTTGATGATCAAGGCTAAGGCGGTGGACGATGGCAGGAATGGCAATCTCTTGAATGGCATCGGGCGTTACGAAATCAAACCCATTGAGCAAGGCCAAGCCTTGGGCGCATTTCATTAGCGTCAATGCGGCGCGTGGGCTGGCACCTAGGCGCACTCCTTCGGCTTCGCGGGTAGCGCGCACAATGCCGACAATATAGCGCTTTAGCTCGTCCTGAACAGGGACGGTTTGAACGGTGGATTGCAGATGGCGAATGGCGTCCAAATCAACACAGGGCTGTAAGGCGTGTAGCGGGTGGGACAACTGCTGATCCGAAATAATCGAAATTTCCAAATCCTCATCCACATACCCTAAGCTCAAACGCAGTGCGAAACGGTCCAGTTCCGCTTCGGGCAATGGGTAGGTTCCATGGAACTCCACTGGGTTTTGCGTGGCGACGACGAAAAAGGGCGAATCCAGCTTGAATTTTTGCCGCTCGATGCTGACTTGCGATTCAGCCATGGCTTCTAGCAAGGCGGATTGAGTCCTCGGCGATGCGCGGTTGATTTCATCGGCGAGCAGGATATGGCAAAAGATCGGTCCCTGCACGAAGCGGAATTCCCGGCTGGACGGGTCTAGCACTGAAACACCTAGGATATCGCTAGGCAACAAGTCTGGTGTGAATTGCACCCTTTGAAAATCAGCTTGGCAGGATAAAGCCAATGCCTTTGCCAGGGTGGTCTTGCCCGTACCCGGCACATCTTCAAGCAACACATGACCGCCACTGGCAAAGGCTGCCAGCAAATGGCGGATGGTGGTTTCTTGGCCTTTCATCACTTTGCCAAGATTGTCCGCTAGGCTTCGCAGCGTGTGCCTGGCTCGTTGGTAGTCTTGATTCATCGACTGCTAAAGGGGAGTATGCCGTTTAGTGTTCAACTATGAACCTCTAATCTCTGAGTGAATTTTCCGTTAAAAGCCAGCACCAGCCGCCAAACACACAGCGAGAATAGACTCAAAAAGCATAGGCCGACCCAAAATGGCATGCTCAAACCAAGAAAGCTCCACACGACATGGGTACAATCGCCAGTGCCCGTCAAAAATTGCCTGACAATATCGGCTAACGGGTAATGTTCCAAAATATAAGATGCGCCGGGTCCACAGCTAGATAATTCATCATGCGGAAGGATTTGAATCGCAAAATGGTAAGCCGCCACAGCAGTGCCTGCCAGAGAGGCAATGGTAGCCAGCCCCGCATAGATACGGATGCCCGTCAGTCTTGGATTATGCACGGTGGCGCTGAGGAAAATCAACGCTAAGCCAATCAGAATCAAGCGTTGGGTGATGCACAGTGGGCATGGCTCAAGCAATAATACAAATTGGAAGTAAATAGCCGCCAATTCCATGACGATGCAGAATAGAAAGCCGATGAAAAACCATGTCCTTGCCGGTATTTCACAAGCGATTTGATAATATTTGTTAATGCTGTTCATAAAAAAAATCCATAGTTTTTGATGCTTGATTAGTCACTCAATGAAGTCATTTCAATCTTACCATTGATAGTAAGGCCATGAATGACACACCTCAATTGCCCGTAGTTCAAAGATTAAGTAAATGGAGTGTTTTTCAAATGACTTCAAGCCGCTGACAAGAAAAAAATCGTTTTGATGAACCTTAAATTCTTGGCATTTAGCTTGGTTTTCGCTTATGAGCATACCCCCTAGCATAAAACAAAAAAACGTCTACATCAGGCTATTTTTAAAATTTGTTCTCCCAAACGCTTGACATCGTTCTTCAGCTAGGGCAAATTATACCTTAATGTGAATGGAGTAAATCTACAATTTGTTGATTTACATGATTTCTCTTGTTTTACTAGTGATTACCTTAACGCCGAAGGATAGGCACAACCGACGGAGGAAAACTTAGGTTCTCTTTTGAACCGCCCTACATAAATTGTTGTGCTGTTTAGTTCAGTTTTTTCAAGAAGAAATACCGTTCTAAGTAGTACGCTTTCGAAAATAGAAGATGTGGCCGCCCAATGACCGTAGTAAACCTACATGTAATTGGCTGCAACTTCGACGACGATAGGAAACGGAACTATGTCAAACAAACTTACGAAGGCCCTTTTGATGGTTGCCTTCACAGCTTCACCCGTGGTTGCCCATGCAAAACATCATCACGCTGGACACCACCACCATTCAAGTTCGCATTCCCTGCCGACAGACGATTTAACCTGTCTGGCAAACACCATTTATCGCGAAGCGCGAAATTCAGATTCCAACCTCCAAGCTGTGGCCAATGTGGCCAAAAACCGGCTGATTGGCGGGTGGCGGGAAAACTACTGCCGTGTCGTCCACGACGGTAAATTCGTCTATTGGGTCAGTAATCCAGACCCAACCGCCTATGCCAGAGCGCTTGATATTGCCAAGAAAGTCATGGATGGCGAATTGTCCGACAATACCGGCGGCGCTTGGTTCTTCCATGCCAGTTGGCTGCGCCATTTGCCTGGCTGGGCCAAAGCCTCGCATAGAACTGCCAGCATAGATGGCAATGTGTTTTATGCCGACCGTCCGGCCAATGTGCGTGTTGCTTTGCAATAATCCGCATTTTCCATTGCACGATCACGTGTTAGCCAATGAAGTCACAGGTTTGAGCGTGTGATTGCATGGCGGCGTTTTGATTAATCGGCAATAGAAGCGCTAGCGGGTATAGGGCAATGGTTCCTCGCCCGCTTTAGGGCTTTTAGGTATAATTTCGGCATGACTACGAATCAAACAGGCCGGAATGATCCCTGTCCTTGTGGTAGTGGCAAAAAATTCAAGCGTTGTTGCCATTCAAAGGAAAGTGATCAACAAGCACAAAAGCAAGCAATCGATCACTCTAACATGGAGGGTATCCGTGTCGCTTACCAACACCAACAGGCAGGAAGGCTTTCCCAAGCGGAAACGATTTACCAACAGATACTTCAGAGAGACCCTCGTCACCCAGACGCTTTGCACCTATTGGGTTTGATTGCCGATCAAGTTGGTAAGTTTGATATTGCGGTTGATCTGATTCAACAAGCCGTCATGATAAAACCCAATTTTGCGGAAGCGCATTACAACTTGGGGAATGCGTACAACAGAAGAGGCAACTTTGAAGCCTCGGTCCACAGCTACAAAAAGGCAATAGCCTACAAGCCGGGTTTTATACAAGCCCATATCAACCTTGGCCATGCCTATCTTCACCTAAGCAAACCTGACATGGCAGTCAGTTGCTACCAAAAGGCAATTTCCATCAATCCCGAGATTGCCGAGTTGCATAACAATATGGGTTGCGCCTATAAGGATTTAGGGAAATTTGATGCCGCGATCAAGAGCTTTAAAAAGGCTATTTTGATTAACCCGGATTATGTCGAGGCGCATAATAACCTAGGGAATGTGCTTAGTAGGCAGACTCAATTTGATGTTGCGGCTGAAAATTCAAGCGATGCACATTTACTCGGATCGGATTTGGCGAAGGGACATGCAAACCTGGGAGACAAACCGAACCCACAGGATGGAATGGATTTAGCGATTGAAAGTTTACGCAGAGCGATCACGCTCAGACCAGATTATGCCATGGCACACAACAACTTAGCCAATGCGCTATACAGCCGGGGAAAATTCGCGGAAGCAGTTGAGAGTTTTTGCAAGGCAATCTCCCTAAAGCCAGACTATGCGACTGCCCGTTTAAACTTAGGGATGTCGCTTTTATGCTTGGGAAAATTTGAAGAAGGATGGGCATATTTTGAGGCTCGTAGCGACAAATCCATCCGTGAACGCAATACTTATCCACCTGATTTTAGCTTTCCAGAATGGCACGGAGAGTCACTGATTGGCAAATCATTGGCTATTTGGCATGAGCAAGGCTTGGGCGATCAAATTCAATTTTGTCGCTATGCCAAGTCACTAAAAGACTTTGGAGCAACAAGGGTTACTCTGGTAAGCGCAAAACCCCTGACAAACTTATTCAAAACCCTAACTGATGTTGACGCCGTGTTGGCGCCAGAAGACGCAACATCCTTGGAACGCCACGATTATTGGTCATATCTCCTGAGCCTTCCGCTGTATTGCAATACCAGTTTGAATACCATTCCACGCTTTGTCCCTTATCTTTTTAGTGATCAGGCTATTGTTAACACATGGCAAAACAGGTTGGGCGAAAAGGGGGTTCCCCGAGTGGGCTTGGTCTGGTCTGGCCGCGCTGAACATCAGAATGACGTTAACCGTTCCATCGGCTTAACTGAATTTGCTTTACTGGTTTCTCAGAAAGCCCAATTTATAAGCTTGCATAAAGAGCTTCGCGAAGCCGACAAGAAAGTATTGCTTGAAAACCAAGGCATCCAATTTTTCGGGGATGACTTGAAAGATTTTTCCGACACCGCTGCATTGATTGAATTGATGGATGTCATCATTACGGTAGATACAGCGGTTGCCCATCTAGCGGGTGCATTGGGCAAACCAGTGTGGATACTACTACCCTTTAACCCTGATTGGCGCTGGTTGTTGGAACGTAACGACAGCCCATGGTATCCCACCGCCCGATTGTTCAGGCAGACTGAGATGGGTGACTGGAAGAGTGTGATTCAACGTGTTGCCTCTGAATTGGAAGATAGTTTGTTCAAATTACCGGCTATTGGCTAATGTCACCAATGCAAAGCCCTTAGCCTGGAGAACTTTTTCCGCTGGTGTGCCTGCATTCTGCTTAACACATCGGCCAATACTTCCACGGTGCGAACAATGTAGCTGCCTTTGTTCAGCATGACACATTCGGCACGTACACTCATCGCGGCATCGGTGAACTCGGGCCTGGAAGGCTCGCCTTTTTTTGCCATGGTTTCCAGCACCTGCGTCGCCCATATCACTGGCACATGGGCTGATTCACACACCCAAAGGATTTCTTCCTGGATTTCCGCCAAGCGGACGCTGCCCAATTCAACCGCCAAATCGCCTCGGGCAATCATCACGCCCAACTTATGCTTGCCGATGCCGCCCAAGATCAGTTCGGGTAAATTGCGCACCGCACGGTCAGACTCGATTTTGGCAATGACCGGCAAATTGCAGCCACCCCTTTGGTCGAGTTGTTGCAGCATATAGTCCAAATCCTCAAGGGATTCGACAAAGGAAAACCCCACCATGTCGGCCTGTTGGCAAACGAAATCCAAATCGTGCAAGTCTTTGTTGCTTAGTGGCGGCAATTGTAGTTTGGTTTTGGGAAAGTTAATACCCTTGTCGCTAAGCAAACGGGAACCGTTGTTTTTGGCTTGGGTGACACGCAATAAAACCCCGTCTTTGCGGATTTTTTCCACCACGGCACCGATTTTGCCGTCATCAAACCAAACCGGGTCTCCCTGCTGTAGGCACTGCTTGATTACTTCCTCTCCGCAACCTATGCGGGCAGGTGTCACAATCCTGCCTTTGGCGTTAAGCAGGGCGGGTTGGCCTGGCTCGTCATTAAAACTCAGCAATAAAGGCTCGCCCACCTTAACCCGTATGTCCACTTTCATATCATTTATGATGGTTAGCGCAGACTCACCGAGAATTTCCCCATCTCCCCGCACTAAACTTGCCATCGTGCCATCGCCAAGATAGGCGAGTTTCTCGCAATGCGCAAGCCATACATTACGCGATGGGTGTCGAATTAATCGTAAACTGCGCGGCTTGCCCCGCGTGTCAATGAAACTAAACAAATCGCCAACTTTGAACTGCTTGAAAATGTCCCCGGACACTAGCAGCCCTTTTGCATCCACATTGGGCGGCTTCTTGGCTTGAGCATTGTGCAATAAAACTTCAACGGGTTCGACTACCCGTCCAAAGTCATCCCGCCTTGGTTTGCAAGCTAAAATCTTCGGTGCCTCTGAAAGCGGTCCGGTGCGGAGTTTATGCCCGCCCAGATCCATCAAAACCCGGCAATGCCGGCGAGTTTCCTTCGATGCCCTGCGGACATTATGGATCATGGCCGTCCATGCCGCTTCGTCGTCGTGGGCGCAATTGATGCGGATGCAATTGGTGCCTGCACGCAATAGGTTTTTGATTAGCTTGTAGTCCACGACAGCCGTGGAGGGCATCGTCACCATGATGCGAACTTCGCGCTCGCCATCCATAGGGCCAAAAATCTCATCCGTATGTTTTTCAAGCAAACGCTTGCCAACATCAGTATATGGGGACAATTCGGCATCGGGTTCGCCCAAGGCGCAAGCAAGCAGGCCAATCACCGCGTCCAAATTTGGCAGCACATTCGCTTCGATCCTACCCAGCGAGGACAAGCCTACCCCTGCCAAACGGTCCTGCAATCGGCGCAGGTCAAATTGGCGCAAGGCCAGATAATGGGCTAAATTTGCCGCGCCTATGCCAAACCCTCCGTCATCGAAGGGATGCTTGAAACCGGCCAATCGTTCTGTGGCCCGCTGTTCCACTTGGACTCGAAGTGTCCTTAAATTGTGCAAAAGATCAATTAACTCTGTTCTAGACGTATCAGACTGTCGTTTCATGGCACACGCAAAGAAAATTCATGGATGGGACCCATTACCCAAAAAGCGACATGGAGAACGGACGATGTCGGACAAAACAGCCCACCGAAAGCTTACCTAATGGGAATAATATCACATCGAAATGACGGCCCTTTGATCGGTTCGGTGTTCCTTAATAATCCGATTGTTTCAACTGTCACACCATTGTCACAGGATTTTTATTCTCCTGTCATACGGCATCGTTATTGTTGGCGGAAAATTAATTGCCCGGAACGCTACAACACTGCCTAGGAATTCCAATTTGAAAATTGCTTTAATCACGGACGCATGGCGGCCGCAAATCAATGGCGTGGTCACCACCCTGCAAAAAACGTGTGAAAATTTGCGGAGTTTCGGTCACACCGTGGAAACATTTACGCCGGACCAATTCAAGAATTGGCCTTGCCCCAGCTATAGCGAGATCAGACTGGCCTTGGGTTGTGGGCCAACATTGCGGAAACGTCTGCGATCATTCCAACCGGATGCGGTGCATATTGCCACCGAAGGTCCGTTGGGATTGGCTGCCCGCCAGTATTGCGTTGATGAAGGCATTCTCTTCACTACATCGTTTCATACCCGCTTCGCCGAATATGTCAATTTGAGATTTCGCATACCCTTGTCTTGGGGATATGCCTTCCTACGCTGGTTCCACTCCAAAAGCGAACGCATCATGGCGGCAACGCCCGCTTTAATTGATGAATTAACCCAACGGGGCTTTAAGAACCCTGTGTTATGGTCGCGGGGTGTTGAAGTTGACCTTTTTAGGCCACGCGAAAAAGGGTTCTTGGACGGGCAACGGCCCATTTTCCTCTATGCCGGCCGGGTAGCCATCGAAAAGAATCTGGAGGCTTTCTTAAGCTTGGACTTGCCCGGAACAAAATATATTGTTGGAGACGGGCCACAACGAGAAGAACTTGAAAGGAAATACCCGAGTGCCCGCTTTGTCGGCTATAAGCTAGGCGAGGATATGGCAAGTCACATGGCGGATGCGGATGTGTTTGTGTTCCCCAGCCTGACCGATACATTTGGGCTGGTTTTGCTGGAAGCCCTTGCCTGTGGGGTGCCGGTGGCGGCGTTTCCGGTTCGAGGCCCACTCGACGTGATACTCGATGAAAAAGTCGGATGCCTAGACAATGATCTGCAACAAGCGGCACTCAAGGCACTCTCGCTGAACCCCGAGGATTGCAGAACCTATGCATTAAATTACGCTTGGCAAAACTGTGTGCGACAATTTGAAAGCCATCTGGCGCGACAGCCATGCTAACAATTACCCGCAACGCGGCAAGCTTGGGTATGCATTAATATTCAATCATTTTTCCGATTGTGGAATATGCATCCCAACCAACCGTGCCATCAAAATGGCCACATACATTTGACCCGTGATTGCTTCCATGTAGCTAAACATGCCCGCAATCCGAGTGGCTGGTGTGATATCGCCATATCCCATGGTCGTTAGGGTGACGAAGCTGAAATAGATATACGCCGACATCGGGTTGGCAGCATCGCATTGTGTCGATTGACAATGATAGGAACCCGGCGTGGCCGTCTCCAAGAGGATGTGGACATTGGCAAAAGTCAACCCTATCAACAAGTAGACACTGACCGCCCCGTAAAGGAGGTCACTTGTGGCGGTTCCCCTGCTGGTGAAAATGTCTCGAGCTAGCACCCATGTGACTGAAGCGAAAAAGACCAAGGCCGAAATCAACCAAGCAAGGGTAAGCCCGGACATCCCTATAAACTTGAAATGTGCCATCCCCAATAAAAGAGTTACAAGGGCTACTAAGACGGCAAAAACAATCTGTCTTCGGGTTTTGTAAATTGCCAAAATACCCGTAACGAGGACACCAACAGTCCCCAGTTGTTCAATCAAACGACCGATAAGCCAGTCGGCCATCAGCGGATAGATGAGCAGAAGCACCACCAAAGCCCACAGCAGATAGCGGTAGTATTCCTGTCCATGCCAAATGTTTCGAACCTGATGTGTCATAATGGAGCGCGAATATATTGATTATTGGGTGATCTTGGATCTGGATATCTAAACAACCAGCTTGTTGGCAGGCGAATCAGTCCAGTTACCGTATTTGCCGGGCAAAACTCCCAAGAATCCGTGATTGAATTAGAATATTTGCAGTTATGGTAATACATGTCTTTTCCCGATTCCATCGCCTTTTATTCTGCAATAAGTTCAGACTCGACAGAGCGCATTTCTTCCATGGATGTCCAAAATGAGAACTGCTGTCTGTGGTGGCAAGGGTTGCTGCAATACCTTGTTGGCGATAGAATTGCCCGTGCGCGGGGCGACGCAGTTTGGCGAACCGGGTGAGCCAATGCAGTTGAATTAAGGATTTCTCCTTCGTTCCGGCAGGGAGCGTCGGAACATAGGCTCCATGGACGGCGCGGATTTGGGGCATCCATGCAATCTGGATTCCGGCGATCCATGCCGGAATGACGGCTTTTATTTCAAAAGTATTGACCGCGTGAATGGTCCTTCACCCGCTTTGGGCTGGAGGAATAAGTAAGTAGGTGACCCTATATTTTTCAATTTTCTGGCAGGACTTGGATTTGTCGCAACCCTTTGAAAATCCATTGCTTGCCATCATTCGCATGTTCGGACGGATTAAGCGACGCAAAGCCTTGACCCTAAGTTTTCAATTTGCCTTCACTTCACCGGCTTGAACTTCGTGGTAAATTGTCCTCACCCTCACCTCATCGGCTAAAAAACTATATGTGCGGAATATTTGGCTCATTCGGACATTTCGACTCTTTACAAAAAAATGAGTATGGTAGGGTTGGTGACAACCTATACCACCGTGGACCCAACGACGGGGGCTATGAAGAAGGGCAAGGATGGGCGCTCGGGTTCCGCAGGCTCAGCATTCTCGACTTAAGCACTAGAGGTCATCAGCCAATGTCCAGTTACGACCGTAAACATTGGCTTGTTTTCAACGGTGAAATCTACAACTATATTGAGATTCGCAACGAAATGGAACAGAAGGGCGAGAACTTCACTAGCGGTTCCGACACCGAGGTGCTGTTGCGTTTGTTGATGCGCGAAGGGGTAAAGGGAATAAACAAACTGAACGGCATGTTCGCTTTTGCCTATGTGAATACTGATACCCGTGAGTTCATTATTTGCCGCGACCGGCTAGGCGTCAAGCCCCTCTATTATTGGCCCAAAAATGGCGAGCTACGATTTGGTTCTGAACTCAAAGCGCTCCTTGCTTGGCCGAAAGCCGAACGAACGCTTAATACTGAGGCGCTTGCCGAGTATCTTGCCCTAAATTACCTTCCTTCTGAACTCTGCATATTCAAGGGCTATGCCAAATTAAGCCCCGGCACCTATCTTAAGGGTTCCATTGACTATCCTGACAAAGCTTCACTCACCGCCTACTGGCACTCTGACCTGAATGATGAAGTGGGCAGGAGCAATCTATTGGAACAAGAGATTGACGAACTGGAGGAGTTGCTGTTGGATGCGACGCGCATCCGTCTGCGCAGCGATGTCCCGGTCGGCGTGTTCCTTTCCGGGGGGATCGACAGCGGTTTAATTGCAGTGATGACGGCAAAAGGCTTGCCGGCCAATCAACCGCTTGCACTCACAGTTGCGTTCAGCGAGGAAAAATACAACGAGGCGGACCTTGCGCGGGCATCGGCCAAACACGCTGGCCTACCGCAACAAATCGTCCACCAGGCACCGGGAAGCCTTGATGCAATCGACGAACTTGCCTGGTATTTTGACGAGCCGTTCGGGGATGCCTCGGCGCTGCCAACCTACATGCTTTGCAAGGCCGCATCGGCCCACGCGACGGTGTTCCTTTCAGGCGACGGCGGTGACGAGGCGTTTGGCGGTTACCGACGCTACATCGAAGCGAGCCGCTATAAAAGCATTGCCGGAATCCTCGGACCCTTCCATTGTTTAATTGCCAATGCCTTAACCGCCCTGCCCTCTGGCTCCCCGCTTCGTTACAAGCTGATGAAGCTTTCGCTACCTGACGCAGGCTATGCCGCAACGTTTGACGGCATCCCGAATGACCCGGTCATTGCTTCATTTGCCGGACCCGCCCTAAAAGACACCCAGCGACAGGCGGGAGGAAGCATTTGGAGACGCTGGGGTGAAAGCAAACAACGCCATCTTCTGACCCGCCAACAAACATTGGATTTTTCGCATTATCTGCCCGACGACATACTCGTGAAGATGGATCGTGCGTCCATGGCAAACTCGATTGAAGTCCGTTCGCCATTTCTCGATTATCGAATTGTAGAATGGGCGGCGCGTTTGCCGCGCAGCGTCTTGACCAATGGTGTGCAGGGCAAGCTGCCCCTGCGGGCGCTTGCGACCCGCCTACTGCCTCAAAACGTGCAGTCCGCAACCAAGCGAGGGTTCGGCGTACCGCTGGATGATTGGTTCAGGCAAGAGAAGGGAGTTAAGTTTGTGCAAGAGCGGCTTCTTTCCCAACGGGCAAAGGAACGGGGATGGTGGAACCTTGAATTTGTTCAAACCATGCTGGATTCGCACAGCAATGAACCGGGAAAGAAAAATGGGGGCTTCTTCTGGAGGTTATTGATGCTTGATGCATGGGCTCGCCATTACTACGACGGTGACAATCCAACTGATCCGCCAGTCAAGGCCATCTCCCAAAGAAATGTCAAGACTATGCCGGGGGATGAAAGTTAATATGGAAAGCCCTTGGCGATTGTCGAGGCCAAGCGCTTTTCTAGTGACGAACTCGCAGGTAAACGGCAAGCATCCGACTATGCAGATGCCATTACCATCCTTTTTGGTGTCGAGCCTTTCATCTTCCTGACCAACGGCAAGGAAATCCTATTCTGGGATCGTCAACGCTATGCTCCAAGGAAAATTGCGGGGTTCTATAGCCGCGATGATCTGGAGAGACTGCGCCACCAGCAACGTCATGGGCAACCACTCCACGAAGTAATCATCAATCATGAAATTGTAGACCGTGATTACCAACATGAGGCAATACGCCGCGTTTCGGAAGGCATAGATGCTGCCAAGCGTCGGTTTCTCCTTGTCATGGCGACTGGCACAGGCAAAACCCGCACGACCATCGCACTAGTTGACACTTTGCTACGGGCCAAGCGTGTTCAGCGGACGCTATTCTTGGCTGACCGTCGCGAACTCGTGCGCCAAGCAATGTCCGAGTTCAAAACCTATCTGCCCAATGAAAGCCTTGCTCGCATTGAAAGCGGAGAGACTTCCAGCGCACGTATCCAATTTTCCACCTATCCCAGCATGATGCGAGTTTATCAACGCCTATCGGTTGGCTACTACGACTTGATTATCGCTGATGAAAGCCACCGTTCGATTTACCAACGCTATAAAGCCATTTTTGAACATTTTGACGCCATACAGTTAGGTCTCACTGCCACACCAACGGACTATATCGACCATAACACATTTCAACTCTTTGACTGTGGCGACGGAGTACCCACTTATTACTACAGCTACGAGCAAGCCATAGAGGACAAAAACCTCGTCAACTACCGAGTGCTGGACGCGCAAACCAACTTCCAACTCAAAGGCATTCAGGGCGATGCACTGCCGGAACCATTGCAGCAAATGGCTCGCGACCAAGGCGTGGAACTGGACGAATTAAATTTCGATGGCAGTGAAATCGAGAAGGGCATCATCAACCAAGGCACCAACGATGCCATGGTTCGGGAGTTCATGGAGAAAAGCCGCAAGGATATTCGCGGCCTTCCCCAAAAAAGCATCATTTTTGCCGTTAGCCATGCACACGCCAAGCGCCTGTATGAAAGCTTCAACCGCCTTTACCCGGAACTGCAACGCCAAGGCATGGCGGAGATCATTGACAGCCACATGGAACGCGCCGACGCGACGCTGGACGACTTCAAATACAAGACTATGCCGCGTGTCGCCATATCGGTGGACATGCTCGACACAGGTATTGATATTCCCGCCATCCAGAACTTAGTCTTTGCCAAACCCGTGTTCAGCCGCGTCAAATTCTGGCAAATGATTGGACGTGGCACTCGTCTTTACACTGAAAAAGCCACGGGTGAGATTAAACAGGATTTCCTCATCATCGATCATTGGAAAAACTTCGCCTATTTCAAGCTCAAACCCGATGGCGAGGTCGATCATCCCAGCGAACCCTTGCCCGTCCGCTTGTTCCGTCTGCGCTTGGAAAAATGGCTACTCCTCCATGCGCAGCAGCTAGACACACAGCCCACTATCGCCGAGCTACAAGCCATGCTGGCCGAACTCCCGCGCCAGAGTGTGAACGTCCGCCCACACTGGGATGAACTGGATGCCTTGATGCGGCAGTGGCCCACACCCAGCCAAACCGAGCAGGAGCATCTTTCTAAAACCATCGCCCCGTTGATGCGGCTTGCGCCACTGTGGGGGCTAGATGAATTGCAATTCCGCATCTGGTGCGAGCGGCTGACGGTGGCATGGCTAAAGACTGACCTTGGCGACATTGCCAAGATGAAGCAGCGCATTCAAGAGGCGTTGAAGAGCCTTGCCGACAACATCCCCGACGTAAGGCGCGTTCAAGAGCAAAGGACATGGGTATGCTCAGACGGTTTCTGGCAGCATCTCGATTTATCGAGGCTCGCTAACTTGCAAGCCAGCTTTGCACCCTTGATGCGTTATCGCACCACTACGCCGTTGACCACAGTGGAAATCAACCTGCCCGATTCCATCACTCAACGCAGTTGGATCATTTATGGCCCAACCGGTGAAGGTGCGTTCGCCGAAAGTTACCGGGAACAAGTTGAGGTGCTAGTGCGGCGTTTGGCCGACGAGTTGCCCGCCTTGGCGAGATTGAAAAACGGCGAAAATGTGACCGATGACGAACTCGACAGCATTGCCGCCACACTCAACCAAGCCGATTTTTTCATCACCGAAGACACCTTGCGCAAAGCCTTCGATCATTCTGCTGCCTCGTTACCCGACTTCTTGCGGCACATCTTGAGTGAAAACGCCCATTTGCCCAATCGGGAAGAGCGCATTAACGCCGAGTTCGATCACTTCATCGCACAGCACGGCTACCTCCGTGCCAATCAACTCAATTTTCTGCGGGCGATTAAAACCGCGGTTTTACGACATGGGCGCATTACCCGTGCCACGCTCAGCGAACCGCCATTGTCGCGGGTAGGCCGCGTGGAAGCACTGTTTCCGCCGCAGGAAATCGAAGAACTCGTTACCTTCGCCAACCAGTGGTTAGACGAAGCCGCTTAAAGACCTCTGGAATAATCATTAGATGCTCGCTCCGCATATCAAGAAAAAAGTAGACAAACTCTGGGATCGCTTCTGGGCCGCTGGACTCACCAACCCCTTGGTGGCGGTCGAACAAATCACCTATCTGATCTTCCTCAAACGCCTTGAAGACATCGACAAAAGGCGAGCCGATGCTGCCCAACAAAGCCAACGGCCTTATGTGTCGATCTACTTCCTTAGGCCCAGCGACCCTTTTGGCCTTGATCCTGAAAAATGTAAGTGGAG
>CAIWDB010000542.1 GCA_903911305.1 uncultured Methylococcaceae bacterium | reverse complement strand
GTCTGACCCTAAAAACGGGCGAATATATTTAGCTGCTATCACATCCTGTTGCCGGATGCTATCGGCTTCTTCAGAGGTTAATAGCAAATGCCCGCCATCGGTTGGTTGGCTACCCTTGACCATCTCGGGCACTCCCTGACACATCGGCTTCCTGCGCTTGTCAATCAATACAGTCGGCGCATCGACCAGATAGGGGTTGATGTTGCTGGCAATCGTGCCAGTCGGTTCCCCGGCAATATTGTCGCCATAATCGTAGATCATGCGCTGTTTGGGTTCTTGCAAACCAAAGCCGACAATCACACAATGCACCGCCGCCACGCCCCGGCCCTCGTTGCTCCAACGAAAGGTTCGGTGGGCAAACTGTGTACGGATACCTTTCGCCAATAAATACCCCCAGAGGAGAGTCACTTGCTCGCCTTGGCAGATACTATTGGTGGAGACAAAAGCAACCGGCACTTTCGGGTTGGCTTGAATGTATTCGGCGGCTTTGACATACCAAGCGCAAACATAATCCAACACCCCCGCGCCCTTCAATCCCTTAAAAACCCGTTCCAAATCGGCTTTCTGTTCTTTGCTTTGATAACTATAACCCACAAATGGAGGATTTCCCATTAGGTAGCTGCATTGTTCAGGCGGCAATACCTTTGCCCAATCCAATTGCAAAGCGTTTCCGCAGACAATATTGCCTTGCTTATCCAGCGGTAGCCGCTTGTAATAATTGCCAAAGCGTTGCACCTCCAAATTCATTTGATGGTCGGTCAGCCATAAGGCGACTTTGGCGATTTGGGCGGCGCTGGGGTCAATTTCTATGCCGTGGAATTGATTGACGTTGCACAGGATCAAGGTGTCCACATCCATTTGAGCCGTCAGGTCTTTACCCCATAAGGCTTCGATGACATCCAACTCCAATAGGCGCAGTTCCCGATAGGCAATGACGAGGAAGTTGCCGCACCCACAGGCCGGGTCAAAGAAGTTCAGGGTGGACAGGCGTTGGTGAAACGCGGTCAACTTGGTTTTGTTGCGGCGGAGGGTTTTCAACTCGTCGTGCAGCCCATCCAGAAACAAGGGTTTGATGGCCTTGAGGATGTTGGTTTCCGAGGTGTAATGTGCGCCGAATTCACGCCTTTTCTTAGGTTTACCCGTGGCTGCCTCATCGTCAAAGTGCATGATGGACTGGAACAAGGATCCGAAAATAGCCGGGCTGATTTGGCTCCAATCCAAGTGGGCGCATTCCACCAAGGTAGTGCGCACCGCTTCGTCAAAATAGCATTGCGCCAGCGAGTCTTGGAACAATGCGCCGTTGACATAGGGGAACCGGTCCAAGTGTTCGGGTAAGTTCTTGGGTCGTTTGTCCCTAGGGCGGTTCAAGGTATCGAACAGCCCGCTCAACGCCCCATGCAGGTCGGAGCCATCGACTTTGGTATGGTTGACCAGATAATCGAGAAACACTCCTTTGCGTTCAAACAAGGCGGTGTCGTCGGCGAACAGGCAAAACAATAAGCGCACAAGGTAGGTTTCCAAGTCCTTGCCTGCGTAGCCGGTGGCTTTGATGGCATCGTGCAAGCCAGCCATTTTCTCGGCGGCGAGTTCGTTGGCTTTTATCTCCTCTCGTATTGCCACGGCTTGGTATTCCGCCATGAACAAGAAGGCTTCGATGTGTTGCGGAAAGTCGGCGAGTTTGACCTTGAACGGTGGGTCTTTGGTGACAATATTGTATAAATGCAGATTGGCGAAGTCGCAGACCAGCACATAAACCGGCAATTCCTCGTCTTTGAGACCGGGGAAATATTCAGTAGCCTGAACATAGGCTTTTTCCATGTCTTCGCCGGCAGACTTCATTTCCACCAGCAACTTGCCGGGGAAGAAACCATCTATCCGGCCCTTCTTGCCGCCTAATTTCTTGACCCGCTCTTCAAACCGGACGGCCCGGCGGTAGTCAAGACCGAACACGTTGCACAGGCCGCGAATGAAGTTTTGCGCCTCGCCCATTTCATAGTCGGCTTTGGCGAATTCTTTGGCAAATGCGGCGGCACGTTGGCGGATGGTGTTGATGTTCAGGTTCGCGGGCATTTTGTTCCTTGTGTTCCATAGAG
>CAIWDB010000541.1 GCA_903911305.1 uncultured Methylococcaceae bacterium | reverse complement strand
CCTCCCCCCTTGGGGGGAGGGATTTAGGGAGAGGGGTATCTAGTTGATTACAAGGACTTTGTCGTCTCGTCAACCCTCCCAAGACCCTCTCCCCCAACCCCTCCCCCTGCGAGGGGGAGGGGAGCAAAAACAACGACTTGCAAGATGTGTGTATACACTAGCCCCTCTGGGGCGAGGGGCCTTCACTACCCTATCCCGCAAGCGGGAAAGACTAACAAATTTAAGGAATACTTTATGGTTCGGCCTTCGGCCTTGTTTGGTGCGGTATTATTGTTGCTGATCCTACAATGCCCTTCCGCTATTGCCATTGGCGGGGCGGAATCCATGGACCGGCCTAGCGCCTACCCGCCTTATTTGCCCCCTTACGCCCCCACGCAAAAACCCAAAGGCTTCACGCTGCCTGAGTTGCCCGCCACACCAGAAAGCCAAAATATTCCCAACCAAAAGCTTTTCGTCAAACAGATAGTAATCACCAATAATACGGTATTCGAGGATGATGAACTCAATGCCATTGCCCAAGCTTATGAAAACCGGGAAGCGACATTGGCTGAGTTGGAAGAACTCCGCCAAGCACTGACTCGCTATTACATAGACCATGGCTATATCAACTCCGGTGCTATTATCCCTAGGGATGGTTTCCACGAAGGCGTGTTGCAGATTAATATCATTGAGGGGAAACTCGAAGTTAGGGTCAAAGGCGAGGAACGCTTACGCAAAGGGTATATAGAAAACCGACTTCAAGGCGACCCGGACCAACCGCTCAATATTCAAGAACTGCAAGATCGTTTTCAACTGTTGTTATCCGATCCTTTGATTAGCCGGATGAATGGGCAGATCGTGCCGGGGGCTTCACCGGGCCATGGCATTCTCGATGTCGATGTGGTCCGCGCCCGCGCTTATCATTTAAGCGTGTTTGGTAATAATTTCCGCCCTCCATCAATTGGCGCAGAGGCGTTTGGCCTGAATGCTTCGGTGTACAACCTGACTGGATTGGGTGACACTCTTGATTTCTTGTATTACCACAGTTCCGGCTCAGACCGATATGCCGGGGGGTTTAGTCTTCCGCTAACTGATTGGGGTACGCTGGCCTTTTTCCATTTTGATGAAGGCGACTCTGCTGTAGTGGAAGCACCCACTAATAAACTCAATATCAAAAGCCAAGTGCATAACTTGGAAGGCGGCATTTCCCATCCGTTGATTAATACCCTTCGCCAACGCTTGACACTGGGTGTGATGTTAGCTGTGCGCGAGAATGAAACCAGTTTGTTAGGTCAGCCCTATTCCTTTGTCATCGGCGTTCCCGACGGACACAACCAAGCTACCGTAGTACGGGTATTTCAAGACTATACCCAACGCTGGGATGCCCACGCATTGGCTTTCCGGTCTACATTCAGCGCGGGCATTCATGCGCTAGGTTCAACCCCCTTCAAGCAAAGTGGCTACCCGAGTAGTGAGTATTTTGCATGGCTTGGGCAGGCACAATATGCTTATCGAGTTGGTAATGACGGGTCGCAACTGTTGTTGCGCGGCAATGTACAATTGAGTAATGCCGCCTTGTTGCCATTGGAAAAGATCGCCGTCGGCGGAGTCGGTACGGTACGCGGCTATCGGGAAAATTACCGGGTGCGCGATGAAGGGTATAACGTTTCGATGGAATACCATTATCCATTATGGATCGGCTTGGCTAAAACCGGCAGCAATAGTTTCACCTTGATACCGTTTGTGGATTATGGCGAAGCCTGGGACTACCCCAGTGTGTTTACCAATGGTCAGGATACCAGCGCCCTGTTTTCGGTGGGGGCGGGCTTCATTTGGCAATTCAAACCTTTGAACACTGAATTTTTTTACGGCTACGCCATCAACAAACCCAAGCCAAACCAAACCGGCAACCTACAAGACGATGGCATTCATTTTCAGGTCCGTTTGGATGTGTTTTGAGTATGGAGTTTGTCGGCATAGGGATGCCGACCTACCCAGTAGGGCGGCAACCCTTTGCCGCCGACTAATTTACCAAAACCTCTTTTAAAGTATTATCCACCACTATGGAATCCAAATAACCATGCGCGGGCATCCCTTCTGGCTAGTCTTACTCCTTGTTTCCAAACTTGCTTTAGGCACGGAAGCTGACTTTAATCACTTACTGGAACAAGGTCGGCTTTACTTGCGGGAAGGACATTATAACCTCGCCTTGAAGCCTCTCAAGAACTCCCAAGAATACGCAAGCACCACACAACAGCGAGCGCAATCGGCGGGTCTGCTCGGTCAAACCTATTACCGTATGCACAAACTCCAAGAAGCCGAAGCGTCATTGCGTCAAGCCATAGCTTTAGACCAAGAATCCGGCTTGGACCGCGCCCGTTGGCTGTCCGCATTGGCGAATCTACTTGCCGAGCAAGGGCAAAGGGATGAAGCTAATTCTCTTTATACCCAAGCGTTGAAGCTTGCGCAACAAGACCCAGGCTTGCAAATCGGCATTCGCTTGGGCCAACATAAAATCACGGCGAAAAAGTCCAGCCTAGCCGAACTCATCAACATTCATGCAAACATAATCGATATCAGCAAACCGGAAGAACGGGCAGTTTTACTCATCAATCTCGCCGGTCAAGCCAGTTCGTTAGGTTCAGACGGGCTAAAACTCGCTTACGAGAGTTACCAACAGGCCAGTTTTGATGCCGCCAAAAACCCGCGATTGCTAACAGAAGCCTTGGCAGGGATGGCGGGATTGTACGAAAGCCAAAAACGGATAGAGGAGGCTCTACGCATCAACAGTCATGCCATCGAATCGGCACAAGCCGTGGATGCCCATGACTTATTAGTGGAACTGCATTGGCGGCAAGCCCGCTTGCACAAGGCGCTCAACCACAAGCTGCAAGCCTTGGCTGCCTACCGCAAATCGGTCGAAAGCATTGAGATCATCCGGGAGGACATACCCGTCCAATATCAAAATGGCCGTTCCTCGTTTCGGGAAACCTTGGAGCCGGTTTATCTAGGCTTGGCTGACCT
>CAIWDB010000540.1 GCA_903911305.1 uncultured Methylococcaceae bacterium | reverse complement strand
CCAGACCGCCACCGCCACCGCGTTGCAGTCCAGCCTGAACCCTGCGAAGTTCGGCCAGTCGGTCACGCTAACCGCCGCCGTGTCGCCTTCCGCCGCCACCGGCTCGGTGACGTTCAAGGAGGGCGGTTCTGACTTGGGCACGTCCAGCTTGTCCAATGGCTCCGCCACCTATGTCAACAGCGCCTTGAGTGTCGGCAGCCATGGCATCACCGCCGTCTATGCCGGTGACACCAGCTACAGCGGCTCCACCTCCAACACCCTGACGCAGATCATCCAAAAAGCCGACACCTCGACGGGCGTGGTTTCCAGCCCCAACCCGTCAAATGTTGGCGATGCCGTCACCTTCACCGCCACCGTCACGCCGAGCGCGACCGGCACGGTGAATTTCTTTGATGGTGCGAGTTCGCTCGGCAGCGGAACGCTAAACGGCAGCAGCCAGGCCAGTGTCAACACCTCGGCCCTGACTGTCGGCGGCCACAGCATCACCGGGGTTTATTCCGGCAATGCCGCTTACAACACCTCCATCTCGTCGGCATTGATGCAGACGGTCAACAGTGGGGGAGTTGCCGTCACTGTCACCACCAACCCAGCGGCATTGGGCATCACCGTGGACGGCACCGACTACAGCGCGCCGCAAAGCTTCAACTGGGTTCCGGGCAGCAGCCATAGCTTGGCGGTCACTTCCCCGCAAGCCGGGACGGCCGGAACCCGCTACCCGTTCGCCAACTGGTCGGACGGGGGTTTGCAGAGCCATTCCATCACCACACCGACCACGCCGACGACCTACACCGCCAGCTTCGGCACGGAATACCAGTTGATGCTGAACGCCGGAGTGGGCGGAAGCATCATCCCCGCCTCCGGCAACTGGTACACCGCCGGGTCTACGCCTAGCATCATCAGCACTGCCAGCAACAGCGGCTATGTCTTCAACGTTTGGAGCCTAGACAGTGGAACCGGCCCGGTGCTGAACACCGCCAGTGCCGCGACCCAAGTGACGATGAACGGGCCTAACACGGTGTCCGCCGCGTTCAAGGCCGTTTCGACGACGTTAACCGCCGCCATCACTGGCAAGACGGGAACCATCGGCGGGGTTCGCTTCTGGGATGTCACCGTCACTAACACCGGCAGTGCCACCGCCACGGCGGCACAGTTGGACGGGCTGACGCTTTCCAGCAGCGGGGCTTGCAAGCCGTCCACCACCACCGCCTTTCCACTGGCTTTGGGCGACATCAATCCCGGCGGCTCGAAAACTGGGCAGGTGTGGGTGGACTTCACCGGCTGCAAAAGCAGTATCAAGTTCAGCGTGAACATCCGCTACAGCGCGGATGGCGGCACGAGCAGCGGGGTCACGCCGTTGACGGGGGTGAGCCAATAATCATCGGAGCGTCAAAAGCTTGCTATGACAAAAAGTTGATCGTTCCCACGCTCTAGCGTCACCGTCCTTAAGTTAAGCCGAAACCCTCTCCCCCAACCCCTCCCCCGCAAGCGGGGGAGGGGAGTCAAAGCCCCTCTCCCCGTTGGGGAGAGGGGTTGGGGAGAGGGGCAAACAGCACTGCAAATCCTTAACTTAATGGCAGTGACGCCGGAGCATGGGAACCAGAACACCACAAACAACAACCATTAGGGGTTTAACATGAAAAATCTAATCAAGGCCTTAATCATCAGTCTGCTGTTCTCCGCCCTCCCGGCGCTGGCAGAGCCTATCGTATTCAACTTCACCTTCTCCGGGGCTGCTTATACGCCGGGTACTAACAGTGCCTTGGCAAAAGGCACCATCACCTTCGACAGCACCAAACTGGGCAATCCGAATCGCAACGTCTGGGATGTCAGCAGCGGTTTCGTCTACAGCAGCGGAACCGCCCCTTACGGCACGAACATCCCCGGACTGGTCACGGCGTTGAATGTCACCGTCACTGGCTCGGTCGGCGGCATTGGCGATGGCACGTTCACGCTTGCCGACTACGAGGCGATGGTGTTCGACACGACCTCCGATGCGCTTAATCTTGGCAAGGAACTGATCGGCCAACCCACGTCCAGCCCCAACAGCAAAGCGTGGGGACAGGACGACCCGATTGGTTCTTCCGATCCGGCGGCATCCTACACGGGGGATTTCCAGATATTCTCACTTTCATCGAGCCTTGCCCCCAGTGGAGCCTATCCTTTCCAATTGGCTACCAACGGAGGGGATTACATGCAACTGGTGTCTTTCGCTCCCGCCGGCAGCGACATACCCGAACCCACCAGTTTTGCGCTGTTCGGCTTGGGGCTGGTGGCAATGGCTTGGGCGAGGAAGGGCCAGCGGCAATGTCAGTCTAACTGATATTACGCACTGATATTACGCAATGTTTACTTGTAGGGCGGTCTGCAAGCGCCGATTCACAAAGCGGAAGAAAATCTCACACGACGACGCAACGTAAAGTGGCTCTTCGTTGCGCCTTTACGTGAGACATCTTCCATTACGCCTGCTGCAACGCCTCGCCGTCATAGGCAACCCCCGCCCAACCGTAATTCATGAACGAACGGATATTGGCGTGATTGCTGCCATCAGGCTGTTCCAAGACATCCTTCCAATAATAATCGCCGAAAAGCCCCAAGGTTTGCCCAACGGTCAGATCGTGAAGTTTTGCAAAATAAAACAATTTGCAGGAGCCTTCATTGGTGCCAGCCTCGTTGATGACATCGCCATTGATAAAACGTGTCGGGGTGTATGCGTAATGTTCGGCGATGATGGCGATGGAGTCTTGAAAAGACTGCTTTTCACCCATTTTGACGTTTGCGATAAATTCTTCGAGTTGCATGGCGTTTCTGTTAGACGAGTTACAAACTGATGTTACGCACGGATGCAAATTTACTTGTTTTTTCTAGCTTTGACGCTCCAAAACTAGACCGCTGCGAAACATCAGTTACAAATTTAAAAATGGCATTGTAACGAAAAACCGTCGATTCGGTCATCGTCAATCGGCTGGTTTCAATTCGATTTCCTGCCAGTGTTGATCGAAATCATCCACCACGACCTCATCCACACCGAAAACCACTCGATGGGTGTAGGTGCTTTCCACAGGGACACCACCACGCATCGGTGGCTTGAAGCGCCAATGCTGCACCGCACCCAACACCTCATTGTCCAATGTCTCATAACCACTGCTATGCAATAAATCGACATCGCTTGCCGTGCCATCCGGGGCGATATGGATCACCACCACCACCAAGCCTTTCATGCCTTGGCGCATGGCTTGAAGCGGGTAAGTGATTCGTGGATTGGGATTCACGATGGCGCCCGTTCGAATGCCAGTATCGGACAAGGCTGGATTGCTATCCAAGGAGATTTTGCCTTGGTTGCTAGGCGCACTTTGCGAATAATCCTTGGAAAGTTCGGAAAAATCATCTTTGAATTCAGGCACTGCGTTTTCATTCGGTGCTGCCGGATTCGGCTTGACCTCTACTCTGCGCGGTTTAACTGGCTGTGGTTGAATGACCGGGGTTGGCGGCTTGGGCCGTTTAGGTTGAGGTGTGACCGGCTTGAGGATAGGCTTTGGTTGTTTTGGCAGCGTGCTTTCTATCGGTTTAGGGGTTGGCTTGGGCTTGACCAGAGGTTTGGGAGGTTCAATTGATTTTGATGGTTCCGACTTTGCCGGTGTGCGGGCAGCCTTAGGCTTCGGCGCAGCCGACAGAGTGACTTCTATACCTTTCTGAACTTTGTCCGCTTGAATGGCTGCGGATTTGTCGTCGCGGATAGCAACCAGCGCATAAAATAGGAAATGCGCGATGATCGAGAGGATGAGAGCTAATAAAAAGCAGCAATTCCAGCAGGAATCGCGATTGTGTGGCTGCCTGCCGTAGCGAGGCAGCTTGGTCCCATAAATCAAAAGTTTTCTACGCCAGTTTTAAGTCTATTGACTATTTTAAGCTATTTTGTGTCGGCAATTCTCATTTTGGTTCTTAACTGATCTTATGCAACGATCTAGGATTGGAGCGTCAAAGCTCGCTTTGACAGGCGAAGCAAGCTTCGCATTGCCCATTCCCTTGTCAAAGTTTGCTCGGACAGGTTTTGTTTGGTCTGGCAAGCACAGTTAGCATTTAGGTTCCAAAATAGTGTTTTTCGGCGGCTGGTTGTCGTCGGTTTCCGGGTAATCCAAGGTAAAGTGCAAACCGCGGCTTTCTTTGCGCAATTGGGCCGAGCGGATGATGAGTTCGGCCACCGTCACCAGATTGCGCAATTCCAGCAAATCGCTGGTGACGCGGAAATGGCCGTAATAGTCTGCAATTTCCTGTTTCAACAATTCAGTTCGTCGCATGGCGCGTTCCAAGCGCTTATCGGTGCGGACAATGCCGACATAATCCCACATGAAACGTCGAATCTCGTCCCAATTGTGGGAAACCACCACTTCTTCGTCGGAGTCGCTGACCTTGGATTCGTCCCATTCTGGCAGTTCGGGTGGGGCAGGGGTGGTGGACAAGACCCGTTTGATGTCTTCACTCGCTTGCTTGGCGTAGACTAGGCATTCCAATAGTGAGTTGCTGGCCATGCGATTAGCCCCATGCAAACCGGTGCAAGCCACTTCGCCGATGGCGTATAGACCCGGTATGTCGGTGCGGGCATCGCTGTCGGTCATGACTCCGCCGCAGGTGTAATGGGCGGCTGGCACAACCGGGATGGGCTGGCGGGTCATGTCGATGCCGAATTCAAGGCAACGGGCGTGAATGGTCGGGAAATGGCTGGTGATGAACTCGGCACCTTTGTGGCTGATGTCCAAGTAAACGCAGTCTATGCCGAGACGTTTGATTTCATGGTCGATGGCACGGGCCACGATGTCGCGGGGGGCCAGTTCTTTGCGTGAGTCGAATTTGCCCATGAAAGGTGTTCCATCAGGCAGGAGCAGTTTTCCGCCTTCTCCACGCACCGCCTCGCTGATTAAGAAAGACCGGGCGTGGGGGTGGTAAAGGCAAGTGGGGTGGAACTGGATAAATTCCATATTGGCGACCCTCGCCCCCGCTCGCCAAGCCAAGGCCATTCCGTCACCAGTCGAGACATCGGGATTGCTGGTATAAAGGTAGACTTTGCTGGCCCCCCCCGTGGCTAACACGACAATACGGGCACGCATGGTTTTGACCGTGTGCGCCCGGTTGTCAAGGACATAAGCACCTAACACTCGCTGTTCTTGGCAACCCAATTTTTTGGCGGTGATTAGATCAACCGCATTGTGGTATTCAAACAATTCGATGTTGGGATGTCGCCGTGCGTGTTGTTCCAAGGAGGTTTCGATGGCTTTGCCAGTGGCATCGGCGGCATGAACCACACGGCGATGCGAATGGCCTCCCTCGCGGGTCAGATGCAGGTGAGAACTGCCATCGTCCCAAGTTTCCTCGGTGAATGGCACTCCACGTTCAATCAGCCACTCAATGCAATCTTTGCCATGCGAAACCACCAGTTTTACGGCATCGGGTTCGCAAAGGCCCGCTCCGGCTATCAGTGTGTCTTCAAAATGCGCCTCAACGGAATCTTGCTCGTCCATGACTGCTGAGACTCCACCTTGTGCATACAAGGTACTGCCTTCGTCAAGGGACACTTTGGAAAGGACGGCGACACGGGTATGGTCAGCCAAGCGCAAGGCCAAGCTAAGCCCTGCTGCACCGCTGCCGATGATTAAAACGTCATATAGGGGGGATTTTGCTGTCATAAATTTGTCATGTGTTTTCTTGTGCATCCTACAAGAAAAACGTCCAAGATTGAACGTTGCGGCGGAAAAGAAGATAATGTACTTCAAATTACTTGTTGCCTCCAAAAAACAAACATTAAAATCAATTTGCTTTAATGCCAGTCCCATACAAAATGCCTAATCACCACCTAATTTTGAAATGGCAACTTAATGGGGTGACATCCCCAATGCTGGACAGGAAATGAGTGCCATGGTTGAAGTAATTGACGAGGAATTGGTCAGGCGAGTCCAAAAAGGCGAAAAAAAAGCATTTGATTTGCTTGTCATCAAGTATCAAAACAGGATAATTCAATTGATCAACCGCTATGTTCGCGATCCGCACGAGGCTCAGGACATAGCGCAAGAAACTTTCATTAAAGCCTATCGGGCAATGGCAAGTTTCCGTGGCGACAGTGCTTTTTACACGTGGATTTATCGAATTGCGATCAATACCGCAAAAAATCACATCGCTGCCAGGTCTCGCCGACCGACGGATGATGAAATAGAGGTCGAAGTCGCGGAACAATTTGAGGGTGAGAACAGTCTCAGAGATCAGGAGACTCCAGAAGGCATACTTCTCAGTGAAGAATTGGGCAGGACGATACAGTTGGCTCTTGACGAATTGCCTAGCGAGTTGAGAACGGCAATCACGTTGAGGGAAATGGATGGCTTAAGTTACGATGAAATTGCGGAAGTCATGGAATGTCCTGTGGGGACAGTCCGTTCCCGCATTTTTCGGGCTCGCGAGGCCATTGATAAAAAAATTAAATCTTTAACCGGGTGAAGGTGAATAATATGACGGACCAAGATAAGGAATCGAGAATGCGGATATCCATGTTAATGGATTCCGATTTGGATGGGCGCGACAATCCACGCTTGATTGATGCGATGATTTCTGATTCAGAATTGAAATCGACATGGGTTCGCTACAGTTTGATGGGCGATGTCATGCGTGCGTCGGGATCAGGTTTGCTTGTGGATAAGGAGTTTGCAGCAAAAGTGAGCGAAATGATTGCGAGCGAACCTACCGTGTTGGCACCCAAGGCTTTGCGCCCTGCGTTGAATGCACGATCAAGTATTGTGACGATTGGATTGGCTGCCTCGCTTGCGATGGTTGCAGTGATCGTTGGCAAATCAGTCACTGATCATGGTGATGTCCTTCAGGCGGTGGCATCCAATAGCCAAACAGCCAACTCACAGGTGGCCTCTATAACGGGTGAGCAAACTGAGAATCAGGCGGATAGCCAATTTAATGATTACTTGGTCATGCACAATGAGACCGCATACATGGCGGGTTCCGCAGCCATGCTGCCCTATGTCAGGGTTGTTGGTTCAAGGCCGAATCACTAGATTTTGGAATCGGAATTGAGCATGATTTTTGCCAAATTGCGAATTTTTCATTTTATTGTTTGGATTTTGATGATAATGGCCATAGCCACGGAAGGCTATGCGGGAGACTCTGAAAGTGAAGCGAAAATTTGGCTGAATGATGCACGTTTAGCGGGTTCCAAGCTTAATTATCGAGGGATCGTCAGTTACATGAAAGACAAGCAGATAGAGAGTCTGCATGTTTTTCATGGTTTTAACAATGGAATTGAACAAGAGCGTCTTTTGTCCGTCAATACCCCGATGAGGGAAGTGATCCGCACAGCGGACAAAGTGACCTGTTATTACCCAGATTCCAAGTCAATTTCAGTCGATAACAAACCTTCAAAACGTTCCCTTTTGCTGGATCTACCAACTGATCTTTCCGAGATTTCCAAGCACTACACATTTTCATTGGGTGAAGTGGAGCATGTTGCCAAGAGACCGGCACGCTTGGTGACGATACAGCCAAAGGACGATATGCGGTATGGTCGAAAATTATGGATTGATGTGGAAAGTAAATTACCGCTGAAATTCGAATGGATAGATGGTCAGCAGGTTGTTGAGGAATTCATCTTTAATTCTTTGTCATTGGAGAAGTCCATACCTGTTGAAGAACTCTCCCCTTCGACCCAAGTTGATGAGACATGGAAGACTAAACAGCATGAAACCTTACCCGCTGAATCTTTGTTGTGGACTTTGGACAGAGTGCCAGACGGGTTTCACATGATTTCCTATACCCGCTTGAAGCGTGGTGCCAACAATAGGGTTATCGACCACATATTGCTGAGTGACGGTATTTCTTCAATTTCCATTTACATTGACCAGTTAATGAGTGAGATATTCACGGCCCAACCTCGCAAGATAGGCGCAATCAATACTTACACACGCAAGCTTGACAAGTACTTGGTGACTGTCATGGGTGAAGCGCCGGAAAAAACAGTTCAAAGCATAGGTGATGGTATCCATCTTCAGGAACCAACCGGAAAATAATGATTCAAGAAGAAGCTTATGTGGAAGAAGTGGGAGAAGGTGTGGTTTGGGTAGTCAAAAACCGAACTTCGGGATGCTCTGCCTGTTCGCAGGCATGTCTTAGTTCAATCACCAGCAGCATATTCGCTGGAAAACAATTCCGACTTCAAATTCACTCAAAGCTTGCGTTACACGCTGGTGACAAAGTAATGCTAGGCATTGATGACGATGGCTTGGTTCGGGTTTCTTTTGGGATATACCTTTTGCCGTTGTTGTTTTTTTTCACCGGAGCGATGTTCGGTGTGTACGCATTTACATCAGAACTGGCCGGTGTTTTCGGCGGTTTGTTGGGTTTGTTGCTATGTTTCGCTGGCTACAAGACCTTTAAGTTTGGTCAACAAAGCTGTCAAGTTGTGATACTTCACAAAATCAATTAAATCCTTTCCTTTATCCAATACCTTACGTCAAACGATGACTTGGGAGCTTGTCATGTTTAAAAAATTGCAAACCATTATGCTTTTGTTAATGGGATTGGTCGCCGTGCCCTCGTTGACGGTTGCGGTTGAATTACCCGATTTCACTGCGCTGGTTGAAAAAAACAATACAGCAGTGGTGAATATCAGTACATCACAAAAGGTGGCCGCAACGGAAAGGCCGCAGTTTCCCGAGGGGCTAGAAGTGCCAGAGGGTACGCCACTGGATGAATTCCTCAAGCATTATTTCGGCGAGGGCGGTCCGGGAGGTCAAGGTCAAGGTGGCGAAGGCGGGCAATCAAACGAAGTCAAGTCTTTAGGCTCTGGTTTTGTTATTTCGCCGGATGGCTATATACTCACGAATCAACATGTTGTCAAAGATGCTGATGAAATTGTGGTTCGCTTGCAGGATAGGAGGGAGTTGGTTGCCAAACTGGTTGGCTCGGACAAACGCAGTGACATCGCCCTGTTGAAGATTGATGCGACTGGTTTGCCAGTGTTGAATATAGGCTCTTCCGATAACCTTAAGGTTGGTTCTTGGGTATTGGCAATAGGCTCGCCTTTTGGCTTCGACCATTCGGTGACCGCCGGTATTGTCAGCGCTAAGGGTAGAAGTTTGCCGAGCGACAATTATGTGCCGTTCATTCAAACCGATGTCGCCATCAATCCCGGCAATTCAGGCGGCCCTTTGTTTAATATGGAAGGGAAGGTGGTGGGTGTAAACTCTCAGATTTACAGCCGGACAGGAGGCTCAATGGGGATTTCTTTCGCTATCCCGATTGAAGTTGCCATGAAAGTGGTGGATCAGTTAAAGACCAGTGGGCATGTATCCCGAGGGTGGTTAGGTGTGCAGATTCAGGATGTCACCCGTGAGCTGGCTGAATCCTTTGGCATGAAAAAGCCTCAAGGCGCTCTAGTTTCCAAAGTGTTGCCGAAAAGCCCGGCAGAATCGGCGGGTTTACAAATTGGAGACATCATTACGGATTACAATAAACAGGAAATAGTTTCATCTTCAACTTTACCCCCTATGGTGGGTAACACCAAGATTGGTGACAATGCAACTTTAACGGTGTTACGCCAAGGCCAGACTAAGGATATTCCGGTGAAAATAGGGACGTTGCCTGAAGATGACGAGGTTGTGGCAGTCGCACCCGAATCTGGTGGCAAGGATGTAGACCGCCTAGGCCTAAGTGTGTCGGGTTTGACTGCCGAGCAAAGGGAACAACTGGAAATCAAGCAAAATGGAGTGTTGGTTCAAGACATAAAGCCCGGCGCAGCGATGGATGCCGGTATCCACCGGGGCGATGTGATTTTACGCATCCAGGATCAAGTGATAAAAGATGTGAAACAATTCAATGAAATCGTAAAGGGTTTGCCGAAAGGAAAATCCATTGCCATACTAGTGCAACGCAGGGGCGGATCACAGTTTTTGGCATTAAAATTAAAAGACTGAACACGTGACCGACTTAAAACACATTAGGAACTTCTCAATTATTGCCCATATCGACCATGGGAAATCGACCTTGGCCGACCGTTTCATCCAGCTTTGCGGAGGACTAAGCGAGCGTGAGATGGAGAATCAAGTGCTTGACAGCATGGATATTGAGCGGGAGCGTGGCATCACCATAAAGGCGCAAAGTGTCACGCTCGATTACACGGCCAAGGATGGTCAAGTGTATCACTTGAACTTCATCGACACCCCCGGCCATGTGGATTTCTCCTACGAGGTTTCCCGTTCTTTGTCTGCGTGTGAAGGTGCTTTGCTAGTCGTGGATGCGGCGCAGGGCGTTGAGGCCCAGTCGGTTGCCAATTGTTACACGGCGATGGAGCAGGGCTTGGAAGTCTTGCCGGTGTTAAACAAAATCGACTTACCGTCAGCCGACCCGGAAAAAGTCATTCGTGAAATCGAAGAGATCATTGGCATTCCTGCCGAACATGCGATTCGAATCAGCGCAAAAACGGGCTTAGGCGTTGTCGATGTGTTGGAGCAGTTGGTTGAACATATCCCCTCCCCGCAAGGGGATGCGGATGCGCCGCTACAGGCATTGATCATTGACTCTTGGTTTGACAATTACTTGGGTGTTGTCTCCTTGGTTAGGGTCAAGAATGGGACACTTTATAAAAAGCAAAAAATAACAGTCATGTCGACTGGCAAGAGTCATCTTGTCGATCAAGTGGGGGTGTTTACACCGAAACGACTGGAAAAGAAAGTGCTTGGCCCAGGTGAAGTCGGGTTTATGGTCGCATCCATCAAAGACATCTTTGGTGCCCCTGTGGGCGACACCATAACCACGACAGATAACCCATCGCCAGATTCATTGCCGGGTTTTCAGAAGGTTCAACCCCGTGTGTTTGCAGGGATTTTTCCAATCGAAGCGGATGACTATGAAAATTTGCGCGAAGCCTTAAGTAAGCTAAACCTGAATGATGCGGCTCTACAGTACGAGCCTGAAACCTCACAAGCCTTGGGTTTTGGTTTCCGCATTGGTTTCCTAGGCATGTTGCATATGGAGATCATCCAAGAACGACTGGAGCGTGAATACGACTTGGATTTGATCACTTCCGCACCGACGGTGATTTATGAGGTGATCAACTCAAAGGGTGACACTATCCAGATCGACAACCCCTCCAAACTACCCCCGCCTCACGAAATTGAAGATATACTTGAACCTATCATCCAAGCCAATATATTGGTTCCACAAGACTATCTTGGCGCGGTCATCGGTTTATGCATTGAAAAGCGCGGAGTGCAGAAAAAAATGCAATTCATGGGTAGCCAAGTGGCACTTAGCTTTGAATTGCCATTAAGCGAAGTGGTGTTGGATTTCTTTGATCGCCTTAAATCAGTAAGCCGGGGCTTTGCCTCGTTTGATTACGAGTTCCTGCGCTTCCAATCTGCCCCATTGGTGAAAGTGGACATATTGATCAACGGTGAAAGGGTCGATGCATTGTCCTTGATCGTTCACAGGGATATAAGCCAAAGCAGGGGGCGCGACTTGGTTGAGAAAATGAAAGACCTGATACCTAGGCAGATGTTTGAAGTGGCCATACAAGCCGCCATTGGAGCCAAAATCATCGCCCGATCAACGGTCAAGGCCATGAGCAAGAACGTGTTGGCCAAATGTTATGGCGGTGACACGACCCGAAAGAAAAAATTATTGGAAAAACAAAAGGCAGGTAAAAAGCGCATGAAGCAGATTGGCAAAGTCGATATACCCCAAGATGCATTCTTGGCTGTTCTCCGGGTCAACAAGGATTAAGCCATGGATTATGACTTTGAATTCTTCCTGGTTGCCGCCAGCATAGTGACGGGTCTGATTTGGGGGGCTTGGGCTATATATCTCAAACTCAATAATTTCTCCCAAAGTGAGACGGAGGAGCCTTGGCCAGTAGAGTATGCGAGATCATTTTTCCCGGTTATTTTAATAGTCTTGCTGCTGCGCTCATTCTTGGTGGAACCGTTTCGAATTCCATCGGGTTCGATGATGCCAACGTTATTGATCGGGGATTTCATACTAGTCAATAAATACAACTATGGTGTGCGGTTGCCTGTACTGCACACGAAAATTATTGAGAACGGCTTGCCCAAGCGAGGCGACATTGTGGTGTTTAGGTTTCCGAACGACCCATCCGTGGATTACATTAAACGTGTGATTGGTTTACCGGGCGACAAGATTCAATATGTCGATAAAAAAGTCATCATCAATGGCAAGCCTGTCAAGCAAACAGCGCTTGGGGTTTATCAAGGCGTGGGCAAGGGTCGGGATAATTCAGGTTCCATTTTGCTATCCGAAGATTTGGATACGATCAGCCACGATATACTGATACGCGAGGGGCAAGCTTCACAACTGGGGAAGTTTATCCGCCCCGAGGGAATTACAGTGCCAGAAGCTCATTATTTTGTCATGGGTGACAACCGTGACAATAGCAACGATAGTCGTTTTTGGGGTTTCGTACCTGAGGAGAATCTGGTTGGTAGGGCTTTTTTCCGATGGATGAGTTTCGACTGGGAACTTGACGGATTTCCCGTAAATTTTTCCCGGATCGGAAATATTTTGAAGTAGCTAAATTATTTGGGAGGGTAGAGCCATGATTCGAAAAGCATATCGACAAAACGGCATGACACTGATCAGTTTTTTGATGATTTTTGTGGTGGCCGGGTTTTTGATTTTGTTGACTCTTCAATTAGTTCCCGTTTACTTGGATCATATGAAGGTCAAATCGAGTTTGGATGGGCTGGCAAAAGAATCTGGCCTTGTCGAAAAACCAGCTTCGGAAATCAGGAAAATGTTGCAGAAAAGATGGGATGTCAATTCAATTGAAGGACTGAGTGCCGAAGACAGCGTGTTTATTGAAAAGAAGAATAATATAGTGAAAATCGAAGTTATCTATGAGGTTGAAAAACCGGTAATGGGTAATTTGAGCGCACTGATGAAATTTGATGATACGATTACGGTGGGTGATTCGAATTGACCGGAAATCCGGAAGAACTGGCTAAAAAGTTGGGTTTACGTTTTAACGATCCCGAACTTTTCAAGCGAGCGCTGACTCATCGAAGTGCTGATAGTGTCAACAATGAACGGTTGGAGTTTTTGGGCGATTCGGTTTTGGGGTTCGTGATTGCCGAGTGTTTGTTTGAAAAATTCGGCAGTGCGGACGAAGGTGTGCTGAGTCGCCTGAGATCCATTCTAGTCAATCAATCTGCCCTTGCACAATTGGCGAGGCAATTAAACTTGGGGGAATTTCTTATACTTGGGTCAGGAGAGCTAAAAAGCGGGGGTTATCGTCGAGATTCCATACTTTCCGATGCGGTCGAAGCTATTATGGGAGCAATCCTTAAAGATCAGGGCATGGATTTTGCCCGTGCTTGGATATTGGAAAAGTTTGCCGATTCGATAGACCGTCTTTCGATGGAAAACTGGCAAAAAGACCCTAAGACACGATTGCAGGAATTAATGCAAGGACGAGGCTTGGAATTGCCCGGTTACCAACTCTTGTCCCAAGAAGGTTTGCCTCACGACCAGTATTTCCGCGTAGAATGCAAAATACAACAGATGTCTCTCGCCGCGCAGGGCGAGGGCACCTCACGCAAGAGAGCCGAACAGCAAGCGGCTGAAAATATGCTGAATAAGTTGACTGAAGAAATGAGCATTAAATAATCATGAAGACTGGATATGTCGCATTGGTGGGTAGGCCAAACGCAGGAAAATCGACTCTGCTGAACCATTTAGTGGGTCAAAAAATCTGCATAACATCAAGGCGTCCTCAAACCACACGCCACCGGATTCATGGCATTAAGACCACCGAGACGGGTCAGGCGATTTTTGTCGATACTCCTGGCATTCACTCAGAGCAGAAGCGGGCGATGAACCGCTATCTGAACAAAACTGCCAGCAGTGCCTTGGCGGGCGTGGACGTGATTGTATGGGTTGTCGACCAATGGCGCTGGCAGGAGGAAAACGAGTTGATCCTTGCGCAACTGCGGAGCGTCACTAGCCCTGTCATCTTGGCGGTCAACAAAATTGACCAATGCGAGGACAAATCCAGTTTATTGCCCTTTTTAGAGGATGCCGCCAAACGATTTGATTTTGCAGCCATTGTTCCAATAGCTGCCTTAAAAAACACCAATTTGGATCGCTTGGAAGATATCATCATGGGTTTGCTGCCTGAAGGCGAGTTAATCTACCCAGAAGACCAAGTCACCGACCGCTCCGAACGATTCTTTGCGGCTGAAATTATCCGCGAAAAATTGATACGGAGCTTGGGGCAGGAGGTGCCACACGCATTAACCGTTCAAATAGAACAATATAAAGAGGAAAAAGGCTTGATTCGGATTCATGCCGTGATATGGGTGGAGCGTGAGGGGCAAAAGGTGATTGTCATTGGTAAAAATGGTGAAGTCCTGAAAAAAGTAGGGCAACGCGCACGCGAAGAAATGGAAAAAATGTTTGATGGAAAAATCTACCTGAATCTCTGGGTGAAAGTGAAGAAGGGTTGGTCGGATAACGAAACAGCTATGCAAAGTTTGGGTTATAGCGAGTGATTTGATGACCTCGCCTGATCGACATGACTTGAAAGATGCATTTTTGCTGCACCGAAGGCATTTTCGCGAGACAAGTTTATTGTTAGATGTGTTTACCCGGGATCATGGGGTTTTCACGCTTATTGCCAAGGGTGCAATGCGAGGCAAACGTGGGCATTCAGGTATGTTGCAGCCTTTTTTGCCTTTGAGCTTAGCTTGGACGGTGCGCGGAGAGCCGGCAGTGCTGACGGCAGTTGATGTCAGAGGCAAGCATTTTGAACTTATCGGCAAGCATCTCTTTTGTGGGTTTTACCTGAATGAACTATTGCTTAAATTGCTGCCCACGCATGATTCTCATCCGCAAATCTTCGGGTATTACGCACAAACCTTGATCCGACTGGCAACGGGTGAACACCTAGACGAAAGCTTGAGATTTTTTGAGTTGGCTTTATTGGAAGAGCTAGGTTATGGACTCTCTCTGGATCATGACGCAGAAACTGGCTCGACCATCAAGCCTGAGCGAACCTACTCTTACCATATCGAATTAGGCCCGGTGGAATGTAAAGCCGGCGAACCGGGCATTTTAGGTTCGGCATTATTGGGCTTGCGTGATGGCTATCTGGCCAGTGAACAGGAAATCCTTGATGCCAAGCGTCTATTGCGGCGGGTCATTCATCACTATTTGGGGGGTAAACCTCTGAAAAGCCGTTCTTTGTTCAAATACAGTGCCTTGCAAACGTAGTTTCGCCGTTTGGCCTTTTTTATATTCATTCCAGTCGCATTAAATTACCAAAATGAAAGAGAAACAAGCCATTACGCTAGGCGTCAATATCGACCACATCGCCACCTTGCGTCAAGCACGTGGAACTCGTTACCCTGAAGTGGTGTTGGCTGCCCTGATTGCCGAGCAGGCGGGGGCCGACGGCATAACTGCCCATTTGCGGGAAGACCGTCGCCATATACAAGATCGAGACATAGATTTGCTCAATGACATGATCAACACCCGGTTGAATTTGGAAATGGCGGTGACGGATGAAATGCTTGAGATTGCCAAGCGGGTCGGACCTGGCGCTTGCTGTTTGGTGCCGGAGCATCGCGAAGAGCTGACTACCGAAGGTGGGCTGGATGTCGTGGGCAACTTTGAGCGTATTTTCGCTGCCAGCCAGTCACTCGGAGAGGCTGGCATCGAGGTCTCATTATTTATTGACGCAGACCCTAGGCAAATCGAAGCGGCGGCTAAAACGGGAGCCCCAGTGATCGAATTGCATACCGGGCATTATGCTGATGCCTATAGTCCGAAGGAGAGAGGGCTTGAGCTAAACCGAATTGTTCAGTCGGCGGAGCAAGCTGACGCTTTAGGTTTACGGGTTAATGCAGGGCATGGATTGAATTATCATAATGTCGGGCCGATTTGCCGAATTCCTATGATCCGCGAATTGAATATAGGCCATGCTATTGTTGCACGGGCCGTGTTTACAGGAATGGAGCGAGCGGTGTCCGATTTGAAAGCCGTCATGTTAGCCAATCGGGCGGCGGTTTGACTAGGTTCTTGAGTCAGGCAGAGCTTATCTTAAAGTAAATTGTTCGGCCAAAGATGTTAAGAATTGCTTTTATATTTGACGAAGATAGGCTTGCATCGTTATCATTTCACGTCTTTCTGTTTATCTTACAGGGACGCACAATACTGAAATTCTGCCACCCTTCCAATTACAATTAGGCAAAGGGTAGTAGGGGTGTTAGTTTTTGTTGCAGTTGCCTTAATTATTCCGTTCAGAATCACTCAAAGGCCCTGAGCCTTAAAGCGTACAATCCCCGTGTTTTGTGTTGCCCCGACTTCGGGTGGACAGTCTACGGTAAATATGTTTGCTAAACACTCAGGGTTTGGTTTTCGCTATTGGGGAAAAGAATGCAAGATCATGATCATTATAACCGTCCCGTTGTGAGCCTCATCCGACGTGATAGGTTGCCAGAACATGCCCTGCCCGAACTGTCAATGCATCGTACACATTATTGGGTGTTGGCGTTGATGGTGTTGATGTTGGCGGCAAGTCTTTATCTCTTGCTCAATACCGGCCAGATTCTTGAACGGTTTCAAATTAAGCTTTCGAGTGTCGAAGACAGTGATAGCGTAAAAATCCGCCAATACAATCAAAAGCTAGAAGCCTTGCAGGATCGAATGACGGCGTTTGTTGCCGATTCGGTGGAAACCCAGCTTAAAACCTTGGAGAAGAATGTCACTGACGGTAAGGTAGGCGCTCAGGACATCAAAGCTCTGGAAGAATTGAAGGGTGAAGTGCAATTATTGGAAAAATATTCCGCTGGGAAAGGGGGGAATATCACTGACACCTCTAGGTTGGATCATGCCCGCTATCAAATTACCCCGGGTTCTCAGAATGCCCCTTCGAGTGCCGAATTGCTCTACGAAGTATCCCATATGAAACGATTGCTTTATCTAGGTATCGCTTCCTGCGGATTCGTCGGGTTTTTACTGGGAGGGTTCTGGTGGCAAAATAATATGCGCATTAAACGGCTTGCCAAGGATTTCGCTTCTCCAAGGCTAATGATCGGTAGAATTAGTGAAGATCGCTAGTTTCAAGTTCATGGCATTAAGATATTCCAACCTAGTTTGCCACTCATTGCGGAAATCCATTCTGTTGATCGTTTGTGCATAAGCCTTATCCTTAATTGAGGGTATAATTCAGGTTTGTTCAGAACCTAGGTTTGCACAGAGCAGCCACCAAACAAACGCACAATTATGGAAAAAACATACGATCCCCAATCCATCGAACAACGTACTTATCAGAACTGGGAAGGGCAGGGTTGGTTTGCCGCTTCCGGGTCAGGCAAACCTTTCTGTATCATGATTCCCCCGCCCAATGTCACTGGAAGTTTGCATATGGGGCATGGATTTAACAACACCGTCATGGATGCCTTGGTACGCTTTCGGCGAATGGATGGTCACAACACCTTATGGCAAGTGGGCACCGACCATGCCGGCATAGCGACCCAAATGGTGGTTGAAAGGCAACTGGCTGCCCAACACATCACCCGGCACGACCTAGGCCGCGAAAAGTTTTTGGCTAAGGTCTGGGAATGGAAGGCCGAGTCAGGCGGAACCATCACCCGGCAACTGCGTAGGCTAGGTTCATCGGTGGATTGGCAGCGGGAGCGTTTCACCATGGACGAAGGACTATCTCGTGCCGTGCAGGAGGCTTTCGTCCGTTTGTATGACGACGGTTTGATCTACCGTGGCAAGCGTCTCGTCAACTGGGACCCGAAATTGCACACGGCTATTTCTGATTTGGAAGTCGCCAGCGAAGAAGAAAAAGGTTCGCTGTGGCACTTGCGATACCCATTGTCTGATGGTTCCGGTTTTCTAGTAGTGGCCACCACCCGCCCAGAAACCATGTTAGGCGACACTGCTGTGGCCGTTCATCCTGAAGACGTGAGGTATCAGCATTTGATTGGCAAGACCGTTGACTTGCCCGTCACTGGACGAAAAATACCCATCATTGCCGATGACTATGTGGACCCAGAGTTTGGCACGGGCTGCGTGAAAATCACGCCCGCCCATGATTTCAATGACTATGAAATGGGCAAGCGCCACAATTTGTCACTAATCAATGTTTTGGATCGTGATGCACATATTCTGCACGAATTTACCGTATTGACGTTTGAGGGGTATGCCGTTGCCCATGGCGAAATTGCGCCGGCCGCATATGCAGGTTTGGATCGTTTTGATGCTAGAAAAAAGATCGTCGCAGAACTCGATGGCTTAGGCTTGTTGGAAAAGATTGACCCGCACACCTTGAAAGTGCCCCGTGGTGATCGTTCTGGTGTCATCGTTGAGCCATGGCTGACCGACCAATGGTATGTCAATGCCAAAGTGTTGGCCAAACCCGCGATTGAAGCGGTGGAGGACGGACGCATACGCTTCGTGCCTCAGCAATACGAGAATCTTTACTTCTCTTGGATGCGTGATATTCAAGATTGGTGCATTTCCCGTCAATTGTGGTGGGGCCACAGAATTCCGGCGTGGTATGACACCCAAGGAAACGTGTATGTGGGACGCAACGAGTCCGAGGTTCGCGACAAATACAGTTTAGGAAGTGATGTTGATCTACGCCAAGATGAAGATGTGTTGGATACTTGGTTTTCGTCTGGTCTTTGGACATTCTCGACCTTGGGCTGGCCTCAAGAAACCCCTGAGCTGAAAACCTTCCACCCTACGGATGTTCTGGTCACTGGCTTTGACATCATCTTTTTCTGGGTGGCCCGGATGATCATGATGACTATGCACTTGGTTAAGCACCCTGACGGGTCGGCTCAGGTGCCGTTTAAGACGGTTTACGTGCATGGTTTGGTGCGGGATGCGGAAGGCCAGAAGATGTCCAAATCCAAGGGCAATGTGCTTGACCCTTTGGACATTATTGACGGGATCAGCTTGGAGGAGTTGGTGCAAAAGCGCACCGCCGGTTTGATGCAACCGCAAATGGCGCAAAAGATTGAAGCCCGTACCCTCAAGGAATTTCCCGCAGGCATAGCGCCTTACGGGTGTGACGCACTGCGTTTCACCTTTGCTTCACTGGCTTCCACAGGGCGTGACATCAAGTTTGACATGGGGAGGGTTGAGGGGTATCGCAATTTTTGCAACAAGTTGTGGAATGCTGCGCGCTACGTGCTGATGAACACGGAGGGTTTGGACACTGGGCTTAATGAGCTTCCCCGCACCTTCAGTTTGCCTGACCTTTGGATTCAAAGCCGTTTGAACTCCACTATCATGTTAGTGCGCGAATCTATCGAAGCCTATCGCCTAGATTTGGTAGCCCAGGCCATCTACGAATTTGTTTGGAACGAATACTGTGATTGGTATCTGGAAGCGGCGAAGATTAACTTGCTAAGCGATGACGAAGCGAAGCAACGTGGTACGCGGCAGACTTTGGTGCAGGTTTTGGAATGCGTGCTTCGTTTGGCCCATCCGCTGATGCCGTTTATCACAGAGGAAATCTGGCAACGCACCGCGCCCTTGGTCGGCAGGGATGGCCCGACAATCATGACCCAGCCTTATCCTCAGGCCGAATCCGACCGCATTGACGCGGTGTCCGAGCGTGAGATGGAATGGGTGATGAACTTCATCCTAGGTGTGCGCAGAATCCGGGGTGAAATGAACATTCCACCCGGTAAACTGTTGCCAGTTATGTTACAAAACGGCCAGCCAAAAGATAAGCAATGCTTGGAGCGGAGCCGCGAACTGTTGCTCCGGTTGGGTCGGCTTGATGGGATTGTTTGGTTGGAACAAACAGACGAAGCCCCAGAATCCGCAATTGCCCTACTCGGTGATATGCGCATCATGATCCCAATGAAGGGATTAATCGACAAAGAAGCCGAATTGGCGAGGCTCGCAAAGGAAATTCAGCGTATCGAGAAAGAATTGCCACGGGTGGAAGGCAAACTCAATGACCCGACATTCATTGGCAAGGCCCCTGCGCAAGTCGTCGCAAAGGAACAGGCAAAATTGGCAGACTTGCAATCGGGGTTGCGCCAAATGACGGAGCAGGCGGAAAAAATCAAGGCGCTGTGACTCATCAAGGTATGTAATTGAACATCCCACCGTCCCGATTCCCCTTCATACCCCCAACTAATACTGTTCCTCGAACTGTGATGATGAGTTTGGTGGGTATTACCTCGGCAACGGGTTTGATGGGTGTGGCCATTATTCTATGGTTGCACCTTGCGGAAAGGTTTGGATTACAGTTGCCTTTTTGGATGGAAACGGTGCTGATTACCTCAGCCATTTCCGTGACCGCCACCTTATTGTTTTGGTTCGCCACTGCCAAAAAGCTGTTCATGCAGTTGTCCGAGGAGCGGGGTCGGAACACTCAAGAACAGCGGATAAATGCCAATCTTAAACGCGCATTGGACGAACATGCTTTGGTGAGTATTGCGGATGTCAGTGGAAAAATCATTTTTGCCAATGATAAATTCTGCATGGTCTCTGGTTACTTGCAAGAAGAATTGCTCGGACAAGACCATCGCATTGTCAATTCTGGCTTCCATGATCGGCAATATTTCAAGTCCATGTGGCAGTCAATTGTGAAGGGTGACATTTGGCAGGGTGAGTTCAGAAATCGGCGAAAGGATGGCAGTTTCTATTGGGTTGACACCACCATCATTCCGTTTTTGGACGAGGAAGGCAAATCTTATCAATATGTCGCGGTGAGGCGTGATATCACCGAACTGAAAAAGATTCAAATGAGTGCCGAAAAGTTGGGCGAACGGCTGAAATGGCTGCTTGATGCATCGCCTTCAGTGATCTACGCCAATGAAGACCGGGAAGACTTGACGAAATGCACGTTCATTAGCGGCAATGCCCAGGAGATTGTTGGATTTACACCGGATGCCATGTTAAATGACCGCGATTTTTGGTTTCGTCATCTTCATGCATCCGATCAGAAAATCGCCAAAAATTTAATGTCGGAGTTGTTAGCCCTTGGGAAATTCAGGCTTGAATACCGTTATCTATCCTCCGATGGGAAATATCTTTGGATTAGCGACAACGCCCGGGTTGTCCACAGTGCTGACGGTAACGTACAAGCCATTGTTGGTTCATGGACTGACATTACCGAGACCAAGGCCGCCGAACACGAACGCCTACGCCTAAAAATGGCGGCAGAAGCCAGTGCGGACATGATTTTTGTGACTGACGCTCAAGGTGTCATCGAATATGCCAACCCGGCTTTCTGTCAGTTCACCGGTTGGGATGTGAACGAGTTAATGGGAAAAACACCCCATATTTTGGATAGCGGTAGGACGGCCCCCGCCGTTTACCAATCCATGTGGCAAACGCTTAGACTGGGTGATTCGTGGCGGGGGCGTTTGCTGAACCGGCGCAAACAGGGGGTGGCAACGGCCGTATCAGTTGATGGCATGGCTTCAGTTTGGCAAGACGGCCTGCCGCATCGCCGGAAGGAAGATCCGGTTACTACCAAAACAGACAGACTCGACCCCCTGCTGTATTGGGCAGAAGTAACCATTACTCCGATACGCGATAACACCAATGTGAATATTGGCTTTGTGTCGATACAGCGAGATATCAGCGAAATTGTTGTGCGGGAGGAGCATCTCGCTCTGATTCGCTTAGAAACTGATGCCCGGTTGACAGTAGTGGAAATTCTCAACCAGTCCGCATCGTTGGCGGAGCGTTTTACCCGTGTCTTGAATAGGCTTTTTGACCTTCCGAATTTAAGCTTGCAACAAAAAGGTGGGATTTTTCTGCTTGGGCTTAACAACAACTCCTTAGATTTGTTTGTTCATCAAGGAGAGTTCAGTGACGAGTTCCTTCGATGTGAGCGGCAAATCCCACTAGGTGCCTGTTTATGCGGAAGGGTGGCAATTTCCGGCAAAGTGTTGGTTTCAGATGACTGTTTCTGCGATCCCCGTCACGAACACCGTTTTGAAGGCATGGTTAGCCACGGTCACTACATCGTGCCCCTAGTTTCCGGTGAAGATTTATTAGGCGTGATGTTTCTCTATACCGACCCATATCCAAATCAAACACCCGAGCGAATTGATATTCTCAAGCAGATCGGTGAGGCTATGGGCCTTGCCATCGTAAGGGATCAGACCCGGCAGATGATGGAGCGGGTACGCGATGCCGCGCTGGATGCGTCCCGCCAAAAAAGCGAATTTCTGGCAAACATGAGTCACGAAATCCGCACCCCTATGAATGGGATTTTGGGGATGCTCGAAATTCTCCGTCGCACCAACATGGATAGCGAACAACTTGAGTTTGCGAATACAGCGGCTAGTTCGGCAGAAGCGCTGCTGACTATCATCAACAGCATTCTCGATTTTTCCAAGATAGAAGCCGGAAAATTGGAGCTGGACAGTGTCGATTTTAATCTGCGCGTTTTAGTCGAGGAAGTGTGCGCGTTATTGGCTGCACAGGCATTTGCAAAGGGTTTGGAAATGAATTGCTTCATAGATCCGAGGTTACCGAGTGAGTTGCGTGGCGATCCTACCCGTTTACGTCAGATTTTGACCAACCTGATTGGCAATGCAATAAAATTCACTGAGCAGGGTGAAGTATCCGTAGATGTGACTTGTGTTGAAGAAATGGAAAAGCAGGCTGTTCTACGATTCACCATAACGGATACAGGCATAGGGATATCACCGTCTGACAAGGAACGCCTGTTCAAGCCGTTTGTACAGGCGGATGGTGCGACTACCCGCCGATTTGGCGGCACCGGGCTTGGATTGAGTATTAGCCAAAGCTTGGTCAAGCATATGGGGGGTAGTGAAATCCACATTGAAAGCACTCTCAATGTCGGTTCGTCATTTTGGTTTGCCATTGAGTTGGAAAAAGGAGGCGAATACGGAGTGCCCACTCTGCCAAATACTATCTCTAAGCGTAAAGTGTTGATAGTCGACGACAATACAACAAACCGGGTGATTCTTGAACGGCTTCTCGGGGATTGGGGTGCCCTTGCCCAGTCGGCGGATAATGCCCCTCAAGCATTGGTCTTGTTGAAACAGGCGTGCACGGAAGAAACGCCTTACGATCTTGTCATCATGGACATGAACATGCCAGGAATGGATGGTTTGATGCTTGCGCAAGCAATGACTGAAGAGAAACGGCTAGCTGAAATACCACGCATCCTATTGAGTTCGGGTGGTTCGGTGACCGAAAGTGAGCGGACCAATGCAGGCATTCGACACACCTTAACCAAACCTGTGCGTCAGTCCCTTTTATTTGATGCCGTGGTTTCCAGTTTGGATGGCGGAGGAAGCAAGGTTCGTGTCATATCTCGACCGATGGCAGGTGCTTTGCCAAATATGGCTGGCAGAAATGTTTTGTTAGTCGAAGATAATGCTGTCAACCAAAAAGTGGCATTGAAAATGTTGGAATGTTTTGGGATAGATTCACACTGCGTTGGAAATGGCAAAGATGCCCTGGCAGAACTTGAACGCAAATCTTACGATTTGGTTTTGATGGACTGCCATATGCCGGTAATGGACGGTTACGTTGCGACAAGATCGCTGCGCGAAAGCGAGCGCATGTTGTCCCTCAAGCGAACCCCGGTCATTGCCTTAACTGCGAATGCATTGGAAGGTGACAAGGAAAAGTGCCTCGAAGCGGGTATGGACGCTCATCTTGCCAAGCCTCTTATGTTGGAAGACTTGTCGAAGATGCTGCAAATTTGGTTGGTTCCATCGGTGGCGACAGTTGATCCTGATGAACGGCAAGATTCAGACCGGGAGATTTGGGATATGCAAGCGGCATTGACACGCCTTGGTGGTGATACTGGATTTTTAATTGAGATGAAGCATTTGTTCAAGCGCGAAGGAATCATGCTGCTTGAACGTTTGCAAGGCAAGGATGGAACCTTGACGGCAGCGTCAATCGCCGAGATAGCGCATACATTAAAAGGCATGGCGCTACATTTTTGCGCTCAAGGCTTGGTGTACAGTGCTGAACAGGTGGAATCAAAGGCCCTTGCCAAAGACATAGAGCTTGGAGACCCCTCAATCACCAGGTTGATAGGTGAGGTTGAAGCCTTGATCGCAGCCTTAGGGGCAGATGGCTGATGCTCTAACCGTAGTCTAAGCGTGCGGAAAAAGTTTGGTGGTTGCGTCTTTCATAGTATTCAAAAAGCCTAGCTTTGTAGCCGTTTGTGGCACAAGCTTAGCTATGGTAGTATTGATTGGCTAAATGTTGTAGCATCTTCAGAATTAACCTTAAGCCAATTCAATATTGATTTCAATTCAGGAGACAACATGATTCAGACTCACCAAAAAGAAAATGGTATCGATATCGTCACAATAACTGGTCGCTTAGTGGCAGCCGATGCCCCTGAGGCACGTGAGAGTTTAAAGGGGATAGTCGAGGCGGGGACTGGGAAGTTGATCGTCGATTTGAGCGGGGTTAGTTTTATCGACTCTAGCGGCCTTTCAGTGTTGATATCGGCTTTCAAATTGATTCGCGCCAAAGGTGGGCGAATGCTGTTGAGTGGGATTTCAAAAAATGTCCAAACTCTCTTGGAATTGACGCGATTAAGCGAAATCTTCGAAATGTATGCATCCACCGAAGCCGCCCTTGATTCCATGAGCAAGGCATCTTAGGCGGGGTTGCCGGTTACGCGATACGCATTTATCTAGTATATACAGTTTACTTTCAATGTGATGGCTGTCTTCGTCTAATTTGATAGAGGAATTGTAGTCCCTCTGGTGTGTTTCCCATTCGCGTAAAAAGAGGTTAAGCCGTCGTTCATTCAACCGCCCTTTGGTCGATCCTTCAGGCTGGTTTCGCGTATGAGTTTAGTTTCTAAATTAATGAGTGGCAGCTTGCTGTTGACAGCTTTGCTTTGCTTGCTTACGGCCTGTAGTTCTTGGGAATCGGTACCTGTTCAGTCGCCTGGCGCGGCCAAAGCGTTTGAAGTCCCAGATCGCACAACGACCTATTCAAGCGATGAAGTGGTTCAGGCTTTCAAGGCAGATGTGGAAACAGAATATCGCCTGTGGGACGGCGACCTCATCCAAGTTGACGTACTCGGGCGGTCCGAACTGAGTGGCCCGCATACGATAGGCCCGGATGGGAAAATCACACTTCCAGTCAGTGGTGTTCTGTATTTGCGAAACTTGACGCGTGAAGACGCAGCCAAAGCCATTACGCAGACACTGTCGCACTATTACAAAGACATTTTCACCACTGTTCGCGTAGAAAAGTACACGTCAAACCGGGTCATCGTGCTAGGCCGCGTCGAGCGACCTGGTGCATTGCAATTTGAATATCCACCGCTGCTGCTGGAAATCTTGGCAAAGGCCGGTGGTTTGCCGTTATTGCGCCCGGAACAAGTGTTGACCCGCTGTGCAATCATCAGAGGCAACAAGATTCTATGGATTGATGTTAAACGCTTGCTGACGGGTGACATGGGATTGAACGTGCAATTGATGCGGAACGACACGGTTTATATCCCGGATTCCACCGACACGTCTGTCTATGTGCTGGGTGCGGTGAACAAACCAGGTGTGTATCGTTTGACGCCGCAAATGTCTTTCATGGATGCCCTCAGCCAGGCGGGCGGTCCAACGCCTGAAGCGAATATTTCCTCATTTCACTTGGTTCGCCCATCCAAGCAAGCCCATTTGGAAATCGACATGTACGATGTTTTGCACCCCAACCCAAACTTGAACATGTCGATGGAAGAGGGAGACATCATTTACGTGGCACGCAGTTGGGAATCCAAAGTTGGCTATATTTTCCAGAAGGTCAACCCCTTTGCTACGATGATGACTCTCAAAGGCTTTGCCGCATTCTGATGCATTGTTACCGCAACCATGGCTAAACTTGGTGCCAACACCGCCCAGTTGGAAGAGCAACCGAAATTAAGTGAGGGAGCGGTCTCCCTTAAAGAAAGCCTGCGTAAATATTGGTATTACGGGATTATTGTAGCGATAGTAGTGGCTTGCGCTGGAAGTCTCTTGGCCTACACCAAGAAGCGCGATATGTATACATATTTCGTCCAAGCGAAAATTTATCTGGCACCCCGTTTTGCTACCGTATTGGCCGAGCAAAAAGAGACAGATTTTGACTCTTTCCAAAAAGTAAAGTTATTTCAAGAGCAGCAGATTCAGATGGTCCAGTCATATTCAGTGGCTTTGGACACGTTAAAAAAATTAAACATGACCAAAAAGTATCCAGAAGACTTGATTTGGATAGCGCCGCCACAGGATAAAAAGCTAGATCCCACTAAATATTTAGACATCAAACCCGAGGATGAAACTGAACTCACCCAAAAAGTTCAAGATCTGACATTGACATGGAAAAGTGAAATTATCCAAGAAGATAGTAAGCGCGTGGAGGCGCTTCTGGAACAGTTTGGTCAAGCCAATCAAACGAGCGACGATCAGTCGTTGCAAGAGTTTCTGGATCAGCAACAGCTTGAAGCAGCACAAAAATCAAGAGAGAAACCTCTCGAACTGATAGCTGCTGAAAAAGAATTGGATGATATGAAGGAACGAAACAGAAAGAAACTGAACAACTCCGCAGAGGAGTTGTCTGGAGCCGTCAAGGCCGTGATGATCAAAGACACTTATTTGATGAATGTGACCATGGAAGTCACGATGAACCAACATCATGAAATGCCTTTGAAAAAAATCCTCGACACTCTAATGGACGTGTATATAGAAACTAAAAGCGCATCTTTGTTTACTAATAAAGATGTCCGCATTGCCTTACTGAACACTAGGCGAGAGCAACTCATCAAAAAAATTAATCATCGCATGTCGCAACGCACGACTATTGCCAAAATGTTGGGGGTCACCACATTCAGCGATGATGCGACCAATCCCTTCGACCAACTATTGCTCGAAAGTAAAATGGCGCTTGAAAGCGTTCAACGTGAATTGATCGCTGCCAAAAGTGCTAAAGCAGTATTAATAGACGATCAAGGCAGGGAAAACCATGAGGCTTTATTTGCGGCATCGTATGAAAAGGTGGCGAGCGACCCTACATTGAACACGTTGAAGGGGAACGTCAATCTGCGCCGCACCAAGCTGCTTGAGGTGGTGAGTGGCCTGGAGGAGTCGCATCCCTTGAAAAAAAATATCGACCGTGAACTCAAGGAAATAAACGAAGAATTGGAGCGTGGCACTGAAGAAGTGTTTAAACGTGTTGCCAAAGTGTTAGTGGATCAGCGACAGAACGATGTAATCAAGGCCCAACACATGGTTGATGGCATCAAGCAACAGATTCTTGACAACCAAGCCAAAGCCAATCGGTTCAGTGAAAAATACAATTTGGCTCTCGGATATAACAACGAAATCAGGCGATTCCAAAGTCAATTGGAAGAAATTGAGCTCCGCAAAGATAAATTATTGATGGAGTTTAATGCGCCTAGCATGGCGAGAGTGGAAGCCTATGCCTTTGATCCAATAAAAGGAAAAGGGGGATGGAAGAAGATTGCCGTGATCTCGGGAGCGGCCGGATTTGCGCTTGCTTTTATTGTTCCCTTCTTGATTGACTTTATCAAGTTTAAAATCAGTGGGCAATTGAGAACAACCAACCAAGTTCAAAATCTGATCGGATTCAGGCCATTAGCCGGAATTTGCGAGTCGGGCGAAAGTCTTGGGCGGCGTTTGGTGTTGAGAGACATCAAACGCAGGCTTTCCATCGCTTTGGAGAGAGAATTTAAATTACAGGGAACCCGACTGCTTCTTTTTACGTCGGTCAAGCCAGATGCCGGAGTGACCACATTGGCTTTCGATATGGGTTTGGAGTTGTGCGATCTCGGAGTCAAATCCTTGGTCGTGGAAGTCAATGCCGCTAAACCTGATTCGCGCTACCAAGCGAATCAATTCCAGGCAGGTTTGATCGAACTGATTAACGGCGACGGAGATTTGGACGATGCTATCATCAAGGCCGATGGTTCTCTCCCGGATCGCATAAGCGTCGGTGGTTTTAATGTCCATTCTCACTTGTTCGGATATGACAATTTGCGCGAAATCTTGGTTTCTTTGCAAAGGCACTATGATATTGTGTTGCTTGACGCGCCATCGATTCTAGGTTCCGCCGATGCTGAGTTTCTTGCCACCATTGCCGACCTTACTTTGCTGCTGGTCAAGGCGCGGGATGTGAAAGTGGGTGAACTCAAACGGTCTTTGTCGATCTTGGAGGAGTTGGATCCTAAATCTGTCAGTGTGATTGTCACAAACTTGGAAGTTTTTAAGAGCGGGGGCTACTTTGCCAAAAGAGAGGAGGAGTACAATGATGTACATGAGGATGCCAAAGTCATGGTTCGATCCAACAAAAAATCTAACAAAGACGATTCTTATCCATTTATGAAACCAAAATTTCTCTATGCGCTCCACAGTGGCAATCTGTATGGCACCGAACGAATGGCGCTATACACCATGGACGGGTTGCGCGACTCGTTCACGCCGGTATTATTGGCCCCGCCTGGACCCGCCCTAGTCGAGGCTGAAAAAATGGGCATTATGGCCGTACCATTTCGAAACTCAAGGGATTTTGCCCGTCGTATCAGGCATCAAATCTCCGACCATAAGCCAATTGCGTTTGCGGCGACAGGGGTGACCCACTCCTTGGCATTTATTTTCTGGAATTTTTTTTACCGCCGCCCTGCTGTGCATTTGCATTTGGTTCATGGAGGCACGGACGAGCGGGAAAGTTACGGACGCAAAAAAATGCTCAATGGCAAGAAAGTGACTTTCGTGGCAGTGTCCGATTATGTGAAAGAGCGGCTAATTGCCAATGGGGTTGACCATAATCAGATCATTGTTGTGGGTAACTTCCTACCTGACAGTCGTATACAATCTGCGCCGCGACATCCCCCCTTCACGGAAAATGGCATTCGCACGGTCATCGTTGTTTCCAGAGTCGATCCTATCAAGCGTGTTGATTTGTTATTGGATGCACTGGATCGGCATCATGAACTAAGCGACCTCCCTGTGCGGGTTTTCGGGGCGGGTTGGGATTTAGACGTGTTGCGCGCCCGTGCCCAACAGAGCCATCCCAATGTTGTGTTTGAAGGGTTCAGCGCAGACGTTGCCCCTGAGTTGGCAAGTAGCGATTTGTTACTGCACTTGTGCCCGGTGGAACCGTT